>CAZMWZ010000001.1:0-21381 GCA_964570045.1 uncultured Spirochaetaceae bacterium
GGAGGTCGCAGGTTCGAGTCCTGCCCCTGCTATTCGGAAGACCCCTTTCCAGAGGGGTCTTTTTTTTGGTCCGTCCGCAGGGGCGGACCCTTCCAGGGAACCCGCAGAGTGAAGAATATGCCCGCCAGGCTCAAGGCGGCCATGGCCAGGAACAGGCTGCGGTAGGACCAGCCCCCCAGGCGGGCGAAGCGGTCCAGAAACGCCCCGTTGGCCAGGGGCAGGCCGGTGCTGAAGGGCAACGAGAGGATGGGGGCCATGGCGAAGTACAGCGTGGCGTCGCTCGCGCCCGAGAGCCGCTTGACGGCCGGGGCGTACACCATCTGGCGCGTGCCCCGCGACGCGCCGAAGGCCAGGCTGGCCAGGTAGAATACCCAGGGCGCGGGGTGGGCGGCGAGCAGCACGATCCCCGCCGTCGCCAGGCCCTTGGTGACCAGGTACTTGTCGCGCACCCGCAGCAGGTTGGCCCACCCCAGCAGGGTGTTGGCCAGCACCCCGCCCAGGTAGCCGAACGCCACAAACAGCCCGGAAGCCAGCGCGGGCGGGATACCGCAGTACTCCGTGGCGAAGTTGGCGTAGAAGGAAATCACCCCGGCCAGGGCCCAGTACTCCAGGTCCGTGCCCAGCAGGAGCAGGAACCCCCGGTTGCCACCGGCATGGGAGCGCAAGTGACTGAAGCGCAGTCCCGCGGTCTGCGGCGCCAGCGGTTCCGGCTCCTCCACGGTGAGCAGGAAGGAGAAGCTGCCCGCCAGGAACACCAGCCCGACCAGGGTGAAGACCAGGCTGGAACCCAGGGCTGAAAAGGAGTAGCGCTCCACCACCCGCACCAGCCAGAGGCTGCCGGCAAGCTTGGCGGCGCTCTGGACGATCATCATCAGGGCCATGGCCTGGATGGAGCGATTTTCTGAGAAAATCTTGACCAGGTAGTTCTGCCAGGCGGGCAGGATCAGACCCACGGCAATCGAGAAAAGGCTGTAGGCGGCAAGGAACAGCGGCAGGGTTGCGGGGCGGGTGCCCGTGAAGGCCAGCACGACCCCGAACACTAGGACGGGCAGCGCCGCCGCCACGTGCACCGCGATCACCGCGCCGCGCTTGCGCACCAGGTGGACGGTAAGCGAGTAGGAGCTCAGGGAAAAGACGGCCACCCCCGCGGACATCAGGGTCGGGATCAGGCCCACCAGAAAGCTGGAGGCCCCCAGGTTGCGCAGGAAGAGCTGCAGGAAGGTGGACTCGATGAGCACCGGCATCCCCAGTCCCCAGAGCAGCTCTACGCCGCAGATGCCGGCGAGGTTGCGGCCGAAGTGACGGTCCAGCGAGTGGTTGGAGGCGGTCCCGGGCATGGCGCTACTGCTGCAGGCGGCCGATCAGCTTCGCCCAGAACTCGGATTCAGTGGTTTGACCCTGGCGCAGCTCCTCGACGGCCTCTCGGACCAGGGGCGGGAAGGACTGCCAGTAGCGATCCTTCCAGTCCTCAGGCAGCTCCCGGGACTCCTCCTGGCTCAAAGCGCCCCGCTCGGCGGCCAGGAAAGTGGCGACCATGGAGACCAGCGCGTCGGGCGGGAGGTTTTCCGCCGGCGCTGAGGGTCGGCGCGTGACAGTCCCGGGGAGCCAGGTGTCGAGCAGGACTTCCAGCTCCCGCTCCTGGATGCCCGGCTCCTTTTGTTTAATGAGGTCACTGACGATCCGGCGGGCAACCTGCGGCACGTCCAGCGAGGCCCCCAGTTGCTTCTCGATGTTGCGCGCCAGGCGCTGAGCCATGTTCCGGGGATTGAGCCTTCCGGGTCCGGGAGTGTCGGCTGTTCGCCGCTTGAGCGCCTCGCCGATGACCTCCAGCTGGGAGGAGGTGGCCTTGTTGAGGATGTAGTCGAGCACCAGGTACAGGGGATCGTTTTCGTCCATGTTTGCAGGCCCGGAGCCGCTCCAGTATGATGCAGAAGCTATGAATAGTGAAGAGCATCTGCGCCGGATCTTCCGTGCCGCCCTGGACGCCGTGCAGCCGGCGGTTCTCCTGGCTCAGAGCCTCCTGCTGGAGGGGGAGAGTCTCGTGGTGCGGGGCGGGGCGGGCCGGTTCGACCTGCGGCGCTACGAGCGGCTGGTCGTGCTGGGCGCCGGCAAGGCCGCCGCCGCGATGGCCGCGGCCTTGGAAAGGCTCCTGGGTGAAAGGATCGACGAGGGCCTGGTCGTGGTCAAGGAAGGGTACACGGCGCCGCTAAAGCGGGTGCGCTGCCTGGAGGCGGGGCACCCGGTGCCCGACGAGCGAGGCGAGGCCGCGGCGGCCGCGTTGGCGGGGCTCGCCTCCAGGGCCGACGAACGGACCCTGGCGATCGTGCTGGTTTCCGGGGGCGGTTCGGCGCTGCTGCCCGCGCCCACCGCCCCGATCAGCCTGCGTGACGAACAGGCCGTCACCCGCGGCCTGCTCTCCTGCGGGGCGGAAATCGGGGAGATCAACTGCCTGCGCAAGCACCTCTCGCGCCTGAAAGGGGGCAGGCTCGTGGGCCTGCTTGGAGGCGCCACGGTGCTGAGCCTGATCCTCTCCGACGTGGTCGGGGACCGGCTGGACGCCATCGCTTCCGGGCTGACCGTGCCCGACCCGAGCACCTACGCCGATGCCCTGGGCATCGTGCGCAAGTATGGCCTAGAAATTCCGAACACGGTCCGGGAGGTGCTGGAGCGCGGCCTGCGGGGGGAGGTGGAGGAGACTCCCAAGCCGGAGGACCCCCGCTTCGCGCGGGTCAGCAATGTCCTGGTGGGCTCAAACCGCACGGGCCTGGAAGCCGCCCGCAGTGAGGCGGCGGCTCTGGGCTACAAGCCGGTGATCCTGTCCTCCCGAATTGTGGGAGAGGCGCGGGAGGTGGGCAAAGTGTACGCCGCCATCGCCCTGGACCAGCGCCGCTTCGGGGACCTGGACCCCGGCGGGGCGCCGGTGTGCATTCTGGCCGGGGGTGAAACCACGGTGAGCGTGCGCGGCCCGGGGCTCGGGGGCAGGAACCAGGAGTGCGCCCTGGCCTTTCTGGCGGAGCTGGCCGGAGCAGGTTCCGCGGGCGAAGGCATCCACTTCCTGGCCGCCTCGTCGGACGGCACCGACGGCCCTACCGACGCCGCGGGAGCCTTCGCCTCCCGCGCGATTCTGGCGAAGAGCCGCCGGCTCCGACTGGAGCCCGGGGCGTTTCTGAGAGAGAACGATTCCTATCGGTTTTTCGAGAAGGTCGGGGGCCTGTTCCGCACGGGGCCGACGAACACCAACGTATGCGACTACCAGATATGCCTGGTGACCGATTAGCGGCGAAGGGACTTGAACCCCTGACACAGCGGATATGAGCCGCTTGCTCTACCACCTGAGCTACGCCGCCGCTTGCGAGAAAACCGCCTGTAATGTAGCAATGCGGGGTGGTCATGTCAAGCTTGAGCGGCCGCGTAAGCGGCCGCTCAAGCTTGACCGGCCGGCGGCAATCGCCTTACAATCCACCCCGAATGACCCACGAGTGCGCGCTGGAAGCCCGCTCCTACGAGTGCGACAGCTACGGGCACGTAAACAACGCGGTCTACCTGAACTACCTGGAATACGCCAGGCATGATTTCATGAGACAGGCCGGCATCCGCTACGAGGACCTGCGCGCCCGGGGGTACGGCCTGGTGGTCACCCGAGTGCGGATCGACTACAAGGCACCCGTGCGCTGCGAAGACGCTTTGCGCGTGCTCACCGCCCCCCTGGCGAAGGGAAGAGTGAGCTGCACCTTCAGCCAGCGCATCTACCGGGGGGAGGTCCTGGTCGCGGAGGCCGAAGTCACCTGGGCCTGCATCGGCCCGGCCGGGCGCCCCGTGCGCCTTCCTGCGGAGCTGGACATCCGGGAGCTGGAACCGTGAAGGTCAGTGCCCGCCTGCAGAATTTTATGGTGCAAGCCCTGGCCCAGTCCATGACCGTGGAGCTCATGGAGCAGCTGGCCGGACGGGCCATCCAGGGCTACGACCTGCACCGGCAGTCAGGCTTTCCCCCGCAGATCCCCATCCCGCAGCGGGACGCGGCGCAGTTGATCGTCAAGGATATGGTGCGCCAGGGGCGGCTGCGGCGCTTCACCGAGGTCCTGATCGACGTGGAGCGCAACGGGATCATGGGCCGCTCGGTGGCCATCCGCTTCCTTTCCCGGATCATCACCGAGATCGAGAGCCTGGGGTTCCTCTACAAGGAGGAGTACGGCCTGTTCGTCGAAGGCGGGGAGGGGATGAAGACCCGGGGCTGGGGCGTGCTGCAGGAGGGGCTGATCTACGAGTTCAGCTTCCTGCGCATGGACATCGCCGGCAACTCGCAGCTGGTCCGCAAGTACCCCAAGGCCGAGGTGCTCAAGGCTTATTCGGACCTCCGCGGGCTGCTCACCGCCGTCGTGGAACGGCGAGACGGGAGGATCTGGCACTGGGAAGGCGACGGCGGGATCGCCGCGTTCCTGTTCGGCGCCAAGAACGTGCAGGCGGCGCTCGCGGGCATGGAGATGCTGCTGGAGCTGTTCATGTACAACCTGTTCCGCTGCTCCTTCGCCGGGGACCTGCACGTGCGCTTGGCGGTGCACACCGGCCCTTGCCAGTTTTTCGGGAACTTCAAGGAAATCCGCAGCGACACCCTGCGCAGGCTGGAGGCCCTCGAGGGTCAGTTCGCCGCTCCGGACAGCCTGATCATCTCCCCGGGGGTGTACTCGGACATGGGCACCAAGCTGGAGAGCTTCTTCCGTCCGGTGGGGACCACCAAACGCAACGTGCTGTACCAGTACAGCCTGGGCTGGGAGTAAAGGATGGACGTACTGGTTTTCAGCGACAATCCGAAGCTCAACCCGGCGTTCAAAGCCCGCGGCGCGTTCCGGGTAAAGTTCCTGGCCTGGAAGGATTTCCGGCGGCAGGTCAACGCCCAGGCCGTTCCCACCCTCTGCTACCTGGACCTGGCGACGTTGCCCGTGGGTCGCCTGCCCGGCTGTCTGCGCCTGATCCGCTCCTGCCCCCAGCTCTCCTACGCCCTCATCGACCGCCGGGGCCAGCTCCGCGACGTCACCCGGGTTTTCCACGAGGGCGCGGCGGACTACGTGGACCGGGAGGCGCTGCGGGAAGGGGTGGGCGCCCGGCGCCTGCTGCGCGCCCTGAGCTACCTGCGCACCCGGCGCTCGGAGACCCCTTTGGGCCTGCCGGGCGTCACGGGGGGCAAGCTGCTGCCCTCCGGCGCGGATTGGTCCCAGGTGGTCCCCGAGCGGGAGTACACCTTCGGCCTGCTGTTCATCGAGCTGGACGGCAAGGAGGAGATGGAGAAGAAGTACGGGGTGAAGAACCTGACCATCGCCGTGTCCTCTTTTCGAAGCTTCATCGAGAAGGCCGTGAAGCCCGCCCACGGGCGCATGTGGATCTGGACCGGCTTCGGGGGGATCGTGCTTTTTCCCTTCAGCGGCGCCGACTGCCCTGCCCTGGGTTGCCTGTTCCGCCTGGTGCTGTTCAAACATCTGTATGACATCGAGGGTTCCCATTTCCCCAACTTCCTGTCGTTTCGCCTGGGCATGATGATCGGCAACCTGACGTACACCCAGCGCAACGTGGGCAGCGTCGTTGCCGACAGCCTGAACTCGGTGTTCCACCTCGGCCAGGAGTTCGCCAGGCCCGGGCAGTTTTGCGTGACCGAGGAGGTGCTGCGCTTCGGTCACCCGGCGCTCAAGGACTACTTCCTGGAAGCCGGCCATTTCGAAGGTAGGAGGATCCTACGGATGCGCCTGCCGCTGCACCGCAGAGGCTGAGCCTCGGGCCCGCGACCCGGGCCCGCTTCCTGCTGCTGCTCCTCCCCGCGGTGCTGCTCACCGGCGCCTCCGCCTTCTATTTCGCCCGTCACCTCTTCAAACCCGGCACCGGCCTGGTCCTGAACTACCCGGAGGTCGTGGTGCGCCGGGGCGAGATCGTATTCGCGCCCAAGACCCCCTTCTCCCCCGCCGTGGCCGCGGGCCTGGTTCCCGAGCAGGACCGGATCCTGTCGGTGGCCGGTCGCCCGGTGAACACGATCCGGGAGGTGGTCGAGGCGGAGGCCCGGATCCGCGGCTTCCAGCCCGTGGCCGTGGAGGTGCTGCGCGAGGGCGGCCGGCGCCTCATCCTGTACGTCACGCCGGTGCTGCCCCTGGCTCGCCCGGACTGGGTGTTCGCCCTGCTGTTCTGCGCCGCCCTGGGCTTCATGGCCTTCTACCTGATCCTCCGCCTGCCCGGGGACACGGCCTCCAACCTGATCGCGCTGGCCGCTGTGTTCTACCTGGTGTTCACGGCCGTCAAGCCCTTCTACTACGAGAGCTTCCTCTCCAACTTGCTCATCCACCTGGGCAAGCTCACTTCCTGGTTCATGGTGTTCTTCGCCCTGCACTTCCCCGCGCCCAAGGCAAGCAGGGCCGCCAGGCTGGCCTTCATGCTCGGTGTGCTGGCGCTGTACGCGGGGTTCATCGCCGTCCGCCTGGACCTTTTCTGGCGCTGGCGGCAGGGCCTGGGGGACGGCTGGTACCTGCGCTACCGAGAGCTGGGGCGCTGGCAGAACGTAGCCGACGGCGCCGCGTTTCTGAGTTACGCCGGGCTGCTGGCCTGGTCCTACCTGCGCACCACCCGGCCTGAGGAACGGCGACAGATCGAGTGGATCCTGGCGGGATTCCTGATCGGTGTTCCCCCCTATTTTTTCCTGGACCAGCTCCCCATTATCCTCGGGGAGCCCCCCGGACTGCGGATCAGCCTGGGTGGTTTCGCCAATTTTTTCCTGGCGTTCGTCCCCCTGTTCTTCCTGGTGGGGCTGCTGCGGCACCGGGTGTTCAACTTGCGCTTTTTCCTCCTGCGCTATCTGTTGTACCTGCTGCTGGCACTGCTCATTTTCGCCTTCTTCCTGCAGCTGTACGAACCCGTGGAAGGATTGTTCCGGCAGGCCTACGGGCTGCCCCCCCCAATGGCGGGCTTCCTGGTCACCGCGCTGCTTTTTCTCGTGCTGATACCCATCCGTTCCTGGGTCTGTTCCCTTCTGGAGAAGCTCTTCTTCCCCGGGCACTACGCGGGGGGGGCGCAGTACTCGGCGAGGCTGGAAACCAGCAACCGCGAACTGCGGCTGCTCCTGGACGAGTTGAACCGGAGGCACCGGCGGAGCTTCCAGATGGACAAACTGCACGATCTGCGCCAGGTCCTGGCAGGAATCGCGGCGAGGATCGGCGGCCCCGTCGACGCCGCCGCCGGGCAACTGGCCTTGCTGGGCAGGCAGCTGGCCGGCGGCAGCGGTGCCGAACAGCTGAGCGCGGCGCGGTCGGGTCTTCAAGAGTTGCGGGATTTCGCGCGGAAGCTCGGCGGCCTCGGCGGCCGGAGTGGGGGCGGCCTGCACCGCGTCTCCGCGGAGGCCTTGTGCCGGGCCGCCGTAGCCGACCTGCACAGGCGCTTTGCGGCCGTCGAGGTCCGCCTCGAGGGCGGCACGGCGGCGGCGATCCGCTGCCACCCCGAGGAACTGGCCCAGGCGCTGCGCTGCCTGCTGGAGAACTCCGCCGAGGCCGCCCCAACCCGGCCAATCCGCCTGCGCATCGAGGCAGGGGGCGGCGCGGTGGGTATTTGCGTGCAGGACGAGGGGCCCGGTTTTCAACCCGGCGGACTGCGGCGCGCGTACCGGCCATTCCGCAGCACCAAGCCGGGGCACGACGGCCTGGGGCTGTATTTCTGCAAGACCCTGGTGGAGCGCAACGGCGGGTCCATCCGCATCCTGCCGGGGGCCGGCGCCCGCGTACAGCTAAGCTTCCCCGACGAGGCTTTATGAGCGACATCCTGATCTACACCGATGGGGGCTGCTCCGGGAACCCGGGGCCGGGGGCCTGGGCCTACATTTTAATGAAGGGTGAGGCCCGCCTCGAAGCCTCCGCGGCGGTGCCCGCGACCACCAACAACCGAATGGAATTGCAGGCGGTGATCGCTGCCCTGGAGGAAGTGGCGCGCCGCGCGGAATGGGCAGGCCTTTCCCTGGAGATTTTCACGGACTCCCAGTACGTGCAGAAGGGCATCACCCGGTGGATCCGGTCCTGGGAGGCAAACGGCTGGCGCACCACCAGCAAGCAGCCGGTTAAGAACCAGGATCTCTGGAGGCAGCTGCGCCGCCTGGCCGCGGAGCGCCGCGTCGAATGGCGTTGGCTGGCCGGGCACGCGGGGCACCCCCTCAACGAGGAATGCGACCGGCTGGTCCGGCAGGCCATCGCGCAACATAAAAAATAAAAGCGCCGGGTGCTCCGCCCCCGTTGGATAGGGCAGGAGGCAGGGTGCTCGCGGTCCTCATCAGCCAGGTTCCCGTGGGAGTGCAGGGGGTGCCCATCCGCGTGGAGGTGGATCTGCGCACCGGCCTACCGGGTGTGGACATCGTGGGGCTGCCCGACAGCGCGGTCAAGGAGGCCCGCGAGCGGGTGAGGGTGGCCATCCGCAACAGCGGCTTCCGTTTCCCGCCCGACCGCATCCTGGTGAACCTGTCGCCGGCCGGCATCCGCAAGGAGGGGGCCAGCTACGACCTGCCCATCGCCCTGGGCATCCTGGCCGCCTCCGAGCAGGTGTCGCTGGACGGGTCACCACCCATCATGGTTCTTGGAGAGCTGAACCTGGCCGGCGAGGTCCTGCCCGTGAAGGGGGTGTTGTCCGCCGTAGGGACCGGGCT
Organism: uncultured Spirochaetaceae bacterium; assembly: GCA_964570045.1. Lineage (GTDB taxonomy): Bacteria > Spirochaetota > Spirochaetia > SZUA-6 > DRHE01 > MIBK01. The sequence continues at coordinate 8,657 of CAZMWZ010000001.1, forward strand.
GGAGCACGGGGTGCAGCTCTTCCTGGTGCCGTTGCAGAACCTCCCGGAGGCCAGGGCGCTGGCCCGTGGGCGGGTGCTGGGCATCAGCTCCCTGGCGGAGGCCGCCCGGGTGGTTTCGAACCTGGAGCTCGCCGCGGAGTGCCCGGCTCCTGCCCCCGACGGACCGGACCCGGACCCGCCCGCGGTGGGAGATTACGCCGATATCCGGGGTCATGCCGTCCTCAAACGGGCGCTGGTGATCGCCGCCGCCGGCCGGCACCACCTCCTGCTGTTCGGCCCTCCCGGCAGCGGCAAGACCATGGCCGCCCGCCGGCTGCCTTCGATTCTGCCCCCCCTGAGCTGGGAGGAGGCGCTGGCGGTGACCCGCATCCACTCCGTGGCCGGAGTCCTCCCTCCCGCCTGCGGGCTCATCCGCCGGCCGCCGCTGCGCATGCCCCACCACGGCGCTTCCAGCGAAGGGGTCATCGGGGGCGGCAATACGCCGCGCCCGGGGGAAGCGTCACTGGCCCACGAGGGGGTCCTGCTCCTGGACGAGGCCGCGGAGTTCCGGGCCACCCTCCTGCAGAGCCTGCGCGAGCCGCTGGAGGAGGGGAGCGTGACCATCGCCCGCGCCGGCTCCACGGTGCAATATCCGGCCTCTTTCCAGCTGGTGCTCACGGCCAACCCCTGCCCCTGCGGCAACCTGGGCAGGGCCCAGGCCGTCTGCTCCTGCTCGCCGGCGGAAGTGCGCTCCTACTGGCGCAAGCTCGGGGGGGCGCTGCTGGACCGGGTGGATATCCGCGTGCCGCTGAAACCGGTTTCGGCCGCCGAGATGACGGACGGGGCCGGGGAATCCAGCGCCGAGCTGGCCGAGAAGGTCGCCGGGGCGGTGAAGCTGCAGCGCCGTCGCTATGCCGGTCTGGCCTTTTCGCGCAATGGGCGCCTGCCCCCCGGGCTGGTGGAGCGCTTCTGCGCTCCCGGGCCCGCCGGAATCGGCCTGCTGGCCCAGGCCATGAGCCAGCTGGACCTTTCCTCGCGCGCCTACCATGCCATTCTGAAGGTGGCCAGGACGATCGCGGACCTGGCGGAGTCGGAGAGCATCGGCCGGGATCACCTGCTGGAAGCGATCCAGCACCGGCGCTACGGCGACGCGGACATCTTCTGGAGCTACGCGTAGGTCGAGGGCCTGCGCGCTCGCGCGCCGCAATAGCGGGGTGCTCACCCGGCTATTGCCGGCTAGCGCGCCGGTTGGATTTCACCCGCGAAACCTGTATATTCGCAAGTGATGAAGGTGCGCGCGTGAAACTGTACAGCCGCGGGCAGGTAGCGTTGGTCGCGGCTGCCGCCGTCGTAGCGGCTCTGGGCGGCGCCGGGGCGGCCGGTTTCCTGAAGCTGCCCCGGATGGGCAGCCTGCCCGAAGCAGCGGAAATCCCGCTGCCGGCCCTGGCGGCGACCCCCGTGCAGTACAGCGGCCCGGTTTCCCCGGATGAGTCCAACAACATCGAGCTCTACCAGCGCCTCAACCCGGCGGTAGTCAACATCACCGCGGTCAGCTTCGAATACAACTGGTTCCTGGAGCCGGTCCCGCAGCAGGGCACGGGCTCCGGCTCGATCATCGACGGCAAAGGCCACGTGCTCACCAACTACCACGTGGTCAAGGACTCCTCCGAGCTGAGTGTCAGCCTGGCCGATGGCCTGAACTATAAAGGCAAGATCGTCGGGGTGGACCCGGAAAACGACCTGGCGGTGATCAAAATCGAGCCCAACGGCATTCGCCTGACCGTGATCCCCTTCGGCAGCTCCTCCGGCCTGCGCGTCGGGCAGAAGGTCCTGGCTATCGGCAACCCCTTCGGCCTGGACCGCACCCTGACCACGGGCATCATCTCCGGCCTGAGTCGCCCCGTGAGGACCGAGTCGGGGATCGTGATCCGGGAGATGATCCAGACGGACGCCTCGATCAACCCGGGAAACTCCGGCGGTCCCCTGCTCAACTCCAGGGGGGAGATGATCGGCGTCAACACCATGATCTATTCGCCCTCCGGCGGCTCGGTGGGGATCGGCTTCGCCGTGCCCGTGGAAACCGCGCGGCGGGTGGTGCCCGATCTCCTGCGCTTCGGCAAGGTGCAGCGCGGCTGGCTGGACATCAAGCCGGTGCAGCTGTTCCCGCGGCTGGTGAGCTACGCCAACCTCCCGGTGCCCGAAGGGATCCTGGTTTCGGAGGTCACCCCCGGCTCCCAGGCCGAGCAGGCGGGCCTCAAGGGCGGAAAGGAGCCAGTGCGCTACGGGCGTTCGGTGTTCTACCTGGGAGGGGACATCATCGTGGAAGTCGACAAAATGCCCGTCAGCTCCCTGTACGACCTGCTCGGGGCCCTGGAGGACAACAAGCCCGGCGAAACGGTCGAGGTCAAGATCATCCGCAACCGCCGGCCCCAATCCCTGACCGTGAAGCTCTCGCAGCGGCCGCCAAACCTGGAGTGGTGAAGAAGTTCCGGGCCGTCTCCGGCTTCCAGCCGGCGGGCGACCAGGCCCAGGCCATCGAGGCGCTCGTGCGCGGGGTGCATGCCGGGCACAAGGCGCAGACCCTGAAGGGAGTGACCGGCTCCGGCAAGACCTTCACGATGGCCAAGATCATCGAGCAGGTGCAGCTGCCCACCTTGGTCATCTCGCACAACAAGACTCTGGCCGCCCAGCTGTACCGTGAGTTCAAGGACTTCTTCCCGGAGAACGCGGTCGAGTACTTCGTGTCTTACTACGACTACTACCAGCCCGAGGCCTACGTGCCGGGCAAGGACCTGTACATCGAGAAGGATTCCTCGATCAACCAGGAGATCGACCGCCTGCGCCTGGCGGCCACCGCTGCGCTGATAGAGAGGCGGGACGCGATCGTGGTGGCCACCGTGTCCTGCATCTACGGCATCGGCAATCCCCGGGACTACCGGGAGATGCGCCTGGAGCTCACCGTAGGGGCTCGCCTGGACCCGCAGGAGGCGCGGCGGCGCCTGGTGCGCCTGCTGTACGAGCGCAACGACGCCGTGCTGGAGCGCTCGCGCTTCCGGGTGCGCGGCGACGTGCTGGAGATCTTCCCTTCCTACACCACGGACGCGGTGCGCGTGGAGTTCTTCGGGGACCAGATCGAGCGCATCCGCAAGATCCACCCCCTCACGGGCGAGTCCCTCGGCGATATGGACTTCTGCCTGATCTACCCGGCCAAGCACTTCGTCACCCCCGAGGAGCGCCTGCCCGACGCCCTGGAGCGCATCCGATCCGAGTTGAAAGACCGCCACCGGGAGCTGTTGGAGGGGGGTAAGCTGGTGGAGGCGGAGCGCCTCAAGTCGCGCACCGAGTACGACCTGGAGATGCTCCAGGAGATGGGCTCCTGCCCCGGGATCGAGAACTACTCGCGCCACCTCTCCGGGCGGGAGGAGGGGGAGAGGCCCGCGGTGCTGCTGGACTTCTTCCCCGAGCGCTTCCTGATGTTCATCGACGAGTCCCACGTCACCGTGCCCCAGATCCGGGGGATGTACGAGGGGGACCGCGCCCGCAAGCTCAACCTGGTGCGCTACGGCTTCCGCCTACCCTCGGCTCTGGACAACCGCCCCCTGTACTTCGCCGAGTTCGAGAGCCTGATCGACCGGGTGGTGTTCGTGTCCGCCACGCCGAGAGCGGAGGAGCTGGAGAAGAGCGAACAGCTGGTGGAGCAGGTCATCCGGCCCACCGGGCTGCTGGACCCGCAGCTGGAGGTGCGGCCGACCGAGGGGCAGATCGAAGACCTGTACGCCGAGATCCGTAAGCGCATCCAGGCCGGGGAGCGCACCCTGGTCACTACCCTGACCAAGCGCATGGCCGAGGACCTGGCCGAGTACCTCTCCGAGCTGGGCCTGAAGGTGCGCTACCTGCACTCCGAGGTGGAGACCATCGAGCGGGTGGAGATCCTCCGTGACCTGCGCCTGGGGGAGTTCGACGTGCTGGTCGGGATAAATCTATTGAGGGAGGGGCTGGACCTGCCGGAGGTGTCGCTGATCGGCATCCTGGACGCGGACAAGATCGGCTTCCTGCGCTCGGCCACCTCGCTGATCCAGACCATCGGGCGGGCGTCCCGGCACCTGAACGGCAAGGTCATCATGTACGCCGACCGGGTATCGGAGGCCATGCGCCAGGCCATCGACGAGACCGAGCGCCGCCGCCGCATCCAGGCGGAGTACAACCGCGCCCACGGCATCACCCCGATCTCGGTGTCCAAGGCCGTCCAGGACCTGCTGGTGCGGCACAAGGAGGAGAAGCAGGGCCTGGCCCGCTTCGACCTGGAGCTCATTGAGAAGCAGTACAACGTGGTGGTGCCCAAGCAGCGGCAGGCCCTGATCAAGCGCCTGGAGCAGGAGATGCTGGAGCTGGCCAAGGACCTGGAGTTCGAGCGGGCCGCGGTGCTGCGCGACGAGATCCTCCGCCTGCAGGAGATGCAGGGTCCTCAGCGCGCCTCGAAGAGGACGTAATCCACCGGCCCGCCGGAGACGTGCGGGGAGAAGACGTCGGAGGGGAAGCCGTAACCGTAGTTCCAGTCCCGGTAGATGCAGTCCTGGGTGTAGGCGAAGGCCTCCGTGACGGTCACCCATCCGTCCCGGTTGGCGTCGCCCTCCCGCTCCGCCTCCAGCAGGTAATAGGTGAACACGCCGTTGTAGAGTTTCGGCCCGCGGCCGAGCTTATCAGGACTCTCGCGAGAAAATTCTCTCTCACCCGAAGCGCTGAGCACCAGCGCCTCCCAGGGCGGGATGTCGGCCGAGCTGCCGTCGAAATTGGCGTACAGGCTGATGGCCCTGGCGGCCAGCTCGGCGAGGCTCTCGGACCCTTCCACGAGCGAGGACGGCTCGCCGTCCGCTTCCAGCTCGTTGCCGATGAAGCCCCCGGAGTTGCAGGAGTCCAAGATGATCACTTTTTTTCGCGCGCGTATGGGACCGAAGGCTGCGAGCAGCTGGTCGTCGCTGAAGGTCTGGCTGGAGTCGGAGAGGGACCCGTAAAGGAAGATCCATTCAGTCACGGGATCGCTGCCAGCCGGCTCCGGCCCGCTGCCGCCGAAGTCACCGTGTCCGGAGAAGTAAAACACGAACAGGTCCTCCTCTTTCGCGGTGAGGGCCACCGAATCGATGTCGGCGAGCAGGTTAGTAAGGTCAGCGTCAGTATTGGTCTGCATCCACACCTGGTAACCCTGGGCGATCAACATCGCCTTCATGGCGACTGCATCGTCGTCGGGATATTTCAGGTTCGGATACACACCTTCCGCAAGGCCGGAATCGTAGATTGAGACGCCATAAACAATTGCGTACTTGTCGTACGGAGCGTTCAGCAGGCAGGCGGACGGGCCTGCGAAGATCAGGCCGGCGAGGATGAGGCCTGCGCCCCAGATCCCTTTACTCATGGCTGCTCCTTGTTATATTTTGGGTACCACAGCCAGCGCAGGCCCAGCCCCACGGAAGCCGACAGGTCCAGGTCCCTGCGGAAATCCAGCCGCGCCGGGAGCGAGAGGCTGAAGGTGTGCGCCCCAAGGCGCGGGAAGTGCAGCTCCAGGTACGGCTCCCATAGGAGGGAAGGGTAGAAGAACAGCAGCTCGGTCAGGCTGTAGACCTCGAAGTTGGCCGAGCTCCCGGCGATGATCCCCCCCCGCAGGTCCAGGCGGTCGCCCGTCCGAGCCAGTCGACCCCTCCCGTAGAGGTAGGCGCCGGTCTCCAGGCCATGATGCCCCCTGTAAAGGACGCCCGTGGCCGGGTCGGAGTCCCCCGTCCCGCGAAAGCCAAGGCTGAAGCCCAGCCCGAAAAAGCTCACCACGGGAACATCGAGGCTCAGGTTCACTGTGTACCACGGCTGCACGTTCAGGGGCCAATACGGGCTGCGGGCCAGGGCTACCCCCGCGCCTTCCCCCGCGCCCAGGGCCAGGCCGCGGATGGGGGAGGCGATCCTCCGGGCAGCCGCGGGCACAAGGGTGCCCGCCGCCGCGGACAGCGCTGGCAACAGGAGCGCGGCCAGCACGGCTGCCGCGGGTCGGCCTCTCATATTGCTAAAATGTAGGCCATCTGCTATGAATTTCAAGGCAAACCGATGAGAAAAAGACATTTCCTCCTGGGCTGCCTGCTGGTCCTGCTTTCCGCAGCCGCCTGCGGCCGCCAACCGGTGACCGAGCGCATCGACTTGCCGCCCACCCCCGTGCTGTCCATCCGCTCGACCTGGGCGGTAGTCACCTCCCCCTTCCTGCGCGTGCGGGACGAGCCCCTGGCCAAGGCCCGGGTGCTGGCCCACATCCGTCGCGGGGCGGTGCTGGAGGTCCTCTCCCGCACGGAGCGCAAGGAGGAGCAGGAGGAGGCCACCTCCTACTGGTACCAGGTGAGCTACGAGGGGCTGCGCGGCTGGGTGTTCGGGGCCTTCCTCGAGATCGCCGATTCGAAGGCCAGGGCCGAGAGCCTGGCCGCGCAGCTGGACTGAAACGCCGCGGCGCATGGACTTCCGCTCGCTGGCCGAGTTCGCCTACAGCCGGGTTCTGCCCTGGGCGGCTCCCCCCCTGATAGGGGCCGCGATCGGCTACATCACCAACGAAATCGCCATCCGCATGCTTTTCCGCCCGCTCACCGAGAAGCGCCTGTTCAGCGTGCGCCTCCCGTTCACCCCCGGCATCATCCCCAAGCAGCGCTACGAGCTGGCCGAGAGCATCGCGCGCATGGTGTCCCGGGAGCTGATCACTGCCGATGCCGTGCGGGGGCAGATGGCCAGCCCGGGATTCGGCGAGAAGCTCGAGCGCAACCTGCAGGCGCTGCTCGGCGACCTGCTGGACAAGCCGCTCGCGGCCCTGGGAGTGCCTGACAGCGAAAGCCTCCTGACCTCCCTGGAGCGCTTCCTGGCGGATGCGCTCGCCGGGTTCCTCTCCTCGCGCAGCTTCATCCACGGGGTACGCACCCTGGTCGCCGGCGGAGTGCACCGCCTTTCCGGGCTGACACTCGGGGAGCTGCTGCGGGGCGGCAACCCGGTACGCCGGCCAGTAGGCCGGGCTTTGCCCCGGCAGGCCGGGCTCGGCCCGATTCTGGCCGACCGGCTACTGCCGCTGTTGTCCTCCCCCGAAAACAGGCGCCGTATCGCGCGCGGCGTAAAGCGCTGGCTGGAGGAGCGAAAGCAGAAGGACGAGCCGCTGGGCGGGCTGCTCCCTCCCGAGCTCCTGCAGGCCCTCGGCGGGCTGGCCGGGCTGCTGGTGCCTGCCCTGCTCGAGGCCCTGTTCCACTGGCTGGAGGAAGCCGGGACGCGCTCCGAGCTCGCCCTGCGGGGCACAAGTCTGCTGCGCGAGATTCTGGATAAGCTGAACGTGCTGCAGAAGTTCCTGGTCACCGCAGGGCAGTTCGACCGCCGGCTGGAGCAGAAGATGCCGGAGATCATCGACGATACCCTGCGCTCCCTGCGGGAGTACGCCTTGCGGGGCGAGACCCTGGAAAGGTTGAAGGCTCTCCCGGCGGAGGCCCTGGAACGCTGGAGCCGCCGTTCTGCCGGTGAGGGGCTGTCCGGGATCAGCCCGTCCGGGGTGGCGGAGCTGGTGGAACGGGCCCTGGCCGGGCTGGACAACGAAGAGTTGCGGCGGCGCCTGGCCCAGGGGGTGGAGCGCTGGGCCGAGCGGCAGCAGGCCCGTACCCTGGGCGAGGTGGCGCAGCGCGTGCTGGGGCTCGGCGAGCAGGAGCTGACCGAGCTGGCTAGCGTGCGGGCCCTGGAGTACCTTTCCCGCCCGGAGGCCTCCCAGGCCCTCGCCGCCGAGGTGGTCGCCTTTTCCCGCCGCTTCCTGGAGGAGCACCGGGGGGAATCCCTGCGGGGATTGCTGCGCATCGAGGAGGCCACCCAGCGCAGGGTCGGGGCATACCTTTCCCGCCAGCTCCTGCGCATCCTGGACGAGCGGATTCCCGCGCTGATCGAAGGCTTCGATATCCGGGAGCTGGTGGTGGCCAAGGTGAACAACCTGGACGTGGCCCAGGTGGAGCAGCTGCTGCTGATGGTCATCGCCCGGCAGCTAAAGTGGATCAACATCTTCGGCGCCATCCTGGGGGCGATCATCGGTCTGACCCAGCTGCTGCTGCGCCTGGTGCGTTGACCCGGCGGGATTTTTTTCATATTATGATAGCGGTCGCTATGGAACCGACCAACCTGCTGCTCGTCGACGACAACCTGGAGCATCTGAATCTCATGTACGAAATGCTTAAGGTCGAGGACCGCTTTAAGCTGTTCAAGGCCTCCTCGGGGGAGGAAGCCCTGCGCCTGCTCGCCGGCGAGGACATCCAGATCGTCCTGCTGGACGTGCTGATGCCGGATATGGACGGATATGAGGTTTGCCGCCAGATCCGCCAGCGCTACTCGCTTCGGCCCATCCAGGTGGTCATGATCTCGGGGCTGGAGCAGAGGGGCGACCTGGAACAGCTGCTGGATTACGGGGCGGACGACTTCATCAGCAAGCCCATCACGCCGCTGGAGCTGACGGCCCGGGTGCGGGCGGCGGTCATCCGTCTGCAGGACCACGCCCAATACCTGGCCGGCCGCAGCGAGGCCGCGGGCGACGGGCGGCGCGGGCGCATCTCCTCGCTGCTGGCGGAGAACCGCGAACTGCGCCGGGAGTACCAAAAGGTCCGGCGGATCAACGAGGACCTGGAAAAAAGCTGCCAGGAGCTGGAGATGCTCGCCTCGCTGGACCCCCTGTCCGGCCTGCTCAACCGCCGCACCCTATTCCAGCGCATCGACATCGAGATCGAGCGCTCCCTGCGTCTGGGCCTGCCGCTGACCGGCATCATGATCGACATCGACCATTTCAAGCGGGTGAACGACAATTTCGGCCATCCCTGCGGCGACATGGTCATCCGGGAGATCGGGGCTCGCCTCACCCGTAGCCTGCGCAAGTACGACTATGCCGGGCGCTACGGCGGGGAGGAGTTCTTCGTGCTTTTCTCCAACACCACCTCCGAGCTGGCCCGCAGCATCGCGGAGCGCTTCCGCAAGGACGTGGAGGAGGCGAGCTTCCGGTGGGAGAACGAGATCCTGAGGCTGACCGTATCGATCGGCATCTCCCAGTACATCCAGGGGGAGACGCCCGACCGCTGGATCAGCAGGGCGGACGCGGCCATGTACCGCGCCAAGCAGCGCGGGCGCAACCAGAGCGAGCTCATCTGATCAGCGGCCGATCACCTGAGCGTACCAGCCGTAGATCGCCTTCAGGCGGTGATAAAAAGAATCTTCCCGGGCCCGGGACTTCTCCAGGCCCAAAAGGCTCAGGGTTTTTCCGCAGGTGAGCCCGTAGAACAGGATCCTGGTGCCGTAGGGGGCCAGACAGATCCAGGTCAGGCTCTCCCGCTCCCGGATCATCGGGATCCCCAGGTAGCGCATGGGGGTGAGGTTGGCCGTGTGCAGGCTCAAAACCCCTTCGTCGACGAAGTACTCGACGCGGTAGACGGTCCCGCCGAAGGTCAGGTCCTGCTGGAACAGGAAGGTCCGGTCCTCCGCGGGCAGCTCACCGTCGAAAACCCTGTCGGGAACGGGCCGGCGGCTCGCCGGATCGTCGATGGAGTAGGACTCGGCGAACAGGGTGCGCATCCGCCTGCGGCTCGCCGAGTAATACTCCAGGCCCTTCATCCGGCTGGCCGCGTGCATGAGGTTGTACAGCCTGCGCAGGGCTTCGGGGGTGTCCAGGGGAACGCCGGTGCCGGGGTAGATCGCCAGGATTTCCACGCCCACGGTGGGCCGCAGGGCCCGGACCTCTGCCAGTAGGTCGGCTCGTCGGGGCAGGAAGGGAACCAGCTTCGGCAGCGCGCCGTGCGCCAAGCTGCCCCGCAGCTCCCCGGAGGCCGCGAGGGCCTCGCGGATCGCGGGTTCCAGGTGCGGCGCCTGCAGGTCCCCGGCGCCGGCCCGCAGGCCCAGGGCCAGCAGCGCGATTGCCAGGCTTCTCGGGCTCATGGTATGCTCAATCTATTCGACGCGGCACTTCCCTGCAAGAGGCTCGTCAGGTCCATATGGCGGAATGCATCGTCTTCACCGGCGGCGGCACTGCCGGACACGTCTTCCCGGCCCTGGCGGTCCTCGAGGAGTTGTCCCCGCGCTGGCCGGGGCGGGTGGTCTGGATCGGCTCGACCTCCGGCATTGAGCGCGACATCCTCAAAGGGCGCGGGATCCCGTACTACGGCATTCCCACCGGAAAGCTGCGCCGCTACTTCTCGCTCGCCAATTTCCTGGACCTGTTCCGCGTCGCGGCCGGCTTCTTCGCCTCCCTGGCCATACTGCGCAAGGAGAGGCCGCGGCTGGTCTTTTCCAAAGGCGGATACGTCACGGTGCCGCCGCTGGCCGCCGCCCGGCTGCTGCGGATCCCTTCGTTCACGCACGAGTCGGACTTAAACCCCGGCCTGGCCACCCGCATCAACGCGCGCTCCAGCGAGCGGGTGCTGGTCAGCTTCGCCGAATCCGCCGGTTACCTGCGACCGGCTCTGCGGGCCAAGGTCCTGCACACGGGAAACCCCGTGCGGGGTTCCCTGCTTGCCGGCGACCCCGCGGTCGGACGGTCGCTGGTCGGCTGCCCGCCCGAGCGGGCGCTGCTGCTGGTGCTCGGGGGCAGCCTGGGCTCCGCCTTCCTCAACGACGCCGTCGCGCGGGGTTTGGCCGAGCTCACCGCGGCCTGCTTCGTGGTCCACCAGATGGGCCGCTCCCATTACCGGCCGGCTACGCATCCGGCTTACCACGCTGTGGCCTTCCTCGAGGAGGAGCTGCCACACCTGCTGGCCGCCTGCGACCTGGTGCTCTGCCGGGCGGGGGCCAACACCCTTTGGGAGCTGGCCGCGCTGGGCAAACCGGCGGTATTGGTGCCCCTGAGCGGGCAAGCCAGCCGGGGTGACCAGATCGAGAACGCTCGCCATTTCGCCGGCTGCGGCGCCGCGCTCGTGGTGCCGGAGCAGGAGGCGGGCGGAGGACGCCTCGCCTGCGAGGTCTTGAGCCTGCTGGCGGACCCCGCCCGGCTGGCGGCCATGAGCCGCAGGGCGCGCGAGCTGGGCCGGCCCGGAGCCGCGGCGCGGGTAGCCGCGCTGGTGCTGGAGCGTGCGGGATGAGTATCGCGATCATCGACATCGTTTTCGTCGTCCTGATCGTGGTACTGGCGATCCGCGGAGTGATCCGGGGTTTCGTCGCGGAGTTCGGTTCCGTGGCGGCCCTTTTTGTGGGCTTCGGGGGGGCGATTGCGCTGTACAAATCGGTGGCGGTGCTCCTCGGCAGGTGGTTCGGGGTCTCCCTGTGGAACCCGCTGATCGCTTTCCTGGTCCTTTTCCTGCTCCTATACCTATTGGTGAAGGCGCTGGAGCGGCTGCTGGCCGCGCTGTTCGACAAGCTCGACCTCGAGCGGCTGGACCGGGCGATCGGCTTCTTTCTCGGGCTGGCCGAGGGGCTGCTCCTGGTGGGCGTGCTGCTCTTTCTCCTGAACTGGCAGCCTTTCTTCGACTCCGGAGGGATCCTGCGGGACAGCCTGTTCGCCCGCTTCCTCTCGCCGGTGCTGCCGTCCCCCGAGCGCGTGTTCGGCCATGTTTGAGAACATCATCGGCCAGGCGGCCACGGTGGAGACGCTGCGGCGCGAGCTAGCGGCGGGCCGCTTCCCCGGCGCCGCGCTGCTGTCCGGACCGCCCTACGCCGGCAAGCTCTCCACGGCGCTGGAAATCGCCCGGGTGCTCACCTGCGGCCAGCGGGGCCAGTGGTCCTGCGCCTGCCCTTCCTGCCGCAAGCAGCGCCTGCTCGTGCATCCGGCCACCCTCCTGGCGGGGACTCGCTATTTCGAGGCGGACATCGCCGCGGCCGCGGACTGCCTGCTGCGGGTGCGCAAGCCGCCGGCCCGCTACCTGTTCATCCGCGCCGTGCGGAAGCTCACCCGCCGTTTCGACCCTCCGCTGTGGGAGGGGGAGGAGAGCCGGCTCAAGCCGGTAGCCGGCGCACTCGCCCAGGTGGAGGAAGAGCTGGACGCGCTGGCGCCGGGGGATACCGCGGGAGAGGAACCGCCCGGCCTGGAAAAGAGGCTGGAGGCCGTCCTGGCCGGCTGCCGCCAGCTGGCGCGGGGGCTGCCGGCACAGAACATCCCGATCCACCTGCTGCGCCGGGCTTCCGCCTGGCTGCGCCTGACCGCGCCCGGCGCCGGCACCCGGCGGGTCCTGATCCTGGAGTGCGCGGAAGGGATGCTGGAAGCCTCCTCCAACTCGCTGCTCAAGACCCTGGAGGAGCCGCCGCGGAACGCGTTCCTCATCCTGACCACCTCAAGGCGGGCGGCTCTCGCCCCGACGGTGCTGTCCCGCCTGCGGACCTACCCCTTCGCCGAGCGCAGCGCCGCGGAAACCTCGGAGGTCCTCTCCCGCATCTTCCGGGAAGAGGGAAAGCAGTACCCGAACCTGCGCGAGTATTTCCTGGCCTGGCAGGAGGTGGACCCCCGCGAAATCGCCTCAATAGCCCAGCGTTTCGTGGCCGCGGCCGGCTGCCCGGAGGAGGAGCTCGAGGCGGAGGTGCTGGACCGGCTGGCCAAGCTATTCGGGGGCAAGCAGGCAAGGGAGTGCGCCGCGACCTTCTACCAGGAACTCCTGGGTCGCTTCGGGGCGCTACTGCGCGAGGGCGCGGTGGACCCTCGCCGCCTCGCCCGCTGGAACACGCTCCTGCGCGGGCACCTAGAGGCCTTCGAGCGCTACAACCAGAGCCCGCTGCTGAACCTGGAGTCGCTTTTTCTCGGCCTG
>CAZMWZ010000001.1:21481-29255 GCA_964570045.1 uncultured Spirochaetaceae bacterium
TTTCTGCAACGCGCCCTGGCCAAAATCGACAAGATGGACCGGGAGCAGATCCGCGGGCTGCTGGAGGACGTGGCCACGGAGAGCGAGCTTCTGGAAATGGTCATGGAGTCCATGAGCGACGGAGTGGTGGTCACGGACCGGGAGGACCGCATCCTGCTGGTCAACAAGTCCGCGGAACGCATGCTGCCCTTCGCCTCCGGGGATCTCGGCGAGCGGGTGCTGTGGGAGTGCATGCAGGACCGGGAGATCGCCGCCTTCTTCCGCCGCTCCCTTTCCGGTCTGGACAAGGTGATCGACCGTGAGTTCACCCTGACCGAGGGTTTCGTGCGCACCCTAGCCCTGACCGTAATGCCGCTGGTGCGCCAGGGCTCGATCCAGGGCAATGTGATCCACATCGAGGACGTTTCCGAGAAGCGCGCCAAGGAGGCCCGCCTCAGGAGAGCGGAGAGCCTGGCCGCGCTGACGACCCTGACCGCGGGGGTGGCTCACGAGATCAAGAACCCGCTGGCCTCCATCGGCATCCACATCGAGCTCATCCGCAAGACCATCGGCGGCCGGCAAACGGTCTCCGCGGCGAAGGTCTCCGAGAACCTGGAGGTGATCAAGGAGGAGGTGGAGCGCCTGAACCGCATCGTGGTGGACTTCCTGTTCGCGGTCCGCCCGATGAACGCCGAGCTGCAGTTGGAGGACCCCAACCCGCTGGTGCGGGAACTGTTGGAGTTCCTGCGTTTCGAGCTCGAGCAGGCGGGCATCCGGGTCGAGGTGGAGCTACTGGAGCCCTCGCCGCACTTCCGGCTGGACGCCAAATACCTGAAGCAAGCCCTGCTGAATATCGTGAAGAACGCCATCGCCGCCATGCCGGACGGCGGCACCCTGCGGGTTGCCACCCAGCGCAAAGGCAACACCCTGCAGCTGAAGGTGAGCGACACGGGTGTGGGCATCCCGGAGGAAAACCTGGACAAGATTTTCGAGCCCTACTTCACGACCCGGGAGTTCGGTTCCGGGCTGGGGCTGACCCTGGTGTACAAAATCATCAAAGAGCATCTGGGGGAGGTCGCCGTGAGCTCGAAGCCGGGGGAGGGCACGACCGTCACCTTGAGCTTCCCCATCCCGCAGAAGGAGAAACGCCTGATCGGCTACCGGGAGGATCCGCGATGAAGTACAACATCCTGGTCGTGGACGACGAGAAGAACATCCGGGAAGGCCTGGCCAAGCTGTTGGAGATGGAGGGCCATCGTACCTTTCCGGCCGCCGACGGCCGGGAGGCACTGCAGATCCTGGAGCGCGGGGACGTCGACCTGGTGGTCACCGACCTGAAAATGCCCAACCTGCCGGGCGAGGAGCTCCTGCGCCGCGCCCAGGCCGGCGGCCCGGGGCTGCCGGTCATCATCCTCACCGGGCACGGGACCATCGAAAGCGCCGTGCAGGCCATGAAGGAGGGGGCCTACGATTACCTGACCAAGCCGGTGGACATGGGCCGGCTCACGCTGCTGGTAGCGCGCGCCCTGTCGGAATGGGAGGTGAAGAGGCAGTACCGCGAGGCCCTGCAGGAGCTGCAGAAGCGCAGCCAGTTCTCCAACATCATCGGCAAGAGCGACGCCATGCGGCGCATCTTCGAGGTTGTGCAGCTGGTCTCGGCCAGCAAGGCCTCGGTGCTGATCACCGGCGACAGCGGCTCCGGCAAGGAGATGATCGCCGACGCCATCCACTACAATTCGGAGCGCAAGGACAAGCCGCTGATCAAGGTGCACTGCGCCGCCTTGAGCGAGAGCCTGCTGGAGAGCGAGCTGTTCGGGCACGAGCGCGGGTCCTTCACCGGGGCGGTGGCCCGCAAGCGCGGCCGCTTCGAGCTGGCCCACCTGGGCACCATCTTCCTGGACGAGATCGGGGAGGTGAGCACGGGGGTGCAGATCAAGCTGCTGCGGGTATTGCAGGACAAGACCTTCGAGCGGGTCGGCGGCGAGGAGAGCATCGAGGTCGACTGCCGCGTCATCGCCGCCACCAACCGCGATCTGAAGGAGGCCATCCGGCAGGGGCAATTCCGGGAGGACCTGTATTACCGGCTCAACGTCGTGAACATCCACCTGCCGCCCCTGCGGGAGCGCAAGGAGGACATTCCCCTGCTGATCTCCTCCTTCCTCACCGAGTTCGCCCAGGCTGCCGGAAAGCGCATCGAGGGGATCGACGCCAAGGCCCGCACGGCGCTGTACAATTATTCCTGGCCGGGAAACGTGCGCGAGCTGCGCAACTGCCTGGAGAGCGCCGTGGTGTTATGCCGCTCGAGCCTGATCAGCCTCGAGGACCTGCCTCCGCATATTCGCACGGATGCCGATAAGAACTATGTGAAGCTGTCGCTGGGGGGAAGCCTCGCGGAGGCCGAGAGGCAGATCATCCGGGCGGAGCTGCTGGCCCAGAACGGGAACAAGACCCGGGCGGCCGAGGTGTTGGGCATCGGACGCAAGACCCTGCACCGCAAGATCCAGGAATACGGCCTGGAGGGGTGAGGGGGGCATGAAACGGACGATCTTCAACAGGCTGCTGGCGCTGTTCGGCTGCCTGGGCCTGGCGTTCGTCCTGCTGGCCGCGGACCTGTGCCTGCACCTCGCCGGCAGCGCCCTGGCCGCCTCCGAGCGCCGGAGCTTCGCCTCCCTGCGTTTCCAGGCGCGGGAAGTCGGTCACCTGGCGACCCTCGCTCTGCTGGAGCCCTCCGGCGAGCGCTACGAACCGCTGGCCGCGAGCTATCGGGCGCTACTCAACGCCCTGCGGGCATTGCCCCCCCTGCCCCGGATCCTGTTCCGGGACGTCGCTGTGGTGTCCTCCTACTCGCAACTGCGTCAGTGGGGAATCAGCGTGCTGGAGGGTCTGCCCGAGAGTCCGCAGGCCGCGGAGCTGCCTTCCGCCGCCGTGCTGCGGCCGCTACTGGAACGGGTCCGGGAGCTGGAGCTGCACCTGGAGCGCTACGAGGCGGCCTGGGAAAGACACCTCGAACGGCAGCGCCTACTGGCCATGCTCGGACTTACGGTCTTTGCGGCCGGGGGTCTGGCCGCGCTCCTGCTTCTGGCCTTTTTCCTCTTCCCGGACCTGGCCCACGACGGCCAGCTCCTGCTGCGTTTCAGCCGCGCCATCACGCAGGGCACCGCCCAGCATGAGCCTTCGCTGTCGCGGGAGCGCACCGACGAGATCGGGGAGCTGTTCGAGCAGCTGCTGCGCCTGCAGCACATCCGCGGCGCGCTCACCGGCCTGCGGGGGCTGATCTTCGAGCTAGTGCAACGCGCCGGCGAGGCCGAGGCGACGTGGGGGCAGGTGTACGCGACAGTCAACCGCCAGGCCGACCTGTTGGAGCGCACCGCTGCGGGCTTCAGCGAGGTCGCCGCCACGGTCCGCGCCGTGAGCCAGAACGCGCTCACCAACCGCCAGAGCACCGCGGCCAGCGGCGGGGAATTGGGCGCCGCCTCTCGGACCATGGAGGAGGCCAGCGGCCAGATCGTACTGCTGGAGCAGAACGCCACGCGCATCGAGGAGATCACGGAGCTGATCCAGGACATCGCCGACCAGACGGACCTGCTGGCCCTGAACGCCTCGATCGAGGCGGCGCGGGCCGGAGAGTTCGGCAAGGGCTTTACGGTCGTGGCCGCCGAGGTGCAGAAGCTCGCCGACCGTTCCAGCCGCGCGGCCACGGAGATCGCCGCCCTGGTGGGCTCCACCATGGAGGCGGTACTACGAATCTCCCAGCGCTACGCGGACACGCACCTGGCCATAGGCTCGCTGGAGCGCGGCATCAGCCGCATGGGCGAGGCCACCGAGCAGGTGGTGCAGAACTCGGAGAAGGTCGCCGGCACCATCGAGCGGACCAGCGAGACGGTGGACGCCATCACCAACCTCACCCTGGAGGGGCTGAACGGCTCGGCGGAGGCCTTACGGGCCTGCCAGGAGCTCAAAGCTTCCGCCGACCGGCTGAGCGCGCTGGGGGCGGAGCTGGAGGAGTTCTGGAAGCCGGTAGCCTTCAAGAAGCTGCAGGTCAGCCTGCAGGAGCCCCGGCCCCTGGCCGGGACCGAGCCTTCGGAGTCGAGGTAGGAGCCGGGACGGGCGGTCAGCGGCCGCCGGAGGCGTCGCGCGAGGAAGCTTCCTGCGAAGACGAGCCGGCTTTTCGATTTTTCAGCTCCAGGTAGCTCAAGACCCAGTAGGCCATCAGGCTGCCGATCCAGACCACGAGGATCAGGTATACGTTGATCTCCTTGGGCAGGATGACTGAAGTAACGGAAACCAGCGCCAGGTAGGCGCACATGCCGTAGATCACGGTGAGGATCTGCCGCTCGCTCAAGCCCATTGCCAGCAGTTTATGGTGGATGTGCTGCTTGTCGGGGGAAAGGATCGAGCGGCGGCTGCGCAGCCGCCGCAGGATCGCCGTCGCCGTGTCCAGGATCGGCACGGTCAGCAGCGTGATGGGCACGATGAGGGTGCCGAAAGCCGAGGAGCGGGAGATTCCCCCTGCCAGGGGCAGGGCGGCCAGAGTGAGCCCGAGGAACAGACTTCCCGAGTCGCCCATGAAAATGCGGGCCGGGGGGAAATTAAACAGCAGGAAGGCTGCCAGGGCACCGAAAAGCGCGAACGCCAGGACGGCGCCCCGGGCGGAACCCTGCAACACGGCGATCGCGCCCATGGCCGCGGCCGCGAAAGCGCCGATGCCGCCTGCCAGGCCGTCCATGCCGTCGATCAGGTTCACGGCGTTGGCGATGCCCACCAACCAGACGATGGTGAGCGGATAGGCGGCCGGTCCGAGGGACAGGCTTCCGAGGTAAGGAAGCGTGATCCTGCGGATCAAGAACCCGCCGGCGGCGATGATGGCCGCCGCGGCGATCTGGAGCACGAACTTCCACAGGGCCTTGAGACTCCTGAAATCGTCGAAGAGGCCCAACAGGTGCATGAGCGCCAGCCCGCCAAACAGGGCCGCGAAGCGCGGCTCCAGCAGGCGCACGCCGCTCAGGCGGGGGAGAGCCAGCGCGGCCAGCACGCTGGCCAGGGTGAAGGAAAGGAACAGCCCGGGCCCGCCCATGCGGGGGATCAGCCCGGTGTGGATCTTGCGGCTGTTGGGGCGGTCATACCACTTGCGGCGGTGCGCCAGCCGCAGGATGAGCGGCAGGGCGAGCAAGTTGACCAGAAACGCGCCGGCAGCGGCCAGCAGGGATGCCCAAATCATTTCTATGGATCCAGTATATCACGCTCGGGACGGATTGCGAACCCAGGATAGGGCATGCTCCCCTCCCTGTCAATCCGCCGCGCTGCGCCGCGCGAAGTCGCGGATGCGCCGGAAGGAGGCATTCAGGCGCTGGGTGATCTGCGTGGCCAGGGCCTGCTTTTCCGGGTCCCGCCCGTAACGGTCGGGGTGATACCTGCGCAATAGGCGCCTGTGGGCCCTGCGCACCTCCTCGAAGGGAGCTCCCGGGTCCAGATCCAGGTTGACGTAGTCCGGCCGCAGGAACTCCGGCGTGGGGGTGGTAGAGCTCCCGCGCCCCCGGCCCCCCCGCTCGGGCTTCGGCCGGCCGGTGCGCAGGTATTCTTCCAGCTCCGCTTCGGCTTCGCGCAGGAATGGGTCCGCCCCCGGCCCGGGGGCGCGAGCCTCCCGCGGCGCTTCGTCCGGAAGGCCGCGCAGGAGCTCGCCCAACCGGTCGAATAGGCGGTCCATGCCGGTGCTCAGAACCGCAGGCCTCTCAGCCGTTCGGCAGCACGCTGGGTGTCATCGAGGGAAGGCACCAGGGCGAAGCGCACGTAACCTTCACCCGGGTTTTCACCGGTCACGGTCTGCTCCGCGATCCAGCTGCCGGGGGTAGTCACGATGGCCAGCTTTTCGTCGAGGAGGAACGTGGCAAACTGGACGGAGCTCATCCCCTTGGGCACCCGCTGCCATACGTACAGCGTGGCCGGCGGCGTGCAGTCCTCCAGCCCCGCAGCGGCCAGGGCTTCGCAAAGGATGTCCCGCTTGATACGGTACTCCCGGCGGAAGCCCGCCACGTGCTCCTCGTCGCCCAGCGCGGCGACGGCGGCATCCTGCAGGAAGGTCGGGGTGCCCGAGTCGATGTTCGTCTTGGTCTTGCGGAAGATGGCCACCAGCTCCGGGTCGCCCATGACCCAGCCGACGCGGTAGCAGGTCATGGCCGAACGCTTGGACAGGGACTGGAACACCAGCACCCCCTCCTTGGCGACGTTCAGGCAGGAGACCGGGGGTGGGCCGAAGTAGATCTCGGAATAGGCCTCATCGGAAGCCACGATGATGTCGTGGCGGCGGGCGAAGGCCAGGGCCTCCCGGAAGAAGGCCTCGTCGGCGACGGCCCCGGAGGGCGAGTTGGGGTAGTTCAGCCACAGCAGCTTGGCCCTGCGGGCCACCTCCTCGGGGACCGCGGAAAAGTCCACCTTGAAGCCGTTCTCCCGGCGCAGGGGCAGCTGGTAGGGAACGCCTTCGGCGAAGAGCGTTCCGCGGGTGTACGGCGGGTAGCCGGGGGAGGGGCAGAGCACAACATCGCCGGGGTCCACCACTGCCTCATGGAAGTTGAAAACCGCTTCCTTGGAGCCGATCGTGGAGGAAATCTCGGTGGCCGGGTCCACCTTCACGCCGTAGCGCCGTCCAGCCCAGTCCGCGACCGCCTTGCGGAACTCCAGGCTGCCCACGTAGCTGGGGTAGCCGCTGGACTGGCGGATCTCCAGCGCCTCCGCTGCGGACCGGCGCACGAGCGGCGGGGTGGGGGAGGTGGGGTCCCCGACCCCAAAGTCGATAGGCCGGATTCCCCTGGCCTTGAGCTCTTCCACCTTCTTGTCCACTTCCTCGAACGCGTAGGCCCCGATGGCCGTGAGTCGTTTCGCGGCCTTACTCCTCATCTGTCTCTCCTTCATCGTAATAGTAAGTGCCCAGGAAAACGTAGTCCGCCGGCCCGGAGGCGTAGACCAGGTTGTCGGCCTCCGCCCAGTCGACGAAAAGGTTGCCGCCTTCCAGATGCACCAGGGTCTGGCGGTCGCCGAAGCCGTTCAGAACCGCGGCCACCGCTGCCGCGCAGGCGGCCCCCTCGGAAGCCAGCAGCTCCCCGAGGCCCACCTGCCAGGTGCGGACGCTGAGCTCCTCCCGACTGATCAGCCGGGCGAATACCAGCTGGGTCCCGGGAGCGAACAGCCCGGCCGCCTCGACGGCGGGGCCGAAGCGGTCGGGCTCCAGCGGGGAGGCGACGGGGAAAAAGACCGCCTGCACTCCGCGCAGCGCAACGGGAGTGTAGTTGTGCTCCCGGTCCGCGAGGCGCAGCGTGCGGGTGAAGGTCTCCCCGGGGCGTTCGCGCAGCGCACCGGAGGCGTCCCAATACCCCGGCGGCCCGGAGGGGACCGTGATGTTGTGCGCGTCCAGCACCTCCACCCGCACCGAGCCGTCTTGGATCTCCATTGCGGAGGCCTCCTCACCCAGCAGGCCCGAGTCGAAGGCGTAGCGCGCCGCGCAGCGCACCGCCAGCGGGTCGGTGGAAGTCTCCGCGCCGGCAGGGTCGAAGCAGGACAGACGCAACCTGAGCTTCTGTCCCGGGGCGAGCAGCAACAGGCCGGTGGCGCCCACCCCGAAGCGCCGGCTGGTGATCTGGGCCGCCAGCTCGTCCAGAGGCAGCTTCGCCAGCCCGGCGTTCTTGAAGGCGTCGACCAGGATGTAGTCGCCCCCGCAGCTCTGCAGCTTCAGAAACTCAATTTCCATGCCGTGCTATGGCGATATCACGCCGTGCGCGGCGCTGTCAAGCGCGGGTATAAAAGT
>CAZMWZ010000001.1:29355-40738 GCA_964570045.1 uncultured Spirochaetaceae bacterium
GCGCTGTCAAGCGCGGGTATAAAAGTAATGAGGTTGCCCGCGCGGGCAATTCAGGGGCATACTGGAGTCATGAAGATCTGCGTTGTCGGCGCGGGTGCGGTGGGCGGCCTGCTGGGCGGGCTGGCGGCGGAGGCCGGCCACGAGGTCTGCTTCGCCGGCAGCCAGGCGTCGATGCGCGAGCTGGCCGCACGGGGCTTGAGGCTGGTCCTGCCGGGGGGCCGGCTGAGGCTGCGCAAGGTCATGACCGCGACCGCCGCTCCCGCGCGTTGGCGGCCGGACCTGGGCATCCTCGCGCTGAAACGCCACCAGTTGCGGGAGCTGGCCGCCCTGCCCGCGGCCGCGCGGGCCTCCGAGCTGCTGGTATTGAACGCGGAGGACGGGCGGCCCCTGCTGGGGTTCACCCTGCTCACTTCCGTGATGCTGCAGCACGGCGAGGTGGAGCTGGCCTCCTCGAGGTCCGCCCTGATCCTGCCGCGGCACCCGGCCCTGAGGGAGCTGGCGGTGGCCTGGAAGGCGGGCGGCCTGGAGGTCGCGGAGACCGACTCGCCGGAGGCGGTGGCCGGCTCCTTCTTCTTGTGGCAGCTGCTCTTTCTGCCGGCGGCGCTGTGCCACTCCACCTTGAATCATTTCCTGGCTGCGGCGAGCGGTCGGGAGATCGCCCTGGGGGTTCTGGAGGAAGGCTTGTCCGCCTTCCTGCGGGCCGGCCGCCCGCTGAAGAAGCTGCCCTTCCACGATCCGCAGGACCTGGTGCAGCGGCTGCGCCGCAGGCCCGAGGAGTTCGTCCCGGCAGGGCTTGCGCCCGACCGGGAGTACAACAGCCTGCTGCAGTCCCTGCTGCGCCAGCAGAAGACCGAGACTCGCGAGCTCAACGAGCGGATGGTCCGCCTGGCCGCGGAAACGGGCCTGAGCGCGCGGTGGAACTGGCGACTCGCACAGAAGCTGGGCCGCGTCACCCGGTTGGGTTTCTTCCGCGGCCCCGACGAGCTGCGTCAGGCGCTCAATTAAAAGGAGACTCGAGGTGCAGGCGAACTTCGCCCAGCGAGTGGAGGCGGCAGCGCACTCCCTGCCTCTGCGCCCGGGGGAGGCGCCCGTGGTGGGCCTCATTCTGGGCTCGGGGCTCGGAGCCTTCGCCGACGGATTGGCGGGGAGGGAAATCCCCTACAACCGGATCGCCGGCTACCCCCAGCCGACGGTCGAAGGTCATCGCGGGGTGCTCAAGCTGGGGCGCACCTGTGCCGTGCTGTCCGGCCGGTTCCACTTTTACGAGGGGGTCAGCCTGGATGACGTGGTGCTCCCGGTGTTTCTGCTGCACCGCCTGGGGGCGCGCGTCCTGATCGTCACCAATGCCGCCGGCGGCATCCGCCGCAGCTACAGTCCTGGGGAGCTGGTTCTGATCCGCGACCATCTCAACCTGATGGGGGTGCATCCGCTGCGCGGGCCCAACCCGCCCGGGTACGGGCCGCGCTTCCCGGACATGAGCGAAGCCTACGCGCGGGAGCTGCGCCAGATCGCCCAGGAAGCCGCCGTTGAGCTTTTTCCGGGCTCGGCTGCCGGAGGCCTGGCCGAAGGGGTGTACGCGGCGTTTCCGGGGCCGACCTACGAGACCCCCGCGGAAGTGCGCATGGCCGAAAAGCTGGGCGCGGACCTGGTGGGGATGTCCACAGTTCCTGAGGTCATCGCGGCCAACTACCTGGGGATGAAGGTCCTGGGAATTTCCTGCGTGACCAACATGGCCGCCGGCATCCTCCAGCGGCCCCTGGCGCACGAGGAAGTGGTGGAGACCGGCCGCCGGGTCATGCCCGCATTGACGCGCCTCCTGCAGGGAGTGCTCGAGCGCCTGGGAGCATGAGCGTCCAGCGGCTGTTCCTCCCCGAAGCGGCCGCGGCCCTCCGCGGCGCGATCGCGGAGGCCGGTGGCAACGAGGTGCTGGCCATCGGGCGCCTGGATCCCGAAGGGCGGGTGGCCGGGATCGAGGTGGCAGCCCGCGGCAACGCCGAGGCCGTGCCGGCTCTGGAACCGCACCTGGCCCGCGGCGAGGTCGTGGTGCACAATCACCCCGCGGGTAGGCTTGAGCCCAGCGCCCCTGACCTCGCCGTCGCCTCCCGGCTGGGCAACCAGGGTGTGGGTTTCTACATCGTGGACAACGCGGTCCAGAGCGTGTACGTCGTGGCCGAGCCGATCCAGGCGCGGCGCTTGCAGCCGCTGGACGCCGGACGCCTCGCGGGACTCCTGCGCCACGGTGGGGGGCTGGCGCGGATCTACCCCGGCTTCGAGGAGCGTTCCAGCCAGGTGCGGATGCTGGGGTTCGTGGCCGAGGGGTTCAACCGCGAGGAGCTGCGCGCCGCCGAGGCGGGCACCGGGGTGGGCAAGTCCCTGGCCTACCTGATCCCCGCTTTCCAGTGGGCGCTGGACAATGGGGAAAGGGTGGTGGTGTCCACCGCGACGATCAATTTACAGCAGCAGCTGATAGAAAAGGACATCCCCCTGGCGGTCCGGCTACTGGGGCGCGACCCCGGCTCCTATTTGGTCAAAGGGCGGGGAAACTACCTGTGCCGCACCCGCCTGGAGGAGGCCCTCGAGGAGGCCTCATTGTTCGAGGAGGAGCAGGCGGGCCTCGCGGCCCTGCGCGACTGGTCGCGCGCCACGACCACCGGGTCGCGCACGGACTTGACCCCCTACCCGGGCGACGAGCTGTGGTCCCGGGTCTGTTCGGAGGCGGACGCCTGCCACGGCCTCGCCTGCCCCAACCGCGAAGGCTGCTTCGTGCTCAAGGCCCGCAGGGAGGCCTCCGCCGCCCGCGTCCTGGTGGCCAACCACCATCTCCTGTTCGCGGACTTGAGTATGCGGCTGGCCGGCACCGGGTTCGAGGCGGCGGCGGTGCTCCCCCCTTTCCAGCACATCGTTTTCGACGAGGCCCACAACATCGAAAAAAACGCCTCTTCCTATTTTTCGGCCGTGTTCAGCCGCTCCCAGGTCGCCAAGTACGCAGGGCGGCTCTACAGGGAGAAAAAGCGGAAACGCCACGGACTGCTATTGGGCCTGGAGCGGGTTCTCGGTCCTGCGGGCCGGACCGCAGGGCTGCGGCGGGCCGTGGCGGAGGTCGTGACCCGCGCGCAGGAGCTGGAGGAAGCGGCGCGCTGCGTTCTGGGAGACCGGCAGAACTTGCGTTTCACCGAGGGCGAGGCCCCGCTGCTTCCCGCCCTGGCCGAGCTGGCGCGTGCGATCACCGTCCTGAGCGCCTTGTTCGACGAGCTGACCGACGGGCTGGATGCCCCCGAGGCGGGGGTGGAAAGCTACCACGTTTACGAGTGCCGGATCCAGCTGCGGCGCCTCGCCGCGGTGGGGGAGATCGCCCAGCGGTTCCAGAGCTTCCGGGAGTCGCGGGGCGAGGTGTTCTGGGCGGAAGGCAGGAGGGACCGGCTCGGCGAGATCTCCGTGCGCTTCATCATCACCCCGCTGTCGATCGCCCCGATGATGAGCGAGGCCGTTTACCGGCCCTACCGCAGCGTCCTGTTCACCTCCGCCACGCTGACGGTCGGCGGGAGCTTCGAATACTGGAAGGGCCGGGTCGGCTTGAACCAAGTCCGGTTCCGCGAGACCGCGGAGCAGCAGTTCCCGTCCCCCTTCGACTACGGCAGCAGCGTCCTGCTGGGCATTCCCACCGAGGCCCCCGAGCCGGAGCAGGAGGGGTTCGCGGCCTTCGCACCGCGTTTCATCGGCGAGGCCCTGGCGATCACCGAGGGGCATGCTTTAGTGCTGTTCACCTCCTACGCCATGCTGCAGCAGGTGCACCGCGTCGTGGCGCCGGAGCTGGCCGCTCGGGGCATCGCCGTGCTGCGGCAGGGGGAGGAGGACCGGGGACGCCTCTTGGAGAGGTTCCGGGGGGACGCTGCCAGCGTGCTCCTGGCCACCGATTCGTTCTGGGAGGGGGTGGACGCCCCGGGCGAAGCCCTGGAACTGTTGATCCTCACTCGCTTGCCGTTCCGGGTCCCGAACGACCCGGTGCTGCAGGCCAGAATGCAAACCATCCAGGAGAGGGGCGGGAACCCCTTTTTCGAACTGTCCCTGCCGGACGCGATCGTGCGCCTGCGGCAGGGCTTCGGGAGGCTCATGCGCAGGCAGGACGACCGCGGCGCCGTTCTGATCCTGGACTCGCGGTTGGTGCGCCGGGCCTACGGCGCCCACTTCCTGGAGTCCCTGCCGCGCTGCCGGACGGCGTTCGGGTCTTCCGGGGAGGTGCTCGCGGCGCTGCGGGAATTTTTCTCGGAAATTCGAAAAAAAAAGAGCGCATCGCCCTGATGCGCTCCCCGGTGTGCCGCAACCGGCAGTCTAAGCCTGGATGACCGCCAGGATGTCGGACATCTTGACGATGAGCTGCTCCTCGCTCTCCACCTTGATGGTTGAGCCGGCATACTTGTCGTAGATGATGCGGTCCTTGGGCTTCACCTTGATGGCCTCGTCGTCACCGACCGCGAGGACTACACCCTCCTGGGTCTTTTCCTGCGCTGTCTGGGGAATGTAGATGCCTCCAGCCGTCTTCGTCTCCATCTCCACCATCTTGACCAGCACGCGGTCACCCATAGGCTTGATTTTCATTCCCTTGTTCCTCCTGAATCAGTGTTGTTTTGGTTTCCGGGTTGAAAGCAAATTCACGTAAGAATATACCGAATAGTCGGCAGGATCGTCAACAAGTACCCGCCGGAATAAACGCGGTTGCCGGCGGCCGGGCCCCGGAGGTATATTTGTTGTGGTTGCGATTATGGAATGCTGGAAGAGTGATTATCATCGCGGGGTGATCTCCCTGAGCCGCCACGACCCGGGTGGCGCGGTCGGGCATTTTTCGCGGGCCCTGCGGGAGTGTCCCGTAGCCAGGACCAGGGAGCTGGCCAGGCTGCTGTATTACCTCGGAATGGCGCTGCGCCGCCTGGGGTTCCCCAACTCCGCAGTGCGCACCTGGATTACCTCCCAGCGGGCCAGGCGGCGCAAGCAGACCCGCGAGCTGATCCAACGCTTCGCCAACGGGTACGGGATGGCCAAGCAGCGTTCCTGCGACCTGGATGACTGGCAAGCCTTCTATGCAATGCAGGTCATGCGCTACCTGCGCTGCTTCGGGAAGCGCTCTTTTACCAGCGCCGAAGAGCGCTGCATGCTGGCGGACATCATTCGGGATGCCTGGCTTTCACTGCGCGATTCCGGCGCCCTGGAGGGCAAGAGTCCGGCGGAGAAGAGCGTGCTTTTCCAGGCTACGACCATCGATTTTCCGCTTTTTTACCAGGCCAAGGACCCGGTTCTCCGGGTGGATTTCCGGACCGGGGAACGCCTGTGCGGGGGAAGCCCGTGCTTCTGCGGCAGCGGGCTGCCGTTCCTGTCCTGCTGCGGCCGCACCCCTGGGGAAGACGAGCTGGGAACAGGGTCCTTTTGACCCGAAATCCTGGCGAAGATCCTGAATCGGGTCGAATTGACACGATCCTGCGCGCAAGTGATTGAGACCTGAAACCTTTTCTATAACTCCATATTCCATAGTCAGTTAGAAGTCTCCTTTTTCTTCGTTTGGCATGTCGTTTGCTTAATATATTAATACCTACAGGGAGGAAATGATGGTACAAGCCCGAAAAGCGACCCAGACCTACCGGGAGGTCCGCCAGGACGATGAAAATATACTTTCCCTCTACTTAAAGGAGATCAACCGCATACCTCTTTTGACCCGCTCGGAGGAAGAGGAAACAGCGAGCCTGGCCGCCAAAGGGGACAAGGCGGCCAAGAACCGGCTGATCAAGGCGAACCTGCGCTTCGTGGTCAACGTGGCCAAGAAATACCAGAACCAGGGCCTGCCGCTAGGCGACCTGATCAGCGAGGGCAACATCGGCCTGATCAACGCCATAGAGCGTTTCGACGTAACCAAGGGCTTTCACTTCATCTCCTACGCGGTATGGTGGATCCGGCAGGCGATCCTCAAGGCCATCTGCGAGAAGTCCCGCATGATACGCCTGCCCCTGAACAGGGCCAATGAGCTGGTGCAGATCGAGAAAGTCCGCAAGGAGCTGGGCGGCTCCGGCAGGGGGGACTCGGAGATCGTAGAGATAGCGCGGCAGCTGGACATGGACGCGGACCACGTGGCGGACCTGATAAACATCTCCCGCGACCTGATCTCCCTGGACACCCCCATCTACGATGAAAAGGATTCCTCGCTGCTGAGCGACTTCGTGGTAGATCGCGGCTACAAGCCCCCGCACGAGGTGGTGGTGGACAAAGCCCTGCAGGAGGAGATCAACCTGGTGCTGGAGACCCTCAGCCAGAAGGAGGCGGAAATCATCCAGTACCGCTTCGGCCTGAACGGCAGGCGGCCGATGTCCCTGAAGGAGATCGGTAGCCGCTACAAGCTGACCAAGGAGCGCATCCGGCAGATCGAAAAGAAGGCCCTGAAGCGCCTGCAGCACCCTTCGCGCAGCAGCCCCCTGCGCGCCTACATGAATTAGAAAAAATGGAGTGCATACAGCACGCGCCTACCAGCGCGTGCTTTTTTTTTGTGCGCCCGCGATGCTAATATCGCTCATGCGCACCTTTGCCCTGCTGCTGCTGGCCCTGGGAGGTATCTGCGGAGCGTTGCGCGCAGAGCCCAGGGAGGAGTTTTTCCGGATCGACCAGCCCCTGCTTCTGGGCTACGGGCGGGTGCAGGAGAGGCTGGAGGCGATCCGCGCCGAGCGCCCCGTCGTGGGGCTGCACCTGTCCGGAGGTTCCGCCCGCGCCTTCGCCCATCTGGGCGTCCTGAAGCGCCTCGAGCAGGAGGGGATCTACCCGGACGTGGTCGTGACCAACTCCATGGGCTCGACCATCGGGCTGCTGTACGCTGCGGGTGTACCGCTGGAGGTTATCGAGGACCTGTTCCGTACCGTCGACTTCGGCGAGTTGTTCACCCTCAAGCTGCCCACCTCCGGGGGCATCGCGGACTTGCGGGGGCTGCTGGCCCTGGTCCATGCCCTGATAGGCGAGGTGGACATCGCCCAGCTCCCCCTCCCGGTGGTCGCCGTGTGTGAGGACCTGCGCAGCATGCGCCGGGTGCTGGTCGCCGAAGGGAGCCTGGCGGAAGTCCTGCACGCCGCGATCGCTATCCCGGCCCTGTTCGAGCCCGTAGACCGGGACGGCCTCACGCTTATCGACGGGGGAATCAGCAACCTGGTTCCCCTGGAGCCTTTCGCGGGGTTCTCCGAGGCGGTCATTTCCTCGACCGCCTTCTACAACCGGGAGCTGGAGCCCAACGACCCGCTGACGGTCTTCAACATGGCCATCAACATCGGCAAGAGCCGCACCGCAGTGGTGGACATCAAGCGCTTCCGGCCGTTCCTGATCCGCACGGATGTGGAACAGTTCAGCTTCATGGGCTGGCACCAGCTGGAGGAGATCGAGCAGAGGGGCTACGACTCCTGTTCCCAGCGCATCGAGGAGCTGGTGGGCTACCTCGCGGACACGGGTGTCCGCCTCCCTATGCGGGATGCGCGCGCCGAGGTGGGCGAGCTCTACCGGGAGCGCTGGCAGGCGATCAAGCGCCGGCTGGCCTCAGGCCGGTCGCTGCCTCTCTCCCGCGGGTTCGGGGCTGTGCAGCTGCACCCGGTGGCGCTGCGTCTGTACCGGGCCCGCAACCGGCTGGAGCAGGCCAATTACGCCGCGGCCAGCTACCTCTACGAGGCGGGTTACAGCAGCGTCCGCCTCGGCCTGTTGACCGGCGCCCGCTCCCGGCAGGGGGCCTTCCTGAACCTGGCCACCGCGGTGGGCGGCCGGCTTACCCTGGATCTGCAGAACTACGCCTTCCTGACGCTGGCGGACTGGGTCGCGGAACGGCCCGTCAGCTACCACCTGCTGCAAGCCGGCCTGCCGTTCCAGCTCGCCGAACGGCTCACCGCCGCTGCCTTCCTGGCGGGGGAGCTCCTGGTTCCGCTGGCGGAGGGGGAGCCGGAGGCCCGGGTTGCCTCCGGTGCAAGGCTGCAGCTGCGCTCGCCGAGTACCCTGGCCGCTGCGGAACTGTCCGCGTTCTGGCGCCTGCCAGCGGCCAGCGGCCTGGAGGCGGAGCTGCTGCTCCGGCAACGGCTGGCCGGGTCGGTGCACCTGTTCACCCGGGCCCTCCTCCACCAATGCTGGCAGGGGGAGGAGGCGCCAACCTACAACGATTTCTTCCGGGGAGCGGTTCCCGGCGGCCCGCTGGACTCCTATGCCGTTTTCAATGGCGAGCTGATCCTGGCCCCGGAAGGCCTGGCGGTGCCCCTGTGGGAGAGCATCTTGCTGAAGAACCTGGAACTCTCCCTGTTCGGCGACGTGCTGTGGGAGGAGGCGACCAGCCTGTCCCGGAGACTGGATCCCGCATTTGGGGTCAGCCTGCAGGGCGAGGCCGCCCTTTGGGGGCTCATCCCCCTGCAGGCCATGCTTTCCGCCGGCTACGACCTACAGGCGGAAAGGGCCTTTTTTTCCCTAAACCTCGGCAAGCCCTACTGATTGGGGTCCGCGGTGGTGCGGTTTTCACCTCGTCTTGACTTGATCCACCTGTTGGGGTATTTATTTGCAGACCGATGCTTTACACTCCATAAACACCACGCAACACACTAATACAAGGAAGGGGCCAGAACGTATGAGTCCAGAAGCGAAGGCGAAAGCGTCCTCCAAGCATGTGTACCTGTTCGGCGGCGGCAGGGCCGACGGCAACGAGAAGATGAAGAACCTGCTGGGCGGTAAGGGCGCCAACCTGGCCGAGATGGCCGGGCACGCCGACCTGCGCCTGCCCGTCCCGGCCGGTTTCACCATCACCACCGAGGTCTGCGTGGACTACTTCGGCAGCAGAGGCA
The DNA here is from genome assembly GCA_964570045.1 of uncultured Spirochaetaceae bacterium. GTDB lineage: Bacteria > Spirochaetota > Spirochaetia > SZUA-6 > DRHE01 > MIBK01. The sequence goes on from CAZMWZ010000001.1 coordinate 38,187, forward strand.
AGTACCCCGCGGGCCTGCAGGAACAGGTCCTGAAAGGTCTGGCGCACATCGAGCGGATCATGAACCACAAGTTCGGGGACCCGGGCAACCCGCTCCTGGTGTCCGTGCGCTCCGGCGCCCGCAGGTCCATGCCCGGTATGATGGAGACGGTCCTGAACGTGGGCCTGAACGAGCGGACGGCCGAGGGCATCATCAAGGCCACGGGCAACCCCCGCTTCGTCTATGACGCCTACCGGCGCCTCATCCAGATGTACTCCGACGTGGTCATGGAGAAGGCCGAGGGCCTGGAGCCCGCCGAAGGCATGGGCATCCGCCAGCAGCTGGAGCGCGAGCTGGACAGGATGAAGAAGGCCAAGGGCGTGAAGCAGGACACCGAGCTCACGGGCGAGGACCTGAAGGCCCTGATTCGGGTCTACAAGGCTAAGGTGCGGGAGGTCCTGGGCAAGGACTTCCCCGAGGACCCCCTGGAGCAGCTGTGGGGAGGCGTTCGCGCGGTGTTCCAGAGCTGGAAAGGCAAGCGCGCCGTGTCCTATCGCCGCATCGAGGGCATCCCCGACGAGTGGGGCACGGCGGTCACGGTCCAGGCCATGGTTTTTGGCAACATGGGCGAGGACTCCGGCACGGGCGTGGCTTTCACCCGCAACCCCGCCACCGGCGAGGACGTGTTCTACGGCGAATGGCTGCCCAACGCCCAAGGCGAGGACGTGGTGGCCGGCATCCGCACGCCGTATCCCATCAACGAAGCCGGGAAGACCGAGCACACCTCGGGGCTGCCGTCCCTGGAGAAACAGTTCGCCGTGATCTACCGGGAGCTGGACACCTTCCAGAAGCGGCTGGAGAGGCACTACAAGGACATGCTCGACCTGGAGTTCACCATCGAGCGCGGCAAGCTGTGGATGCTGCAGTGCCGCGTAGGCAAGCGCAACGGCCCCGCCGCCGTGCGCATGGCGGTGGAAATGGCGCGCGAGAGGCTGATCGACGCCGAGGAGGCCGTCACCCGGATCACTCCCGCGCAGATGGACGAGCTGCTGCACCCCATCATCGACCCGGCCAGGGAAAAAGAGGCGAAGATCCTGGTCAAAGGCCTGCCGGCCGGCCCCGGCGGCGCCGTCGGCCAGGTGGTGCTCACGGCCAGGGACGCCGTGGACTGGACCCAGGCCGGCAAGCAGGTAATCCTGGTGCGCGAGGAGACCAACCCGGAGGACGTGGAGGGGATGCGCGCGGCCCAGGGCATCCTGACCGCCCGCGGCGGCATGACCTCGCACGCCGCGCTGGTGGCGCGGGGCTGGGGCAAGTGCTGCATCGTCGGCGCCGGTGAAATGCACGTGGAGGTGGGCAAGCGCCAGATCACCGTCAAGGGCACGGTCATCCGGGAAGGCGACTGGATCACCCTGAACGGCTCCAAGGGCACCGTATACCCGGAGGCCCTGCCGCTCATCAAGGCCGTGGGTGAAAACCCGAATTTCGTCGCCTTCATGAGTCTATGCGATAAGGTGAAGAAGCTGGGGGTGCGCACGAACGCCGACACTCCGCAGGACTCCGCCAAGGCCCGCGAGTTCGGCGCCGAGGGCATCGGCCTGTTCCGCTTCGAGCACATGTTCTACGGCGAAGGCTCCGACCGGCCCCTGTTCCTGCTGCGCCGCATGATCGCCTCCAAGACCGAAGCCGAGCGCCGCCGGGCCCTGGAGGAGCTGTTCCCCTTCATGAAGGAGGACGTGAAGGCGACCATGAAGGTCATGGACGGGCTGCCCGTCACCTTCCGCTTCCTGGACCCGCCGCTGCACGAGTTCGTGCCCAACCGACCCGACGAGCGGCGGCGCCTGGCCGCCGACCTGGGCATCTCCGACGAGGAGTTCAACAAGCGGGCCGACAGCCTGCACGAGTCCAACCCCATGATGGGCCACCGCGGCGTGCGTCTGGGCATCTCCTACCCGGAGATGACCGAGGTGCAGGCCCGCGCCATCCTGGAGGCCGCGGCGGAGCTGGTGGCGGAGGGCCTAAAAGCCCGCCCCGAGCTCATGATCCCGGTGACCTCGCACGTGGCCGAGATTGACGATCAGAAGAAGCTCATCGAGAAGGTCTACGAGCAGGTGCTCGCCAAGTTCGGCCTGCCCCGCGGCAAGCTGGCGCTGGTGGTCGGCACCATGATCGAGATCCCGCGCGCCTGCATCACGGCGGACAAGATCGCCGTCCCCTGCGAGTTCTTCTCCTTCGGCACCAACGACCTGACCCAGATGGGCTTTGGCTTCTCGCGGGACGACATCGGCGGCTTCCTGCCGAAGTACCTGGACAAGGGCATCCTGCCTGCCGACCCCTTCCAGACCGTCGACCAGGAGGGCATCGGCGAGCTCATCCGCATGGGCATCACCAAGGGCCGGGCGGTGAAGCCCAACCTGAAAATCGGGATCTGCGGAGAGCACGGCGGGGACCCCGAATCAGTCAAGTTCTGCCACCGGGTGGGCATGAGTTACGTTTCCTGCTCGCCGTACCGCGTGCCGCTGGCCAAGCTGGCCGCGGCGCAGGAAGCAGTGGCCGACCTGAGGGCCGCGAAA
>CAZMWZ010000001.1:40838-55323 GCA_964570045.1 uncultured Spirochaetaceae bacterium
CAGCCCCGCCGGGCCCGGACCTGGCGGGGCTTTCATTTTGGCGGCCCTCACCAGTCTGCGCTGGGTGCGGCGGGCAACCGCAACTCCGCGATGAGACGGGACAGGTCCTCCGGCAGCGGGGCGGCCAGCTCCAGCTCCCGCCCGCCGGCCGGGTGGCGGAAGCGCACGCACTCCGCGTGCAGACCGTGGCGGGGAGGAAGTGTGGGGTCCAGTTTGCAGCCGTTGGCCGCGTAGCGCAGGAAAAGGGACTCGTCGCGATAGATCAGGTCGCCCCAGAGCGGGTGCCCCCGCCAGGCCAGGTGCACCCGGATCTGGTGCTGCCGCCCGGTCAGCGGGAATACGGCAAGCAGCGTGTGTTCTTTAAAGCTCTCCAGCACCTCGTACTCCGTGACTGCGGGCAGGCCGTCCGGCCGGACGCAGCGCTTGACGCCGATGGGGCTGGATTCGTCCCTCCCGATGGCTCCCTCGATTCGCCCGCGCGCGGGCGTCACGTGGCCGACCACCAGTGCCAGGTAACGCTTGCTTACCCCGCCGGTGGCGATCTTCCGGTGCATGGCTACCAGGGTCGAACGGTCCTTGGCGATGAGCACCACGCCGCTGGAAAACAGGTCCAGGCGATGCACCAGGCTGGGGTAGAAGCCGGGGTCTCCGGCCTCCAGGCTGCGCTCGATCTGGCCGCGGAAGGCCTGGCGCACGCTCTGGATGATCGTCCCGCGTTGCCGGCGCCCGGCGGGGTGGATGGGAACGCCGGCGGGCTTGTTCACAGCCAGGAGGTGATCGTCCTCGTAGAGCACCTCCAGCCCGGTCGGGGGGGAAGGGTCGTCGCTCCAGCTCACCGCCAGCCGGTCCCCCGCCTTGAGGCGCGTGGAGGTGGCGAGGCGATGGCCGTTCACCCGCGCCTCACCGCTCATGATCTTGTGTTTCAGCCGGGAGCGCGAAACCGAAGGGAGCTTCAGGGCCAGGAAGGCGTCGGCGCGCAGGCCGGCATGGACGGCTTCCACCAGGAGAACGACCGGGGGCTGGCGGCTCATGCGCTCCCGGGCCTCCCCAGTCCCTCCTTCATCCGCGCGAACAGCCGGGAGGCGTCCTCAGGCGGGAGCTCGGCCTCCTCCAGCTCCTGGAAGTCCAGCAGCTCCCGGGGAATCTCCTCCAGGAACGGGGAAGGCTCCGCGTCCTTCAGCTCCCCCCTGCGGCGGCGCGCCCGGCAGGCGCTCAGGGTCAGGCGGCGCCTGGCGCGGGTCAACGCCACGTAGAACAGGCGGCGCTCTTCCTCGTAGTTCGCCTCGCCTTCCTCCACGGCGCGGGCGTGGGGGATCAGGTCCTTCTCCACCGCGGCCACGAACACCGTGTCGAACTCCAGCCCCTTGGCCGCGTGGATGGTCATGAGTTGGACCTTCTGCTGCCCGTCCTGGTCCTGGCTGTCCTCCTGGGACATCAGGGTCACGCGGTTCAGGTAATGGTAAAGGGAAGGGTCCAGGTTGTCGGGGTCCTGCTCGTATGCCGCCAGGGAGTCCACCAGGCTCTCCACGTTCGCCAGCTTCCAGCGCGCCACCGCTGCCTTGGGGTTGTCCAGCACCAGGTGCCCCCAGTAGTCGATGCGGGTTACCAGGTCACGGAAGGCTGCGGCCATCTGCCGCTTGGTCTTGCGGAAGCGCTCCCGGAACTCTTCCAGGAGCTCCAGGAACTCCGCGATCGGCTCGCGGGCCTTCTCCGCCAGGGGAGAGTCGGCCGCCGCCAGAAGGGCCGAGAGGGCGCCGAACAGCGAGCAGGAGCGCGCCCGGGCGGTCTCCACGGCGGCCTCCAGGGTCCGCCGGCCGATACCGCGCCGCGGGGTGTTGAGGATCCGCAGGAGCGACACCTCGTCGTCGGGGTTGGCGATCACCCGCAGGTAGGCGAGCAGGTCCTTGACCTCGGCGCGCTGGAAGAAGCTCATGCCCCCGGACACGGCATAGGGGAGGTTCTCGCGCACGAAGGCCTCCTCCAGCGCCCGGGTCAGGCTGTTGGTGCGCACCAGCACGCCGAACTGGCTGAGCGGCACGCGCTCCTTCAAGGCCGCGGCCCGGATGCGCCCGGCGATGTACTCTCCTTCCCGCGACTCGTCCTGCGGCTGGACCACGGTGACGGGCTCCCCCCCGCCCAGGCTGGACCAGAGGGTCTTGGGCTTGCGCGCCGCGTTGTTGCGGATCAGGCCGTTGGCCGCTGCCAGGATGCGGGCGGTGGAACGGTAGTTCTGCTCCAGCTTGATCTCCAGGTAGCCGGGGAAATCCTGTTCGAACAGCTGCAGGTTCTCGAAGTTCGCCCCCCGCCAGGAATAGATGGACTGGTCGTCGTCGCCGACCACACAGAGGTTGCGGGACTCCTGCGCGAGCAGGCGGACCAGGCGGTACTGCTGCAGCGAGGTGTCCTGGAACTCGTCCACGAGGAAATGGCGGAAGCGCTCCCGGTAGCGGGCCAGCACTTCCGGGTGGCCCTCGAACAGCTCAATGGGCAGGCGGATCAGATCGTCGAAGTCCACGGCATTGTGCAGCCGCAGGCGGGTCTGGTAGTCCTTGAACAGCGGCCGGAAGCGTTCCGTCTCCTCCTGCCAGTCGGCCAGATGCGACTTGAGGCGTGAGAAAAGGACGGCCACGGCGTACAGGTCCAGGTCCCGACCGAACCCCAGCTCGCGCGCGGCTTCTTTCAGCAGGGTCCCCCGGTCCGACTCGTCGTAGATGCTGAAGTTTGCCCGGTAGCCCAGCGCCGCGCCGTCCTCGCGCAGGACGCGCACCCCGAAGGCGTGGAAGGTCGAGACGGTCAGGCGGGGCAGCTTCCGGCCGGCGAGTTCCCGGACCCGGTGGGACATTTCCCGGGCGGCCTTGTTTGTGAAGGTCACCGCCAGGATAGAGGACTGCGCCGCGCCCCGGGCGAGCAGGCGGGCGATGCGACAGGTGATCACCCGCGTCTTGCCCGAGCCGGCCCCGGCTAGGATCAGGAGGGGACCCTGCAGAGATTCTACGGCACGCAGCTGCTCGGGGTTGAGCAGGCGGGTGAAATCGGAGCTCACGATGCGCTCTACTTCTTGAGTAGAAAATACAGGGCGCGGAGGCCCAGCAGGTACACTAGCGACACGATCAGCCCGGCCAGCGCCACCCCGAGGGTGATGAACAGCACGGACTTCCAGCGGCGCATGCCGAGCACCCAGGCGCCGAGCGCTCCCGTGTAGGCGCCGGTCAGCGGGAAGGGGATGGCCACGAAGACCATCAGCCCCCAGTACCCGTAGCGCTCCACGACGCTGTGGATCCTGCGGCGGGAGCGGTCCACGAGCCGTTCGAACAGGCGGTGATAGGCTGGCCAGCGGTCCAGCAGCCGGTGCAGGCTGGAGAGGAAGAGGAACACCAGGGGTCCCACCAGCGCGTTGGCCGACACGCACAACAGGTAGGCCGGCAGCGGGGGGACACCCCCGGCCAGGGCGTAGGGCAGCCCACCGCGCAGCTCCGCGATAGGGAGGAGACAGAGCAGGAGCGAAACCAGGAGCGTGCTGGGGTTCACGGCGGGGGTCATGATACGGGTTCGCCCCGCTTTGTGCAACCGGCCCCGCGGCTCACCCCGTGCTGCGCAGGTTCTGCTCCAGCGCCCCGCGGTTGGCGGGCCCCTTCACCAGGGTCAATAGCCCCTCAGGTGACCGAGATCGCCTTGGCGGCCTCCCACAGGCCGTGGATGTTGCAGAAGCCCAGTGCGAGCAGCGTGCCGCCCTTCTTCAGGCTTACTGAGGTCTGCACGCTTGGCTCGGAGTAGGCCGGCCCCTGGTTGGCGCCCAGCGCGGACTCCCCGTGGGCATTGAACTCCCAGTGGCCGAGCTGGTAGGTGAACTTGTCGCCCTCCGGTTTCAAGAACAGCTGGATCCAGCGGATGTGGTGCTCGGTGGTGTTGGGGTGCGCGATCTGCTTGCCGACGGAAACCGTGACGGCGAGCTTCTGGCCCGCTATCAGCGAATCCGCGCACTCGATAACCGGCAGGTGTTTCTCCGTCTTCCAGTCGCCGGATTGGAAATTTTCGCCCAGTTTCATGTTGATTCCTCCTGCATCTTTGTTTTCAGTATTGTATCAGCCGGGAACGCCGAAGAAAAGCAGTGCAACCCGCGATTGCGGCGGAAACCCCTGGCCCTTGCCCGGGGGCGGCTTCCTTGCTACAATTCCCCCCGAAACGATGTCACTCCCGGCTCACCCCCACAACGCTCAGCTGCTCGACCTGCGGACGCCCGCCGACCTGGCCGGGGAACTGGCGGCGGTAGGCTTCCCGGCGCGCGAGCCGCTTGCGGAATGGGAACAGGTCGGCCACGCGGTGCTGCGCCTGGAGGGTGTGCGGCCCGAGGTACGGTCCAGGCTGCAGGCCTTGGCAGTGAACCCGGAATCCCCCGTCCGCCTGTACGGCAGCGGGCCCAACCTGCTGCTGTCCGCAAACCGGCGGGCGCTGCGGGGGCTGGCCAAGGCCTTGAGCGCCGGCGGGCTGCCTGCCGCGGGCACGGAGCTGGAACGCTGCCTGGACGCCGCACCGGGGCAGTGGCGGTGGGGGCGCCGGACCCTGGATTTCCGCAGCGGTGCCAAGGTGATGGGGGTGCTCAACTGCACACCCGACTCCTTCTACCCGGCCAGCCGCCTGCCGGAGCCGGGGCCGGCACTGGAGGCCGCACGCGCGATGATCGCCGCCGGCGCCCACATCCTGGACGTGGGCGGGGAATCCTCCCGCCCGGGCTCCGACCCCGTCCCGGCCGCCGAGGAGATCCGGCGCGTGGTCCCGGTGCTCGAGGCGATCCGGCGGGAATCGGACGTGCTGCTCTCGATCGACACCCGCAAGCCGGAGGTGGCGCAGGCGGCGCTGGAGGCCGGCGCGGATATCCTCAACGACATCTCCGCCCTGCGCGCGGACCGCAGCCCGGGGGACGGCACGCCGGGCATGGCGGCCCTGGCGGCGCGGCGCGGGGCGCCCCTCGTCCTGATGCATATGCGCGGAGAGCCCAAGACCATGCAGGCGGAACCGCGCTACGCGGATGTGGTGAGCGAGGTACTGAGCGAGCTGAGCGCCGCTGTGGAGTTCGCCTCCGCCGCCGGGGTGGAAAGGCTCATCGTGGACCCGGGCATCGGCTTCGGCAAGCGCCTGGCGGACAACCTGTGCCTGCTCAAGAACCTCGCTGTACTGCGCTGCCTGGGCTGCCCGGTGCTGGTGGGGCTTTCGCGCAAGTCCTTCCTCGGCGCTGTCACGGGCGCCCCGGTGGAGGACCGCCTGCCGGCCACTATCGCGGCGCACACGCTGGCCATCTTGAGCGGCGCGGACATCGTGCGGGTGCACGACGTGCGCGAGGCGGTGCAGACCGTGCGCCTCCTCCTGGCCGTGCGGGGGGCGAGTTGCCGATGAACTGGCTCGCCGACAGCTGGCTGCTGCGCGACTACGTCCTGCCGGCGTTGGACATGCTGCTGCTGGCCTTCCTGATCTACCGCACCTACCGCATCCTGGTGCAGACCCGCGCGGTCCAGCTCATCAAGGGCGCGCTGTTCATGGGGCTGGTATACCTGACCGCCTTCCTGCTGCGTCTGGCCACGCTGCGCTGGGTGCTGAACCTGCTGGTGCCGGGGCTGGTGATCGGCATGGCCATCATCTTTCAGCCGGAGCTGCGGCGTATCTTCACTCACCTGGGCCAGGGCACCTGGCTGCGCTTTCACTCGCGCGTGCGTACCCGCCACGTGGAGGCCGTGCTGAACGCGGCGGAGATCCTGGCTGCCAAGCGCTACGGGGCGCTGATCGTCATTACCCGCAACATCGGCCTGAACACGATCATCGAGACGGGCACGCGCCTCAACGCGGAGCTGTCCTCCAGCCTGCTGTTGACCCTGTTCGCGCCGGGCACTCCGCTGCACGACGGGGCGGTGGTCATCCACGAGGACCGGGTGGTGGCCGCCGGCTGCTTTCTGCCCCTGTCCGAGCAGCCCGACATCCGGCGCTCCTTCGGAACCCGCCACCGCGCGGCGCTGGGGCTGGCCGAGGAAACCGACGCGCTCATTTTGGTGGTTTCCGAGGAAAGCGGGTCCCTGTCCCTGGCCCACGACGCGAACCTGCTCTACGATCTTTCGCTGGAGGAGATGTCGCGCCGGCTGAAACGCCTGCTGGAGCTCCCGGCCGAGGACTCCGAGGAAGGCCGCCTTGAAGCCTAAACGCTTCCTGGATGCATTCCTGGACCACTGGCCGGCCAAGGTACTGTCCCTGGTCGCCGCCGCCGGCGTGTTCTTTTTCTACCGCGCCAGCACCCTGGAGGAGCGCTTCTTCAGCGTTCCCTTGCGCCTCCAGGTCCCCGTGGGGCTGGCCGTGAGCAAGGCCTATCCCCGCAGCGTGCGGGTCACCCTGCGGGGCAGGGGCGAGAGCGTGTTCGCGATCCTGGAGGAGGACATCAACGTTTCCGCCGATCTGAGCCGCTTCAGCGCCGAGGGGGACTTGCGCGTGCCCCTGCGGGTGACCCGCAAGGGCAGCGCCGTGGGCGTGGGGCCGCTGGACGTGCGGGTGGAGCCGGCGGAGCTGCGCCTGGCTCTGGAAAAGGAAGCGGTGCGCAGCGTACGCATCCTGCCGCGCATCAAGGGGCAGCCGGAGCACGGCTACGAGCTGGCGCAGTACTCGATCTCGCCGGTGAGCGTGGAGGTCACCGGTCCCCGCAGCGCGGTGCAGCCCCTGGAAAGCGTGGGCACCGAGGAGGTGGACGTGACCGGGGTGCGCGAGGATTTCAGCGTGGCGGTGCCTCTGCTGCGCGAGAACGCCCTGGTGCGCTACCCGCGCGAAGCCAGCGTCCTGTTCCGCGGTATCGTGCGCCCCGCCCGGATTATCCAGGGCTTCGAGGAGGTCGACCTCATCAGCGTGGACCTGCCCCAGGAACTGCGCATCGCCGAGCCGCTTCCCAAAGGCAGCATCAGCCTGCAGGGGGAGCAGCTGGCCCTGGAGGCGATCCCGCCGGGGCAGCTGCGCCTCATCGCCGACTGCGGGGAGGTGCGCCGAGCCGGGGTGTATCGCCTGACGCTGAAGCCCGACGTGCCCGCCGGTTTCGTGGTACTGAAGTACGAGCCGCGGGAGCTCACCGTCACGTTCGTCCCCAATCCGAAGGAGGGCAGCAGGCCATGATCCTGGGTATCGGCATCGACGTGGTGCACGTCTTCCGCATGCGCCGCTGGGAGAAGGTTCCCGGATTGTTCCAGCGCTTCTTCAACGACGAGGAACTCAGCGCGGCGCTGGCCAAGGGCGAGGGGGGCATCCTCTCGCTGGCGGCCCGCTTCGCCGCCAAGGAGGCGCTGGGCAAGGCGTTGGGCACCGGCCTGCACGGCCTGTCCCTGCGGGAAATCTCGGTGCTCAATGACCCTCTGGGCAAACCGCACATCCACCTGTACGGAAAGGCCAGGACGACCCTGGAGCGCTATGGGGGAAAACGCCTGCACGTTTCCCTGAGCCACGAGCGCGACAACGCCCTGGCCATGGTGGTGATCGAGGGGGAGTGATGTCCGACGCCGCACCGAAACTGACGTTCTTCAGCAAGAGCCAGACCGTCTGCCCGGTCTGCGAAGCCGGTTTCTTCCGGGAGGAGCTGCTGTCCGGCGGGGGGCGCCTGATCGCCGGGGAGCTCACCGAGGAGCTGCACCGCACCTACGAGCCGTCCAAGAAATTCGGGGAAGTGCAGCCCCTGGTCTACGCGGTGACGGTCTGCCCTTCCTGCTTTTACGCCTCCTATGCCCAGGATTTCGCCACGGTCGAGGCGGAAGCCGTCGCCAAACTGCAGGAACGGACCGCGAAGCGCAAGGAGCAGGCGGGCCTGCTCTTCCCGGACCTGAACTTCTCCGAGTACCGGCGTCTGGAGGAAGGGGCGGCCGGCTACTTTCTGGCGATCGCCTGCTACGAGCATTTCGGCAAGCACTTTTCGCCGACCTTCAAGCGGGGTCTGTCCGCCCTGCGCGCCGCCTGGCTGCTCGCCGCGCTGCACCGCAAGCACTTCGGCGAGAACTACGACTATCTGGCGGGGCTGTTCTACCGCAAAGCGCGCTTCTTCTACATGTTGGCCGTGGAGCTGGCCCAGAACGGCGGAGAGCCGCTGGACTCCTCCTTGCACCTGGGACCGGACCTGGACAAGAACTACGGCTTCGAGGGCTTCCTCTACATCACCGGTCTGCTGGAGTTCCGCTACGGGCCGCGCAAGGACCGGGAGCGGAGGATCCACTCGCTGGAGATCGCCCGGCGCATCGTGGCCAAACTTTTCGGCACGGGGCGGGCCTCCAAGAGCCGCCCGTCGGCCATCCTGGACAAGTCCCGGGAGCTGTACGATCAGATGACCCAGGAGATGAAGAAGCTGCAGGGCGAGGGGTAGGGCGGGTGCCGGTCCGCAACATCCGCCTGACCGTGGCCTACGACGGCACGGATTTCGCCGGGTGGCAGGTACAGAAGCAGCAGCGCACGGTCCAAGGGGTGATCGAGGAGGCGCTGGCCCGCATGCACGACCACCCGGTGCGCATCCGGGGCGCCGGGCGCACGGACACGGGGGTGCACGCCACGGGGCAGGTGGCCAACTTCCACAGCGACCTGGATTCCATCGCGCCAACGCGCTGGAGCCTGGCGCTGAACTCCTATCTGCCGCCCGACGTGCGGGTGCTGGAGAGCCGCGAGGCGGAACCGGGCTTCAGCGCCAAGGAATCCGCCCGCCTGCGGGTGTACGCCTATTACCTGCTCGCCGCCCAGATCGGCCCGCCGCACGTGCGCCGCTACTGCTGGAAGATCCCCCGGCGCCCCGAGGTGCCGGCCCTCAACCGGCTGGCGGCGGTGTTCCTCGGCGAGCATGACTTCACGACCTTCGCCGCGGCCGGTGACGCCAGCCGCAGCAAGATCCGACGGGTGCTGTCCTCCTGCTTCTACCCGCAGGGACCTTTCCTGCTGTATCGGATAGCGGCCACCTCCTTCGTCTGGAAGATGGTGCGCAGCGTCCTGGGCACAATGCTGGAGTACGAGGCCGCGGGCCGGGGAGCGGCCGAGCTGGCGCAAGCGTTAGCCGCCTGCGCCCGCAACCAGGCGGGCACCAGTGCCCCGGCGCGCGGGCTGTTTCTGGAAAGGGTGGTGTACGATGGGGAAGAGCTCTTCCCTCTCTGAATACTGGCGCCTGCTGGACCTCGCGGAGGACTATCTTCGGGACGGGTTTCGGCGGCCGCACCCGCCGCTGCTCGCCCCGCGGCGCGAAGCGCTCCCCCCATCTCCCGCCGCTCGGGAACCCGGCAGCGCCGGCCTGGCCGCGATCGCGGGAGAGGTGTCCGCCTGCACGCGCTGCGCCCTGCACCGCGGCCGCGCGCGCGCGGTCCCCGGGGAAGGGGTCCCCAACCCGCTGGTGCTGGTGGTCGGGGAGGGGCCCGGCGCCGAGGAAGACGCCACGGGGCGCCCCTTCGTGGGCAAGGCCGGCCAGTACCTGGACAAGTGGCTGAAGGCCATCGATCTGGACCGCGGCTCCAACTGCTTCATCGCCAACGTCGTGAAATGCCGCCCGCCGGGAAACCGGAACCCGGCGCCGGAGGAATCCGCGGCCTGCCTGCCCTACCTGCGCGCGCAGATCGCCGCCCTCCGGCCCCGGGCCATCCTGGCCGCGGGGCGGGTGGCCGCCCAGATCCTCACCGGCCTGAGCGTCGGGGTGGGGGAGCTGCGCCGCCGCGGGCACAGCTATGAGGGCATTCCGCTTGAGGTCACCTACCACCCCAGCGCGGTGCTCCGCGACCCTTCGCTGCGCGCGCTGGTCTGGGAGGACCTTAAGCGCCTGAAATCGATCCTGAACGATGCCTGAGCTGATCGAAGTCGTCTTCAACCTGCCGGTGGATCGGCGGTTCACCTACTCCGTACCTGAGGGGCTGGAGGTGCGGGCCGGCATGCGGGTGACGGCTCCCTTCGGCTCGCGCCGTCTGCTGGGGTACGTGGTGGCTGACGGCGTCCAGGCGCCTCCTGGCTTGACCGAGCTCAAGGAGATCCTCCGCCGGGTCGACCAGCAGCCCCTGTTCGGCGCGGAGCATCTGTCCATGGCCGGCTGGCTTTCGGGCATGTACCTCTGCACCCTGGGCGAGGCGCTGGCGGCCATGCTTCCCGGCGGGCGCAGGGAGGCGGAAGTCGAGGAGCTCGCCTGGGAGCCGGCCTCCGAAGCCGAAATCCGCCTCTCGGCCGATCAGGCTCTGGCCGTCGAGCGGATCACCTCGGCGCGCGACGGGTTGTTCTACCTATACGGGGTCACCGGTTCGGGAAAGACCGAGGTCTTCCTGCGCGCGGCCGCGGCGGCGCTGGAGCGGGGGCGCGGGGTCATCTACCTGGTGCCCGAGATCGCCCTGACCCACCAGGTGGTCGAGATGTTTACGCGGCGCTTCGGGTCGAACGTGGCCGTCCTGCACTCCGGCCTGGCCCCCTCGCGGCGCCTGTCCGAGTGGAGCCGCCTCCGCGACGGGGAGGCGAGTCTGGCGATCGGGGCGCGCAGCGCGGTGTTCGCCCCGGTGCGGGACCTGGGGCTGCTGGTGATCGACGAGGAACACGAGGGCTCCTACAAGTCGGGCACCACGCCGCGCTACCACGCCCGCCAAGTGGCCATGCACCGCGCGCGCGCCCAGGGGGCGGTCCTGGTCATGGGCAGCGCCACGCCTTCCCTGGAAGCCTGGCACTCCATCCGGGAGGGGCGCCTGGTCCGCCTCACCCTGAGCCAGCGTTTGAGCGGCGGCAGCCTGCCCGAGGTGCGGGTTCGGAGCCTGGCCGGCGAAAGCGTCCCGTTGTCCCGCCCCCTGATCGCCGAGATCCGCCGGACGCACGATGCCGGGCGGCAGACCATCCTGTTCCTGAACCGGCGCGGCTTCGCCTACTTCTTCCACTGCCGCAGCTGCGGGTACGAGATGAAGTGCCGCAGCTGCTCGGTCGCACTGACCTTCCACAAGCAGGCCGGCCGGATGGTCTGCCACTACTGCGGGTTCCACACCGAGCCGGTCGCCGCCTGTCCGGAATGCGGTTCCCTGGACGTCGGCTACTCGGGATTCGGCACCGAGAAGATCGAGGAGGAGCTGGCTCGCCTGTTCCCCGACCTGAGCGTGCGGCGCATCGACACGGACGCCGTGCGGAAAAGGGGGGCGCTGCGAGGGCTGCTGGCCGAGTTTCGCTCGGGCCGGATCGACATCCTGGTGGGCACCCAGATGGTGGCCAAGGGGCTGAACTTCCCGGGGGTGAAGCTGGTGGGAATCGTGCTGGCCGACTCGGGGCTGCGCCTGCCGGACTTCCGGGCAGCGGAGCGCACCTTCGCCCTGATCGTGCAGGTGTCCGGCAGGGCTGGCAGGTACCACCCGGATGGCACCGTGGTGGTCCAGACCTACATGCCGGCCAACCGGACCATAGCGCTGGCCGCCGCGGGGCGCCTGGAGGAGTTCTACGCCGGGGAGCTGGAGAACCGCCGGGCCCTGGGCTTCCCGCCCTTCACGCGCCTGATCCGCCTGGTCTTCCGCTCGCGCAGCGCCGCCAAGGCGGAGCAGGCGGCGGCGGATTTCGCGGCGCGCCTGGAAACCGCCCGCGGGCTGGAGGTGCTGGGGCCGGCGGAGTGCCCCCTGGCCGTGATCGCGGGCAGCAGCCGCACCCAGCTCCTGCTGCGCTCCGCCGAGTTTTCCCAGGTCCACGGCGCGGCCCGGCGGGCCCTGAGCTCCTTTTCACCCCCCGCCGGCGTCTACATCGAGGTGGACGTGGACCCGGTTTCCCTGCTTTAAGGAAGCCCCCGGGCCGGGCGGTGGCGCTGGGAGCTCGTTTTATTGACTTTGGCCGCAGCTTTTTAGTACTGTTTCCCCAGGTGAGCACCCCATGCTGAATATCATCACCCTCGGGGACGAGCAGCTGCGCAGGCACTCCATCGTGGTGCCCGAGCTGAACGGCCCGGTGCACGCGCTGATCGCCCAGATGTTCGAGAGCACGCGCGCGAACAAGGGCATCGGACTGGCCGCCGTGCAGGTCGGGAGCCTGTACCGGCTGTTCATCACGGAAGTCGCCGGGGACCGGCCGCGGGTGTTCGTGAACCCGGAGATCGTCGAGACCTCCCTGGAACAGGGCTCCTTTGAGGAGGGCTGCCTGAGCATCCCCGGTATCGAAGCCGAGGTGATCCGGCCGCAGCGGGTGCGCGTGCAGGCCTGGAACGAGAAGGGCAGGCCCTTTTCCCTCGACGCTGAGGACCTCCTGGCCCGCGTCATCCAGCACGAGTTCGACCACCTGAACGGGGTGCTGTTCATCGACCGCATCGACCCCAAAAAGCGCGAGCGCCTGGTCCGGCAGTTCAAGACCGCCGACCTGCTGTAATGCGCCTCCTGTTCGCTGGAAGCCCGCAGCTGGCGATTCCTTCCCTGGATTGCGTCCAGCGCGGACACCAGGTCGCCGCGGTCCTGACCAACCCCGACCGCCCCGCCGGCCGCCGCGCCTCCCCTGCGCCCACGCCCGTGAAAGCCCGGGCCGCGGAGCTGGGCCTCACGGTGCTGCAGCCGCAGCGCCTGGATGAGGCCTTCGCGGAAACGGTACGGGCTCTATGCTGTGAGTTGCTGGTCGTGGTGGCCTTCGGCAGGATTTTCCCCTCGGAATTTATTGCGCTCTTCCCCCGCGGCGGGGTCAACGTGCACCCCTCCCTCCTGCCGCGCCATCGCGGCCCTTCCCCGATCCCCGCCGCTATCCTGGCCGGCGACCGGGAGACCGGCGTCACGGTCCAGGAGCTGGCCGCCCGGATGGACAGCGGCGACATCCTGCGCGCCCGCAGAGTTCCGCTAGCGGGCACCGAAAGCGCCGGCACCCTTTCGGTCGCGCTGGCCGGCCTGGGCGCGGAGCTGCTGGCCGAAACCCTGACGGATGTGGAACAGGGCCGCGCGGCGGGAATGCCGCAGGAGGAGGCGGCAGCGACCTACTGCCGGATGGTGCGCAAGGAGGACGGGCGCATCGACTGGGAGCAGGAGCCGGAGCATATCGAGCGCCAGATCCGGGCCTATGACCCCTGGCCGGGGGCCTTCACGACCTTCCGCGGGCAGACCCTGCACCTGCTGGCCGGCGGCGTGCCCCCCCAGGCCCCACCCCGCGAAGCCGGCGAGCGAGGCCTTGTGTTCGGCACCGACAACCGCTATGGTATCCTGGTGCGCGCCGGGAAGGGAGTGCTCTGCGTGACCCGGCTGCAGCTGCAAGCCAAAAAGCCCACCGACTGGCGGTCCTTCCTCAACGGGCGGAAGGACTTTGTGGGCTCCCGGCTGGGAGTGGAAGATGATTGACCGGATAGGTTCGCTGTGGCGCTCGCTGGACTGGGGCAGGTTCGTGGCCTGGGGGGAGCGGATCCTGCCCACCTACAAGGACCCGCCCGAGCGGCGGACTTTCAAGCTGTTCGTGCTCCTGATCGTGGGCATGTTCCTGTTGATGCTGCTCATCGGTCTGCTCACCTTCCTGTTGTCCCTGAAGGGTTCCGAGCAGGTCATGGTGCCCGCCGTGGCAGGCCAGGACCTCATCCCCGCCCTGATCGAGCTGCAGGAGAAGGAGCTGTACCCCAGGGTCCAGGTGCGTTACTCCTCGGACTACGAAAAAGGCCTGGTGCTGGAACAGAAGCCGGCTGCCGGTTCGAGCGTGCGTGTCGGCCGCCGGGTGACGCTGGTGGTCAGCCGCGGCCCGGTCATCGACCGGGTCGAGGACTACGTGGGGGAGAAGTTGGACGACGTGCGGGTGCACCTGCAGAGCGTGTTCGCCTCCTCGCGCGCCCTGCTGCGCATCAAGGAGCCCATCTCCTTTGTTTTCGACGAATCTCCGGCGGGCACGATCCTGGCCCAGAAACCACCGGCGGGCAAATCCCTCGATGAACTCACCGAGCTGGAGCTGGTGGTGAGCCGCGGACCAAGGGGTGAGATGATCAGCGTACAGGATTACGCCGGCCTGCGCTTCCAGGACGCCCTGGCCCAGTTGGCCAGCGCCAACGTTCCGTTCACCTTCACCGTGCGCCGGGCACAGGGGCAGGAGAAGAGCGGGGTGGTGGTTTCCCAGACACCGGAGCCGGCCAGCGAGATCTCCTACGGCTCGGTGGTGCAGCTGGTCATGACCCGCCCGGCGGAACTGCTCCGGGGCAAAGTATTCGGCGTGTTCGAGTACACGCTCCCTACCTACCCGATCATGGTGGACGTAAGCCTGGATGCGGTGTCCCCCGAGGGCAACTCCACGCTCCTGGCTATGAAGCACCCGGGCGGGCCGATCGCCATCCCCTACATCGTGGACGCCAAGACCGAGCTGGTGTTCTACGTTCTCGACAAGGAAGAAATGCGCCAGGCGGCCGACGGGGGCCGGTAGCTGGGCAAAAAAGCGTTGACAGCCCCGCGGCGGGTTGGGTATAGTAGGCACGGCCGCAAGGCCTTCGTTCCAGCGAGCGTCGTATAACGGCATTACCCGAGCTTCCCAAGCTCGTGACGAGGGTTCGACTCCCTTCGCTCGCTCT
>CAZMWZ010000002.1:0-2980 GCA_964570045.1 uncultured Spirochaetaceae bacterium
CTTGGCACTCGGAGCGTCGAGACCCTGTTGCAGGATTTCGACGATCCGCGGCAGGAAAAAATAGGAGAAGCCGGCGTAGAAGTAATTGTCCTGAACGAAGCGCATGTAGATGACTACATACGCCGCCGTGAGCACGGCGATCGTGGCAATCCGCAGCGCCGGGCTGCGCGGAAGCCGGCGCTCCTCCTTTTTCGCTTTGCGCATGTCCCCCAGTATACCCGATCGCCGGGTTTAGGGGAACAAGAAGGCGGAGGCCGCCGCCGCGCCCGCCACCAGGGCGGCGGCCACGGCACTGGCCGCCAACCGCCGGCCTCCCGGCAGCCTGCGCAGCGACGTGCGGCGGTTCTTCAAGCCCACGCCGCGCAGCTCCAGGGCCATGGCCAGAGAGGGGATCCGGCGAATGGAGAGGATCAGCACCGAGGTCAGCAGCGGCAACAACGTCCGCAGGCCCCGCAGCCCCTTCGGGGCGGGCAGCGCGCTCTCCGCCCGGCGCAGCCGGTGAGCGTCCTTGACCTGGTCGTACAGAACTTTCAAGCTCGGGACGTACTGCAGGGCGACGCTGACGACCAGCCCTGCCGCGAACGGCAGGCCACAGGCGCGCAGCGCCAGGATCAGGTCCTCCGGGTCGGTGCTGCGCAGCAATGCGTAGAAGGAGAAGGTGATCCCGGTAAAGCGCAGGACCAGGCGCAGCGCCTCCCGCACCCCGGCGGCGGACAACAGCGTGAGCCCGCCGACCCGCAAATAAACCTGCCCGCTGGCGTGGAAGGGCGGGGTCAGCAGCAGGATCAGCAGGAGCAGAGGAGCGATGGTCTTCAGGGGTCGCAGAAGCTCCCGGGGGCCAAGGGCCAGCAGGAGGGATAGAGACACGAACCCCAGGTACGCACCTATTATGGGCAGGCGCACCGGCAGGAAGAACAGCACGGAGAACAGGACCGCGAGCAGCAGCTTGCAGCGGGGGTCGAAGCGATGCAGGAAGCCGTTACCCGGCAAAAAGAAGGAACCGGTCATGCGAGCCGGCCTGCCTGCAGATGCACCGTGGCATCGGCCACACTGGAGGCCAGCTCCAGGTCATGGGTGATCACCAGCAGCCCACGGACCGCGCCGCGGAACAGCCCCAGCAGGCGCGTGAACTCGGCGGCGCCCAGACCCGAGTCCCCCTCGTCGAAGATGACGATCCGCTTGCCCAGCAGGTGGTAAACGGCGGCCTGCAGGCGCTTGCGCGCTCCATAGCTCAGCAGCGCCGGTGGGGCGAGCAGCCTGGGCAGCCTGAAGCGCGCCGCGGTCCTCGCGACCCTGGGAGCGATTATCTTTTCGTCCAGGCCCTGGAGCCTCAGACCGTAGGCCAGCTCCTCCTCTACCGTGGGCAGGAAAATCTGCAGGTCGGGGTCCTGGAAGATGTAGGCCATGAGCCGGGTCAGCTCTTCCCCCTCCACGACCTCCAATCCCCCTCCCCGCCGGACGCGGATGCGGCCCCGGTCCGGGGCCAGCAGGCCGCAGAGGATCTTCGCCAGGGTGCTCTTGCCCGAGCCGTTGTCGCCGACTATCGCCAGCGTTCCCCCTCGGGGGATCACCAGGTGCTCGACGCGGAGGTTGAATCCCCCCTCGCCGGGGTAGCCGAAGCGCAGGTCCTCGGCCTCCAGTGCCGGGCCCAACCTTTTGCGGGAGGGCAGGGGGCGCAGGCCGGGCAGGAAGCCCTCATTCCGTAACAAGGCCCGGAAGGCGGGCGTATCCGGCCGAATCTCCTGCAGCCGACCGGCGGACAGCAGGAAGAAGCGGTCCACGCGACCGCCAAAGAGCTCGTACCACTTGGCGGAGGTGATCAGGACCGTCCGGCCCGCGGCCCGCAGGCGCTCCAGCAGCCGCAGCTTGGTACCGGCGTCCAGTTCCTCGAAGGTCTCATCCAGCACCCATACCGCCGGGTGCACGGCCTGCAGACAGGCCAGCGCCAGCTTCTTCTTCTCCCCGCCCGAAAGGGTCTGGGGATCCCGGCGCCTCAGGCCCAGGATTCCCAGACTGCGCAGCGCGGATCGCACGCGACGCTCGATTTGCGCGGGTGGGATGCCCAGCGACTCCAGGGCGAAGGCGGCTTCACCGTCGCAGCGCGCTGTGAAAAGCTGCTCCGAGGGGTTCTGGAAAACCAGTCCGATGTCCCGAAGCCTCTCGAACGGGCTGGAGTCCAGCATGGACCGCCCGGCGACGCGCACCTGCCCGCCGAGGGCGCCTCCGGAGAAGCGGGGTACCAGGCCGGTCAGAATCCGGCACAGCGTGGACTTGCCGGAATCCGGACCGCCCAGCAGCAGGCCGATCTCCCCCTCGGCCAGCTCGAGGTCCAGCCCCCGGAACAGCTGCGCCGCGCGCAGGTGCGGGTAGTCCGGGTAGCGAAAGCTCAGGCCCCGGACTTCCAGAGCGCTCTTCAAAACGGCCAGAATCTGCTATCCTGCCAGATCTCCTCCAGCAGCTCCTGGTTGATGCGGGCCAGAAAGCGTTGGTGGCCGCGCTCCCACTCCGCCAGCCACTGGTAGAGCCCCCGCTCCGCGGGGTCCGAGGCCTGACCCGCCCGGCCCGAGTACAGGGCCACGGCCTTGTTCTCCATCTCGATGGCCGCGGAGATGGCCGCCGCTTCGTAGCTGGCGGCGCCGATCTGCCGCCGGATTTCCCCGCTCAACACCAGGCTGCTGAGGGTATCGGGCACCTCCCCGGCGGGAACCGCCGCGGGTCCCCCGCGCTCGGCGAGGAGCGCGGCGTGCTTCGCCTCCTCATCAGCCAGCGTGCGGAACAGTTCGCGCACGGCGGGGCTCCCTGTCTGCGCCGCCACCTGTTCGTAGAACAGCTTGCCCTGGCGCTCCAGCAACAGGGCCATCTTCAACACCTCGATCGCTGCGTTGTCCGGCATCGCTCCCCCCGAATCCCTTTATGCGGCAATTGCAGGAGGAAAGTCAAGGTTGTCGGCTCATGGCGCTGTGAATAGATTTCACCTGCA
>CAZMWZ010000002.1:3080-5773 GCA_964570045.1 uncultured Spirochaetaceae bacterium
CACCCCGGTGCGTAGACTGCGGGCGGGCGGTCTTATTCCTTTGCCGCGGACCCCTGTCGAGGGGTATACTCGAGGCTACAGGATGTCAACCGCAACCCCCTCCGAGAACCTCAGGCGGCTGCTGTCAGGGGTTACCCCGCTGTGGCTGCCCTTCACCTTCGACATCGGCGCTATCGAGGGCTTCACCGAGCCGGTGCTCGCGCGGCTCCTAGCCGAGACCGGCGCCACCGACCCGGCGGAACACTTCGACTACGATTTCCGCAAGCTCTCGTTGACCTCCCGCTTCGGTGGCGAGGACCCCCGGCTGTTTCACGGCGAGGTGGAGCCGGAAACCGTCTTCGACGAGTGGGGCATTGGGCACTGGGCCGGCGGCGCCCGAGGGACCTACGAGCGGATGTACGCGCCGCTGGCCGGGGCGCAGAGCGTGCGCGACGTGGAAGCCCTGCCCCTGCCGATCGTCCGGCGCCTGAGCGACCCGTCCCTCCCCGGAAAATACCGGGCCCGGGGCTACCCCGTGTTCGGATACGCCGGCAGCATCTACGAGTGGTCCTGGTGGCTGCGGGGCATGCAGGCCTTCCTGGAAGACCTGCTGCTGGCCCCGGCCGTGGCGGAGGCGATCACGCACAAGGTCGCCGCGCACACCCGGGCCCTGGCCCTGGCCACGGCGCAGGCGGGAATCGAGGTGCTCTGCTTCTACGACGACGCGGGCATGCAGACCGGCCTGCAGCTCGCACCGCAGTTGTGGCGCCGTTTCATCAAGCCGCGCTGGCACGAGGTGCTGGAGGCGGTGCGCACCCGCTTTCCCGCCTGCCGCTTCTTCCTGCACAGCTGCGGCGATGTGCGGGCGATCCTGCCGGACATCGTCGAGCTGGGTTTCCACATCCTGCATCCCGTGCAGCCGGAGTGCATGGACCTGGAGTCCGTGAAGCGCGAGGCCGGCCGGGAGCTGGTGCTGTGCGCCACCCTGAGCGCGCAGCGCCTCCTGCCCTTTGGCACCCCCGCCCAGGTCCGGGAGGAGGTCCGGCGCCTGGCCGCACTCTTTCGCGAGGACGGGCGCGCGATCCTCTGCCCCTCCAACCGCCTCCAGCCGGAGACGCCCTGGGAGAACGTGCTGGCCTTCGCCGCGGAGGCCCGCGCCACGCGGCGCTGACTAGCCGATCCTGTCGCCGCGGCCCACGAGCTTGTTCAGCGAGTACTCGATAATCCCGTCCGCGCCGTTCTCGATGAGCCTGGGGATGATCTCCCGCACGACCGCCTCGCTTACCATGACCTCCACCGAGAACCAGCTGGACTTGTATAGCTGCGCGATCGTCGGTGAGGTGATGCAGGGCAGCATGCCTACCACCGCTTCCAGCCTGTCCTCCGGCACGTTCATCTTCAGCCCCACCATGCTGTCCGCGTTGAGCGCCCCCTGCAGCAGCAGCGCCAGCTGCCGGATCTTGGACCTCTTCCAGGAGTCCGCGTAGCTCGCGGGGTTGGCGATGAGCTTGGTGTTGCTCTCCAACAGGGTGTGGATGATCTTCAGGCCGTGGGCGCGGAGCGTGGAACCGGTCTCGGTGACCTCCACGATGGCGTCCACCAGCCCCTCCACGACCTTGGCCTCCGTGGCCCCCCAGGAGAACTCGACCTCCACCGGGATGCCGCGCTCCCGGAAGTAACGACGAGTGTAGTCCACCAGCTCCGTGGAGACCCTCTTGCCTGCGCAGTCTTCCAGGTTCCGGATCGGCGAGTCGGCCGGCACCGCCAGGACCCAGCGCGCCTTCTGGGTGCTGGACTTCGAATAGACCAGGTCGGAGATCATCTCCACGGCGGCCCGGCTCTCCAGCACCCAGTCCAGGCCGGTGAGCCCCACGTCCAGGACGCCGGTTTCCACGTACCGCGCCATCTCCTGCGCCCGGACCAGCGCGCAGGAGAGCTCCGGGTCGTCGATGGAGGGGAAGTAGTTCCGCGCGGAGATGCCGATGCGCCAACCGGCCTTGGCGAAAAGCTCGATCGTCGCCTGCTCCAGGCTGCCTTTGGGGATCCCCAGCTTCAGCTTCCCGCCGCTCACCGTAGGCCCCCGTACTTCTCGCCGGGGTCGAAAACCCGGATCCCTTCAGTCCGCAGGCCCTCCCCTTCCAGGCGCCGGTAGAAGCAGCTGCGGTAACCCGTATGGCAGGCGGCTTCCCCTACCTGCCTCACCCTCAGCAGCACGGCGTCCTGGTCGCAGTCCACCCGCACCTCCCGCACCTCCTGCACGTTGCCGCTGTTTTCGCCCTTTTTCCACAGCTTGTTGCGGCTGCGGGACCAGTAGTGGGCGACTCCCGTGGCCTGGGTCAGCGCCCAGGACTCCGGGTTGAGGTAGGCCAGCATCAACACCTCCCCGGACAGGTGATCCTGCACGACAGCGGGCACCAGGCCGCCGCTTTTCTGGAAGTCCAGCTGCACCATCGGGGCTACTTCTTGTACCTGTCGAACTTGTACTCCACCTTGCCCGTCTCGGACCTGGCTTCGTACAGGAAGCTGAGCAGCACGATGATGTTGTGCTCCAGCACGATCAGGGACTGCTTGAAGTCGGTGATCGCCGGCTTGTACACCTCGATCCAGCTGTTGACGTCGTTCTGCACGCTCTGCACGTCGCCCTGGAACAGCTTCACCATGACTGGCCTCCTTGCGGCTAAAGTAGCAGCGGCAAGGCCCGGAGTCAACGGCCT
>CAZMWZ010000002.1:5873-22430 GCA_964570045.1 uncultured Spirochaetaceae bacterium
GCGCGCCGCAGTAGCGGGCTTGCGCCCTTGACAGCCCCGGGGGGAATTCAGGAACATACACCCATGGCAACGATACAATCCCTCATCGCCGACATCGAAGGCTTGAAGGCACGGCAGCCGGAGGAGTCCAAGTTCAAAGACTGGAAGGAGAAGGTCGAGAAGCAGCTGGAGGAATCGTTCGGCAAGGGCTCCGAGCCCGTCGCGCGGTTCAAGCGCTGCCGCTTCTTCGACTTCGGACGCTCGGGCAAACCCCGCAACGCGCCTCTCACCGAGGCGGAACGACGGGAGTTCATCCAATGCCTGCAGGAGGCTAAGGGCAGCCTGCAGAGGCTCGCTTGAGCTGAAGGAGGCTGCCGGGAAAAAAGGCGGGTCCCCGGGTAAAGGAGGTGGAAACCCCGGGGACCCCTGCGCTTCAGTGTTCGAATAAAAAACAATCGAAGATGAAAAAAGTTACAAAAGAAAATCCGCTCCCAGTTCCCGCGCATGATCCGCTATTCCGGGATCTGCTCGCCGAGGAAGAAGGCCTGGAAGGGTCGGCGCGCGCGCAGGCTTTCGAAGCTTCCGGGTTGAAAGACCTGGACGGCGAGCTGGCGATCGTGGAGGTGAAGCTGCGCCTCGCCTTGCACCTGATGGAGGCTCCTCGGCCGGATCATGCACTGATCAGGCAAAAGGCCCTGGAGGCGGCCCGGCGGCTGGAGGAGCTGCAGGAGGAAAACCTCAGCGAGGAGCAGCGCGGCCTGATCGCCGACTCCCCGGGTTACACCCGGGCCCGCGAGCTTTTCCAGAGCTTCATCCTGCGCGGCGGCGGGGGCTACCTTGAAGCCGGGGAGCCGGAGCACCGCAACTCGCGCCTGGTGGCCGGGGCGGTCGTTGCCGCGATCCGCAAGTACCTGTCCCCGCCGCCGCCCGGCAGCATTCCGGAGGGGGAGGAACTGATCTACTCCGCGGCTAGAATGCGGATGCCCCTTTCCCAGGCCGTCCACTACCTGGAAAACGAGCTGCTCCCGGAACTAGAGCGCGCTTTGGCCAAAGATCCCGGCAATACGGAGCTCCAGCTGCAGGCCCGGGGGGCCCGCCAGAAGCTGGCGTCCTACCGCGGCTTGCGTTTTGCCCCCCGCTCCACCCCGATCATCATCGAGAAGGGCTTCTACACGGAGTGGTGGAGCGAGTTCAGCACTGACGGGGAGCTGCTGGTCAGCGTGCCCCTGGAGGTGCGCTTCCGCTCGGGCACCAACCTGGACCGCCTTAGCGACCTGGTGCGGGCCGAGGTCGTCCGGCGCCTGGCCGGGCGCCGGGTGTGCCCCGCCCTCGAGCGGGAATACCGGTATCGCAGGAGCCTGGCGAGCGGGCGCACCGGCAGCACCCGGCTGCCCGGTTTCAAGCTGGACACCCGCCGCGGCTTCGCGGAGCTGAAAAACCTCTACCCGGCGCTGAAACGTATAGAGAACAAGCAGGAACTCGCCGGCCTGGTGGAGTTAGCCCGCGGTCAAGGGCGCCTGGCGGCCGTTAAAGCGTTCCTCGCGATGCTGCAGAAGGATAAGCCGGCCCTGCCCCTGCTACCCTGAGCTACTGGGCGGTGCCAGGTTTGAACTGACGACCCCCTGGGTGTAAACCAGGTGCTCTTCCAGCTGAGCTAACCGCCCGACGGGCTTGACGCTATCACGCCGCGAAAACGCTTGTCAATTACGGCTTCCGGTTGTACCAGTTCTTGGCCTTGCGGCGCTTCAGCTCTTCCTCGCGGTTCTCACGGTAGTGTTCGAGGGTTTTCTTGTTCTCGCAGGAGCGGCAGATGGCCTTGCCTTCACGGAACCGGGCCACCGGCTGCCAGCGGCCGCAGCCTTCACACTTGCGCTCGTCGGCGTGCGGGTCCCGGCTGTTGTTCAGGTAGTAGAAGCTGGCCCGGACCTTGCGGAGGTTCTTGTAGGAGATCCTGTCGGTCTTGATCCAATAGTGAATCGTGGACTGGGTAGTCTGGTACATGCGGGCCAGGTCGGCCTTGCTCAGCCGGTAGCGCGTCGCTATCCAGCCGATCATTTCGGCGACCGACGTGTCGTCCGGCAACTTGGGTAAGGACACGGTGAGCCTCCGCATTCCGTTTCGTTACCCCAAGTATCGGCTTGAGATTCGTTAATTATGATACACTCACTCCCACTCGATGGTGGCCGGCGGCTTGCTGGAGACGTCGTAGACCACGCGCCCGATCTCGGCGATCCTGTTGGTGATGTGCGCGGAGATCTCCAACAGGTCGGTTGGCGCAAAGGGGTAGGCGTCGGCGGTCATTCCGTCCCGGGAGACCACCGCGCGCAGCGCCAGCACGAAGCCGTACTTACGCGCGTCGCCGGCCACGCCGACGGAGCGGACCGGCAGCAGCACCGTAAAGGCCTGCCAGATCTGCTCGTACAGCCCCCGGGCCTTGAGCTCCTCGATGTACAACGCGTCGGCCTCCCGCAGAATGCGGGCTTTTTCGGGTGTGACCTCGCCGAGGATGCGGACCGCCAGACCGGGACCCGGGAACGGATGCCGCCCCACCGTGGACTCGGGAACGCCCAGGTGCCGTCCCAGGCGCCGTACCTCGTCCTTGTACAGGCCGCAGAGCGGTTCCAGGAGAAGCCCCTGCGCGCGCTTGCGCTCCACCAGCGGGGAGCGGACATTGTGGTGGGACTTGATCACCTCCGCCTTCCGCCCCACCCCTTTGCCCGACTCGATCAGGTCGGTGTAGAGCGTGCCCTGGGCCAGAAAACCGCCGGCGATCCCGGCGGCCGCGGCGCTCTCGGCCTGCACCCGGATGAACAGGTCGCCGATCCTCCGCCGCTTCTCCTCCGGATCCTCCACCCCGCGCAGGGCCTTAAAGAACTGCCTCGAGGCGTCGACCCGGTGCAGGTGCCGCGCCCCCAGCAGCCGCAGCCCTTCGCCCACCTCCTCGTTCTCCCCCTTGCGCATCAGCCCCGTGTCGACGTACATCAGGTGCACCTGTTCGGCAGGCAGGACAGCCAGCAGCAGCGCGGCGACTACCGTGGAATCCACCCCCCCCGAGGCGAGCAGAAGCACGGTGTGCCCTCCCACCTGGGCGCGCAGGCCGGGGGTGAGCTCGTTCAAGTAGGCCTCGATGCTCCATTCCCGTCGGGCCCCGCAGATGCGCACGGCGAAGTTTTCCAGTATCCGCTCGCCGTGTTCACAGTGCGTGACCTCCGGGTGGAACTGCAAGCCGAAAATTTTCCTGTCTTCGTGGACCAGCAGGGCGGGCAGCCCGTTTTCGGTCACGCCCGCCGTGCGGAACCCCGTGGCCGGACGGCGGATGGTGTCGCCGTGGCTCATCCAGGAGATGAAACCGTCCGGCACGCCCTCCAGCAGCTCGCAGGGTTCCCGCAGGCGCACGGCCGCCCGCCCGTACTCCTTGCGCTCCAGGGAGGCCACCTCCCCGCCGTGGTCCTGGGTCAGCCGCTGCGCCCCGTAGCAGATGCCCAGCACGGGCACCTCCAGGCGGTACACCGCCGGGTCCGGGCGGGGGGCGCCCGGTTCGTACACCGAGAAGGGGGAGCCGGAAAGGATGACCCCCCGGACCTCAGCACCCAGCTCGGGGAGGAGCGGCGCGTCCCCGGGGATGATCCGGGCGTAGACACCTAGGTCACGGATGCGGCGGCCGATCAGCTGAGTGGTTTGGCTCCCGAAATCCAGGATCAGGATGGTGTCCAAGGGTCCCGGCGCACGATCGTTTCACTGCGGTTGGGCCCCACCGATACCACGTCCACACTCACGCCGCTGTACTCCTCGATATAGCGGATGTAGTCCCGAGCCTCCTGGGGCAGGTCGGCGAAGCGTCGGCAGCCCTTGACCGGGGCGCTCCAGCCGGATACCGCCTCCAGCACGGGCTCGGCCCTGTCCAGCGCCTCGGCGGAGGCGGGAAAGCCTGAGGCCAGCCGGCCGTCGATCCGGTAGCCGGTGCACACCTTCAGCTCCGGCATGCCGTCGTAGATGTCCATCTTCGTGATGCACAGGCTGCCAATGCCGTTGCTGCGGCAGGCGTAGCGCAGCGCCGGCAGGTCCAGGTAGCCGCAGCGGCGCGGGCGCCCCGTGGTCACGCCGTATTCCTTGCCGATCCCGCGGATTTTCTCCTCCAGGTCCCCGTCGCGCTCGACGGTGAAGCGCGAGGGAAAGGGCCCGTTGCCCACGCGGGTGGAATAGGCCTTGCAGACGCCGACCACCCTGTCGATTTCCTGCGGTCCCATGCCCGCCCCTATCGCCGCCCCCGCGGCGCAGGAAGTGCCCGAGGAGACGAAGGGGTAGGTCCCCAGGTCCAGGTCCAGGAGGGTGCCCTGGGCGCCTTCCAGCAGAATGTTCCTGCCGCGATTCTCGTACACCAGGGCCGAGACGTCCACCATCAGGGAGCGCACCCGTTCCAGGTAGGGCTCCAGGTAGGTACGGTCCTCCGCCTCCAGGCTACGCCACACCCCCGCGTCGAACAGGTCGACCACCCGGACACCCTCGCGGAAAGCCTTCAAAGCGTAGGTGATGCCGATGCCGCGCCCGGTGGTCCCCAGCGGGCTTGACCGGGCCCGGTCCCGGGCCTGGTCCATCTGCTTGTAGCGCGGGAGCACCACGTGGGCGCGATCGGAGAGCAGGACCCGCCCCTGCCAGCTGACCCCGACCTGCTCCAGTTGGGCCAGTTCCTCGAACAGGGTGGCCAGGTCCACGACCATGCCGATGCCCAGCACCACGGTCTTCCCCGGATTGAGCACCCCGGAGGGAACCAGATGAAACTTGTATATCTGCCCCTCGACCACAACGGTGTGCCCGGCGTTGGCGCCGCCGGAATAGCGCAACACCAGGTCCGCTTCCTCGGCCAGGAAGTCCACGACCTTGCCTTTGCCCTCATCTCCCCATTGCGCGCCGATGACCACCACTTTCACGAGAATCCCCCTTTCACCTCCGGGCGGGCAGCTGCGGGGCCTGGGCCGGGGCATCGATCAGCTTGTCCTGGAGCAGAGCCTTCAGCTTGACCACTTCCTTTTTCAACTCTCCCACCGCCTGTTTCACCCGGTCGGCAGCCTGGCTGTTCTCGCCGGTTACCTTCCGGATCTTGCCCAGGGAATCGCTGACCTCGCCGCCAGCCGCCAGCTGCTCGCGCACGGCCAGCTGCAGCCGGTCGACGAAGCGGTTGTAACCCGTGAGCTCCTTTTCCAGATGATCGAACACGCGCCCGACAGCCTTGGAGGAGTCTCCGCCCACCCGGATGACCTTCTCCATCTGCTTCATCAGGCGGCCGATCTCGCCGGCCGTCTCCGCCGAGCGCTCCGCCAGCGAGCGGATCTCGCCGGCCACCACCGAGAAGCCCCCCGAGCCCGAGGTACCCAGTCGGGAAGCCTCGATCGCCGCGTTGAGGGCCAGCAGATTGGTCTGGTCCGCGATCTCGTTGATCAGCTCCAGGGAGGCGTTCATCCGGCGGACCGCCTGGTCGATGGCGCCGATCTCCTCGATCATGCCGTGCACGGTCCTGTGCCCCTGGTCGGACAGATCGAGGGTCGGCCGCAGGGTGCCCGAGGACTCGGCGGTCCAGCCGGAGATGTCGGCCATGGCGGCTTTCAGCCGCTCGGCCAGGGAGGAGATGTGCTCAACGCTCTTGGCCTGGCTGTGGGCCCCCACGGCCAGGGAGCCCGAGACCTTCTCCAGCTCGTTCACGAGGCTGTCCAGGTTGAGTACGGATACCTGGACGATCTCCAGCGTCATGCGCAGGCGCCGTGAGGAGCGCAGGAAGTGGTCGGTGACGAAATTCTCCTCCAGCAGGCGGCGATGAGCCCGGACGGCGATCCAGGCGGTCAGCCCCATGAGCGCCAGTCCCGCCGGCAGGTACAGGGTGTTTCCGATGTCGGGGCGCAGGCCGGTGATCACGGAAAGCCACACGAGGCAGAGGAGGGAGCCGAGGAC
This sequence comes from uncultured Spirochaetaceae bacterium, assembly GCA_964570045.1. Lineage (GTDB taxonomy): Bacteria > Spirochaetota > Spirochaetia > SZUA-6 > DRHE01 > MIBK01. The sequence continues at coordinate 11,796 of CAZMWZ010000002.1, forward strand.
CGAGGCCAGTGTGGCCAGGAAGACGTTCAGGGGGTCCAGGCGCCGCAGGCAGTTCACGAGCGGGGTGAAGAAGAACAACTCGCACAGGAGCACGCCGAGCGGGGAGGAGACCGGCAGGACCAGAAAACCGTACAGGAGCACCCCGGCCCCGACGGCGTCCAGCACTACCGATAAGTGGCCCACCCCCTGGGGGTCCAGGCCGCGCGCCAGCGCGATCAGCAGGTAGACCGAGTAGCCGTCGAGGATGAGCAGCGTGGCTGCGAGGCGCAGGCCCGCGACACCGGTCCAGGACTCGGGCCGGCGGAGGACCGCCTGGAGGGCGACGAGGCCGGTCACCAGGACAAGCCGCGCGGCCGCCCCGGTGCGCTCCGCCTTCACCTGCTCGGCGAGCAGGATCCGCGCCAGGCCCTCTACCATGGCTCAATACTTATATGATATCTTTTCGTTTGTAAAGGCACTGCAGAATGGCTCCCCGAGGCGCATGGACGACTCCCGGCTAAAACATCTCTACGAGCAAGCCCTGGAGGCAGGGCGCCGTCGCGAATACCCGCAGGCAGTGCATCTCCTGCAGGAGATCCTCGTCCACAGCGACCGCTTCCCCGAAGCCCTGCTCCTGCTGGGGCGCAGCTACCACGCGCTGCGCGATTACGCCCGCGCCGCCCAGGTGCTCCAGCTGTACCTGAACACCAGCCCCGACTCGCCCCCGGGCCATTTCTTCGCGGGCCGTTCCTGCTTCGCCCTGGGCCTGCTGGACCAGGCGATCCGCCACCTGAAGCGCTCGCTGGAGCTGGAGCCCGGCTTCGCCCCCGCCCTCGGCCTCCTGGCCCTGGCCGTGCTGAAGTCCGGCAGGCCCCGCCTGGCCGTCGGCCTGTTCGAGCAGGCCCTGAAAATCGACCCTGACAACCCCCGCCTGTTCAATGGCTACCTGAACGCCCTGCTCACGCAGGCTATCCGCCTGTACTACCGCCGCCGCTACGACGAGGCGGAGCCTCTGCTGCGCCTGTTGCGGAAGCATCGCCCCGACAGCCTGGTCGTCCATCTCTACCTGGCGGGGGTCTACCGCGAACAGGGCAGGCTGGAGCAGTCCCTGGCCCACTGGAGCGAGGCGGTGCGCCTGGCGCCGCAGGACCCGGCCTTGTATTTGCAGAAGGCCGCGATCCACCTGCAGCGCGGCGAAACCCAGGCCGCCCTGCGCGAGCTGGCTGAGGGGTTCCGGAGGCTGGGCTCCAGCGCCCCGCCCGTCAGCGACCCGCTCGAGCTCGCCCGCCTGGCCATGATGGTGCTCTTCCGCAACCGCCGCTACCGGCAGGCCCTGGAGTACGCGCGCCGCCTGCTGCGCGCCTCCTACCAGGATATCCAGGCCCACGCGATCATGGCCGAGTGCTTCGTCGCCCTGCGAGAGCTGGGCAAGGCGGCGAACCACTATCGGCGGGCCCTCGACCTCGCGCCCGACAGCCTGGAGCTGTCCTACGGCCTGGCGGGCGCGCTGTGGGAAAGCGGCGAGTACGAGGCTCTCGCCAAGCTGGCTATCCGCATCGCGCAGCTCAAACCCGACGACAGCTACGCCGCGTATTACCGGGCCCTTTGCCTGCCCTTCCTGGGCGAGGGCTCCGAGGCCACGATCCCGGCTCTCCAGGAGCAGATCCGCCGCCACGGTCCGGACCCCCACCTGATGAGCGCCCTGGGCCGCGAGTACCTGCGGGCGGACCTTCCCGAGCTAGCTCGGGGCTGGCTGGAGCGGAGCCTGAAGGCGAGCGAAGCCCACGAGCCGACGCTGCGAGCGCTGATCGCCGTGGAACGCCGGCTGGCCGACGCTGAACGCACCCTGGCCGCCTGCGCAGAGTACCTGCGTCGCTTCCCGCGCAATGCCGAGGTGCGCCGCGAGTACGCCGAGCTGCTGTTCCGCCGGCGGGACTATGCGGGCGCCGCGGCGCAGATTGAACAGCTGCTGCCCCGGCAGCCGCGCAACCCCGTTCTACGCCACATGCTGGCCCGCAGCTACCGGGGCAGCCGCCGGAATGCGGAAGCCGTCCTGCTGTTTCGTGATTTGTTGCGAGAAAACCCCGCCTCCGAGGAGCTGCTGCGCGAGCTGGCGCTGTCGCTGGCCGCAAGCGGCAGCCAGCCCAGCGCCGTGGCGCTGGTCAGGAAGGCGGCGCAGGCCTACCCCAACCGTCCCGGCCTGCAGGCGCTGCTGGGTGGTCTGTACCTGCGCGCGCGGGACCTGGAACGCGCCGCTCAGACGCTGCGGCAGGCCGTGGCGGCCTTTCCCTCCGACTGGCGGCTGCACCGCAGCCTAGGCCTGCTCTACCGCCGGCAGGGCAACACGGGCTTCGCGGAGCGCTTCCTGAAACGCGCTCGGGAGCTCGAGCGCTCCGCCGCCGCGCCCCTTCAGCCCCCCCGGAAATAGTCGCGCCTAAGCCAGGCCCCTCTCGATGTTCACCTGGGCGATCGTCAGGTTGGCGATCGGCACGGAGTACGGCGAGCAGGACACGTAGTTCAGCCCGACCTCCATGCAGAAGCGGATGTTCTCGGGTATTGCGCCGTGCTCCCCGCACAGCCCGGCCACCAGGTCCGGCCGAGTGAGCCGGCCCCTTCTGACGGCCAGCTCGATCAGCTCCTTGACCCCCTCAGTGAGCATCTGGAAGGGGTTGCCGTCCAGCACGTCGAACTGGGTGTAGTCGGGCATGAAGGAGTTGAAGTCGTCCCTCGAGAGCCCGAGGGTCGTCTGCGTCAGGTCGTTGGTGCCGAAGGAGAAGAACTGCGCGTAGCGCGCGATCTCCCCGGCGCCCAGCGCCGCCGCCGGCAGCTCGATCATGGTGCCGATCCGGTAGTCGGCCTTCTTGGCCTTCATGGCCAGGCGGGTCTCCTCCTCCACGTCGACCAGGCCGCGGATCGCGGCCCCTTCGATCTTTTTCCCGTAGACCAGCAGCTTCAGCTCGTTCTCGTTCATGATGATCGGGATCATGATCTCCGCGTGCACGTCCACCCCTTCTTTTTGGAGCGCGTACACCGCCTCGAAGATCGCCCGCACCTGCATTTCGTAGATCTCCGGGTAGGAGACCGCGATGCGGCAGCCCCGGTGGCCGAGCATGGGGTTGAACTCGGCCAGGGCGTCGCAGCGGGCGCGCACCTCCTTTTCCGAGATCACCGCCGCCTTGTCGCGGCCGCTCAAGTAGGCGACGAATTTCTTCATCTCCTCGTCGTTGTGCGGCAGGAACTCGTGCAGCGGGGCGTCCAGGAGGCGGATGGTCACTTCGTGCGGGCTCATGATCTTGAGGATCTTGTAGAAATCGGCCTTCTGGATGGGCAGCAGCTTGGCCAGGGCCTTCTTGCGCTCCTCCTTGGTATCGCTCAGGATCATCTCGCGGAACACGTTGATGCGCTTCTCGTCGAAGAACATGTGCTCCGTGCGGCACAAGCCGATCCCCGCCGCCCCGAAGCTGCGGGCCAGCGCGCTTTCGCGCGGGGTGTCGGCGTTGGTGCGCACGTGAAAGTCGCGCACGAAACGCATGACCAGCTTGATGAAGTCCAGCATCCCCGATTCCTCGGGGTCGGGCTCGATCAGCTCGGCCTTGCCGACGTAGACCGCCGGCTGCCCGTAGTAGGGGACGTTGAGGGTCAGGTAGTCACCCTGCGAGATGACCGCCGAGCCGATCGTGGCCTTGTTGCCCCGGATCTTCATGTCCGGCTTGACCAGCGAGACCTTGCCGTACTGCCGGGCGACGACCGAGGCGTGCGCGGAGTAGCCGCCCTCGCAGGACAGCACACCGGTGGCCACCTCGATGGCCTTCACGTCCTCGGCGAAGCTGGCCGGCATGCACAGCAGCAGGCGCGTGTCCTCCCCCTTCTGCTGAGCCTCCTTATGAGCGTCCAGTAGGGCCTCGGTGGCGAAGTAGACGCGGCCGATGGCGGCGCCCGGCGCACCGGTGATGCCTCCCGGCAGCGCCTTCAACTTGGTGACCGAGGCGGGGTTGATGATCGGGTGCAGAATCTCGTTCAACTGCTGCGGCTTGATGGCCGCCACGACGTACTTGTCGTCAACGACCTTGCGCGAGTGCAGGTCCAGCAAGGTCCTGATTTCCGACTGGGTGGACTTGGACATGACGGCCCGCTGGTCGATGATCCACAGCTTCCTGTTCTCGACGGTGAAGCGGATGGAGCGGATTTCGCGGAAGTGGTCCTCGACGCTGCGGGCGATCTTCTCCAGCCGGGCGAGGTAAGCCGGGGCGATGGAATTGATGTCCTGACCGCTGGAGCCAATGGAGTCGAAAGCCTCCTGGTAGTACTCCCCCTGCAGCCGGCGGTTGCCCGTGACGATGTTGCGGGTGAAGAAGTTGCCGCTGGCCGAGTCCTTGCCGTAGTTGCCGTAGACCATCGGCTGGATGATCAGGGCCGTGTCCTTGTTGTTCATCTCGTCCAGAGACAGCATGTGGCTGATGCGCTTGAGGGCCAGCTCCAGCTGCTGGTAGGCGCTGCCGCTGCAGAAGCCCTTGGGCAGTAGGGGCAGGACTTCGGCGATGGATTTCGCGCGCTCCCTGGCCCCGCTGTTACCGGCCAGCTCTTTTTCCAGCGCCACGATGGCGGCCTTGATCCGGGTCAGGTCCTTTTCCCGCTTCTCCAGTTCCGCGATCCGGGCCTCCACCTCCAGGCTGCCCTTGCAGAGGAACTGCAGCTCGTGGCGCCCGAAGTTCTCGCCCACGAACTTGATGAACCCCGGCAGGGTGCCTTCGGTGAGACCGTAGTTGTGCAGGGTCGGATAGGTGGTGATGACCAGGCTGGGACTGAGCACGATCTTGACCAGCATGGGGTTGTCGGGGTCGCCGAAACGCTTGCCGGCGGCGCTCTCCAGCTTCCGGAAGAACCCCCGCAGCTGGGGTTCCAGCTCCCACTCCTCCAGCTCGGAGGTGATCTCGGTATCGATGATGAAGCCGGGCAGGATGGGAAGCGCCAAGGCGGCCAGCTCCATGGCCCTGCGCCCGCGAATCCCGATCTTCTCCAGCACCTCTTCCTTCGCTATCGACTCGTTCTCGCTGAAAAAGTATACATGCTTTTTCATTGCCGGTTCCTCAAAAAAGATTCAGGATGGTGTTCACAGGGAAGCGCAGGAAGGCCTCGAAGGCGGGGCTGGCGCCCTGCCGCAGGTAGCGCTGCAGCTTGGCCACATCCAGGATGGTTTCGCCGGCCACGGCGATCATGATGGCGCTGCCGTGCTTGACCTTTCCCCACTTGAACAGGGTGTTGATGTCGTGGATCCGCTCGCCCTCGTAAAAAACGAACACCTCGATGCCGGGGTACTTGTGATTGTAGCTCTGGATGACCCGCTTCCAGGCCTCCACGTTACCGTTGTGGAACAGCTCGTTGGTCACGGGGATCGAATACATCGGGGTCATGCGCTTCTTGGCCGCCGGTGCCTGGGGCGCCGGTGCCGCCGCGAGCGGCAGCTGGGAAGCTCTCTGCTGCGTCCGCGCTGCCACAGCCGCGCGGGTGGGCCGCCCCCGCGCCGGCCTGGCTGCCGGCGGAGCGGCTGCGGCTGCAACGCGCACGGGCTTGTGCTTGAACTTGCCTTTCAGCAGGGCGGAGGCCGCCTTGGGCTTCCTGCCCTCCAGCCAGGCGATCAGCGTGTCGATGGCCTCCGCCAGCAGCTTCTGCGGGGATCTCTCGCTCCCCGTGCCGGCGTAGACGGTGACCAGCTCGTTTTTCTTAAGCGCCCCGACGCTCTCCCAATGCTGGCGGTTTTTAGGGTTGACCAGGGTGAGCCCGAGGTCAGGGTGATAGTAGGCCAGCAGCAGGTCCACGCCGTTCCACTTCTCGACCGCCGCGGCGATCGGGCCCGAGTCCTCCACGTTGCGGACCAGGTTGTACGAGCGACTGACGTAGCTGTACTTGGGGTGCCCCACGCAGAGGGCGTTGACCACCGGAGCTACCTGGTTGGCCTCCAAGCGCTTGGCGTCATGCAGCGCGTTCAGAATGTCGGCCAGGTTCCGGTGGGACTCGAAGTCCCCCACGACCTCCCCGACGAGCTTGAAATGCCGCAGAGAGCGGTTGAAACCCTCCCGGGTGCTGAGCCCGGTGAATTCGTACTTCGCTTGGGTCATCTTGTGCCTTTCGAACCTGAAAATAAAAGGGTGACCCTCCGTCGCGCGACGGAGGATCACCGGAATTTCTGAAGCGGGATTAGATCTCTTTCAGTCCCTCGGAACCGCGCCCCCGGCCCCTACCCTTGGAGCCGCGCCCCCGGCCCCTGCCCCGGGGCGTGACATCCACGATCCCCCGGCCGCGGCCGCGGCGCGGGGCCGCTTCCTTGGCCTCGGAGCTTCCGGCTCCCTGCTGCAGCATCTCCACGTACTCCTGGGCCGCGCCCTGCTCCCCGGCCGTCTGGCTGCCAGCGGCGAAAGACTGGGCGATATCCTCCCGGACCGTGGAGCGCCGGCGGGAGAAGGCGGCGAAGGCCGCGTCCTGGAAACCCTTGGAAACCCCGAACAGGAACTCGTTGAGCACGTTGGCCATTCCGTCCAGGGTGGCTTTCTTGCGCTTGATGGAGGTGATGTCTACGTCCAGGATCAGGCCCGGCTGGATGTGGTAGGGGTTGATCATATAGTCGAAGTTCGTGAACTCGGATTCCATATAGGTCAGCCTCTCCTCCATGACCCGGCGCTGGATGGGGTACTTGTAGGAGTACTGCTTCTGCAGCTTGTCGCGCATCAGGATGATCATCTTCTTGATCCGGTCCTTCTCGGGCAGGTAAGTGCGGTTCATCCGCTCGACTTCGGTGTCCCCGGCGTGCACGAAGGTGATCTCGTCCCAGCTCTTTTCCAGGTCCTCGTACAGCGGGTCGCCGGTGAGGGCTTTGATCTTGCGGCGGATTTTGCTCCTCTTGCGTCGCGCCAGGTCCTTGAAGTCCACAATCCCCTTCATGAACTTGGAGTCCTCGTAGACCATTTCCAGCACGTCCCACAGGTGCTGCACCTCGATCTCAAAGCTCTTGGCCATGACGTCGAAGCTCTTGCGCTCCTCCAGCAGCTGGGACTGGTCGTAGTACTTCATCTTGATCTGGTAGCGCTCGTCGGGCAGGTGCGCGCCATCCGTGTCCTCGTACTCCCGGATGATCAGCTCGCGGGCGTTCTTGAGGTTCTCGACGTACTGGTAACCCATCTTGGAGGTGTCCAGGATCGAGGTAATGGAGTTGATGGCGGTGTTGAAGCCGCGGTTGCGGATGTTCTCCAGGTCGATGATTTTTTTAAGGTTCTCACGGATGTTCACCGGGTCGTACTCTTCCGGATCGATCTCCGCCCGCAGTCCCTCGATGCGGTCCATCAGGCTCTTGGCGAAAAAGCTGTAGCGCTTGGACTTCGGGTCGTCCTTGTCGTCGGAGGTGAATCTTTCCACCCTCTTCATCCTCTCGAACAGGACTTCCCCGTCGGATATCTCCTCCTTGCCCTCGTCGATGACCTGCTCCTTCAACTTGTCGATCTCCTTGTCGATCAGGTCCATCATGTTCTTGGAGAGCAGGTCCTTGATCAGGTACTCGACGGTGACCTGGTAGTGGAAGATCGGACTGATGAGCTCGGAGTCCAGGATGTTCACCGACAGTTTCACGTCCGTGACGGTCTTCGGCTTGTAGATGCTGTCCTTGAACGAGCACTTCACGATGGAGTAGGCGTTCTGACCGCGGATGAAGGCTCCCACGTCGGTCTTCTGACGCAGCAGCGAGTTGGTGAGGTTCTCCAGGTCGTTCACGCCGCGCTGGATGTGCCCGTGCAGGTGCCCGAACATGTTCACGATCGACTTCTCGATCTCACCCGTGTTGAACTTGTCCATGCCGCCGATGGCGTCCAGCAGATGGGCGACCTCCCGCGGGGTGTACCGGGCGAGGGTCTTGATCTCCTCTTTATCGATGAAGTTGCGGACCTTCTTGACCATCTCGTCTTCGGTGGTCACCACGTAGCGGTTGAACATGTTCTGGTAGTTCTGGTTGTAGTAGTTGTAGATCTTTTCCTTCAACCCGCCCATGATGTCGAGGCGCTGGGCCACGTCCTGAGGGAGCTTGCCAGTGATATGGTTCATGACCTTATCGACTTCTTCGCTCAGGAGCAGATCCACCTCGGCCTGCTGGTCCCTGAATTCCTGGGCCAGAGAGTTGCGGGAACCCACCGCACTGGGTTTCTCGGGATGGAATACATTAGGGCTCTTCGGTAAATCCCAACTTGCCATATTACACTCCTTAGCTTCGAAATGTTACTTCAAATTATTCACACTCGCCTGGAAATGTAAAGCACGATTTTTTTTTTTTACTTCCTTTTTTGAGGATTCTGCGTCATGCTACGAATATAACACGTGGGAGGAGCATAACAATGAAAAAAATCCTCATTTCAGCCCTGCTTTTGATAATTTTCTTCCCCGGGGGGGTCTCCGCGGATCAGCGGACGGAACCCATCGACGTCATCGTCGCGCTCGATAAATCCCTTTCTATGGTTGAAGAAATAGGGGCGGTAATCGAGTACGTCAACGGCTATGTCATCGACGAGCTGCTGATTCCCGGGGATTACTTCCTGGTGCTAGCCTTCTACGGCAAGACCGAGGTTCCGGTGGCCATGCGGATTGCGGGGGACGCCGACAAGCAGCAGGCCAAAAAGGCTGTCGCCCGCCTCGCCGCGGATGGGCGTTTCACCGACATCGGCAACGCGCTGGACGTTCTGGGTGCCGAATTGGCGAAACTCCCCGACCAGGGCCGCAAAAAACACCTGCTGCTGATCACCGACGGCATCCAGGAGGCGCCGCCCGCGAGCCGCTATTACTCCCCGGACGGTAAGTTCACCCACGAATTCCTGGAAAACACCAAGACGATCCAGAAGCAGGGATGGAAAATCCAGATCCTGGGCATCGGCACCCATGCCGGGGCCGGCGAGCTGGCCGGAAACCTGGCCGCCCAGTATACCGAGCTGTCCGAGACCCCGACCGCCAAGGAGTTCATCGAGAAGACCCAGGGGTTCCTGTCCAGCGTGGAATTGACCTCCGGACCGGACCTCTCGGTCAACTGGCTCGGATTTGGCCGGCTCTCGCTGGGCCTCACCAGCAAGGGGTACAGCGAGCCCGTCACCCTGCAGATCGCCGAAGCCCGCCTGAGCCTGCCGGGCCGGCCGGAGCAGGATATCCTGCGCGGACCTGCGCAGCTGACGGTGGCCCCCGACGGCCCGCTGGCCGGCTCTCTCCGGCTGCGCCTGCAACCCCGCCTGCCCCGGGGCGAGTACCGCGGCGAAATCCGGTTCATTTTCGCGGGGGATCCCCAGTTCACTCCCGTTGTCACGCCGGTCGGCTTTCAGGTAGAATCCCTGCTGGCGAGCTTCCGGTACTGGCTGCTGGCTGCGGCGGCCCTCATCGTGGCGCTGATCGTAGTCCTGGTGATCCTGCTCGCGCGCCCCGGTAGGCCGAGGTTCCGGTTCCGTCTATCGGTGGAAGGCAGGAAACGGGGTCCTGGAGGGAAGGTGCTGACGATCGTCGAGGGGACACCCCTTTTCCTGGAAGAGGCGGAGGGCTCCGTACAGATCTCCGGGAAAAAAAGCCCGGCCAGCCTGGCCAGGCTCACCGCGGTTCGTGGCGGGGTGCGGTTGACGGTTCTGCACGGCGAGAGCTTCCCACGCCTGGGGGTTCTTCCGCCGAACGTCCTGGACAGCGACCTCAAGGTGCGCCTGGCGGGGAAGAAGGAGCTAACGATACGTCTGGCAACCGCAAAATAGCCGTGGGATGAAACCTTACTCCGTCTACCTGCTGGAGGCGGGATGCCCCGCAGAACCCCCGGTTTTTCCCAAGGGCGTCCCGAGCTCCCTGTTTCCGTTCTGGGGCCACTACTGCTTCTACGATTTCGCTGCCGCCAACCTGTCCGGTGCGCCTGAGGGCTGCGTGCAGGTGATCGGGGAAAGCCGCTTCCGCGGTTTGCCGGAGATAGTCTCGGGCCGTTCCCCGGCCTTCTGCGTCCAACTGCTGGAAGACGGCCCGGCCGGGCTGCAGCGCCTCGCTGCCGCCGACCCGGCCGAAAAGGTGCTGTTATACCCCCTGTCCCAGGTTTTTCTGGCCGACCCCGGGGCCCTGCTCCAGCGGCTGGAGCGACCGGCCGCCGAGGTGACGCGGCTTTCAGTGGACAATACCGCGACGGACCTGTACCTGGTCCGGCGCCGGACCCTGCTGCGCCTGCTCAAGGACTCGCGGCCGGGGAGCGCCGAGGCTGCGCCCGACCTGGGCAGCCATCTGAACCGCCTGCTCGCGGGGCACTTCGAGGTGATCGACGACCTGCCGGGGCTGGCCCTGTTCCAGAACAGCCTGATGCAGATGTACGGGGGCAACCTCCAGCTGTGCGTCGAGCTGGGTTCCAGCGAGCTGGAGAGCCGCTTCGCCCTTCTTGACCGCGGACACATGCCCGGCGGCGACATCCGTATCGAGCGGGGCGGGACGGTCAAGAGCTCCTTCCTGGCCGCGGGCACGGTGGTCGAAGGGTACGTGGAGGGGTCGGTCCTGTTCCCCGGCGTCAGCGTGCGGCGAGGTGCGCTGGTCTACCAATCCATCGTGATGAGTGGCAACTGCATCGGCACCAAGGCCCAGGTGTCTCGGGCCCTAATCCTCCCCCACTTCGGCGAGAACGGC
>CAZMWZ010000002.1:22530-26081 GCA_964570045.1 uncultured Spirochaetaceae bacterium
GGGGCCGCCAACATTGGGGAGGATGCCTTCATCGGTCTGCGCAGCTCCTCCGCCGCCAACCTCCAGTACCCGACGCAGCTGCGCGACGGCCTGACCGTGCTCGGGGCCAATGCCCAGGTGCCCCGCGGCTTCACCATCGGCCCGGCTTGCCTGGTGGGTGCGGAGGTCAGCCCGCAGCAGCTGCGCGGGATAAAAGAGCTGCGGAAAGGCTCTACGGTTCTATGCAATACGCGCCCGTCAGCGAATTCCTGACCCGCAACCGCAAGATCATCATCACCGCGCACGAAACCCCCGATGGCGACGCGCTGGGGGCGGAGTTCGCAATGCTGCGCGCGCTCACCAAACTCGGCAAGAGCGCCTTCATCTGCAACGCCGACCCCGCGCCCGACAAATTCGTCTTCGTGGAGCCGGAGCACCGGCCGCTGGTGCTGCGCGAGGCGAGCCAGTTGCCCGCGGACCTCGCCGAACACGCCCTGCTTATCCTGGACGTCAATGACCTCAACAATATCGGCAGCGTCGCCCGCCTGGTCCTCCCCCGGGTCCGGGAGTATTTCATCATCGATCACCACGACAGCGAAACCGACATCCTGTCGCCCAACCACATCGAACAGGACGCCTCCTCCACCTGCGAGATCCTGTTTCTCCTGTTCCAGGAAATGAAAGTGGAACTGGATCTGTTCATGGCCCAGGCCCTGTACATGGGCATCGTGTACGACACCGGCTCCTTCATCTACCCGAAAACCACGGCACTTACCTTCAAGATCGCTCAGGACCTGGTGGCGCGGGGCGTGCACCCCAACCAGGTCTACGCGAAGCTCTACGAGTCCGACTCCCTGTCATCCCTGGTTCTCATGTCCAAGGTGCTGGCCACCCTCACGCTGCACGCGGGGGGCCGGGTGGCTGTTCAGGTCATGCCGCGCCGCCTGCTGCAGGAGAGCCGTGCCAGCTACGAAGAGGCCGACCAGCTCATCAACATCCCGCTGCGCAGCAAGGAGGTGCGGGTATCGATCTTTTTCAAGGAGAACCCGGAAGGCCTGCGGCGCTGCTCCATACGTTCCAAGGGTTCCATCGACGTGGCGGAGATCGCCCAGAGCTACGGCGGCGGCGGTCACCGCACGGCCGCCGGCTTCAAGTGCGCCCGGCCTTTCGCCACGCTGCAGGAGGAGATCCTGGAGCGGTTGCAGAAGAAATACTTTGCCTGAGGAAGTCCACCGATGAGACTTGCCATCCTGTCCCCGGCCGTCCTGCTGGCCGCGGTTTCGCTTTTCACCTCCTGCCGCCGCGAAAGCGCGCCTCAGGGCGAGCTGCAGGTCCCGGTGCAGTCCCCGCGCCTCGCCGCGGACGCCGCCGCCGAGGAGACGATGCAGGCACCCAAGGTTCCCGTGGACCGGGGTGAGAGCCTATCCTCGGTGATCAACTGCAACCTCGACCTGGACTTGAACGAAGAGCAGATTCTGGTGCTGCGCAGGAAGGGGGAGCCCGAAGCTACGCTGCGCATCGCCGTCGCGGACTACGACTCCGTGCGCGGAAGCTACATGCGCACCTGGGAAGGCCCGACCAGCGCCACAAATCTACGATTGTTCGAGATCTCGCTGCAGGACCTGGTCGGCGACCACAACCAGGAGATCGTCTGCCGGGGCATCAACGGCCAAGGGGAGCTGGTCCTGAACGTGTTCCGTAAAACCCCCTCCCCCACCGGCCTGGGGCTGTACTTCACGGAGATCTGCCAGATCGTCTCCGACGGCAGCATCGAGATCGAGGAGATCCAGCGCGCGGAGGGCTACCGCCTCGGGCAGAAAAACGGCCCTAGCTTCCCGATCCACTCCTACTCCCGGGACAAAGCTTCCGCGAACCTCCTGGACCGCATCAGGTACACCTACCAGTGGCAGTACCAGCAGAACCGCTACGTGCTGGCCGCCGAGGCCAAGATGCCCGGTATCGTGGTGCAGGAGGCGCAGCTGCGGGAGCTTTTCTCCGACCCCTCCGAGGCGCACTTCGAGCAGTACATCGCCGGCCCGTGGCTGCTTTCCGGCTCCAGGGGCCGGGAGGAGATCGTCCTGTTCGATCCGGAAGAGCGGCAGATCGCGATCTACTCCGGCCAAGTGGAGGAGATCTACGATTGGCTGCACTCCTACCGCAGCCTGTCCAACCGGCTGTTCATCCTGGCGGCCAACCAGTCCATTGAGTCGGTCAAGAAGCGGATCACCGTCGAGGTGGTCGCCCTGAACACCATCGAGGTGTCGGTGCTCGGCACGGAGGAGTGGGACCGCAGCTCGGGCCGCTACCTCAAGCTCACCGACGAGCTGCAAAAAAATCTGTTCGACGACCGGCGGGTAAGCCGCAACGCCGCCGGCCCGGAGCTGCGCGGCGTATTCCGCAGCACCCAGGGGGTGGAGATCATCTTCGACCCGCCGCGCTTCACCTGGATCGAAGCCATACGCCAGTACTCCGGAGGGTTTGGCGTGTTCCGCCTGGACCGGGACGTACTCTACCTCAAGGGCCTGGACGAGCGCGGGCTGCCGGTCGGGGAAACCGCCTACATACTGGAATACGTGGAAACCAAAGAAGGGCAGGTCCAGGTGCGCCGTCTCACCTTGACGCCCGCGCGACTGGGCGTACACGGGGCGGAACCCACCTCCGAGCAAAAGCTCGTATTCGAACAAAGGGAAGGCGAGCCCGCCCCCTGAGCGCACCCGGACCGCAGGCCTATTCTAGTAGCAGGACCCCTTCGAAGCCCGCGTCCTTCAGCCGCAGGATCAGCCCCTGGGCCTTTTCGGGGCTCTGCGCCGGTCCAATGACCACCCGGTAATAGCGGGCCTCCCCGACTGCCTTCTCCAGAATGCGCGCCTCGAAGCCCCGGGCGCTCAAGTCGCGGACCAGGTACTGGGCGTTCTCCGGGTCGCGGAAGGAGCCCGCCTGCACCAGGGCCTTCAGCGGGCCGGCGTCAGGCACCTGAGCCTTCGGGGCCGGCGCCCCCGGCGGAAGCAGCCTCAACGGGGCGGCCGCGTAGCGCACCTTCGCCGCTGCCTCTGCCAGGGCGGCTTCCGGGGAGGCGGGGAAGCGGGCCTTGAGCTCGCCCAGGACCTGTGCCTCGCCCCGCCCGCGCAGGGCCTCGCCGAGGGCCAACAGCGCCGCGGGAACCACCTGCGCATCGGGATACCTTTCAAAGAGCGAACGCAGCGTCGCTTCGGCCGTCCCTGCCCGGTCCGTGGCCAGGTAGACCATGGCCAGCAGGTACTGCGCGGCTGCCGCAGTCTCCGCGTCGCCGGCGTCCCCGACCCGCCGGAGAGCCTCCTGCGCCTCGTCGGTAAGGCCCAGCTCGAGGCACAGCGTCGCCCGCTCCACCAGCCTGCCGGGCGTCTCCGGCAGGCTGAGCTGGACGCCCAGCGCCTCCTCAATCCGGCCGGCCAGTCGTAGCAGCTCCACCTGGCGCTCTACGCAGGCTTCGCGGGCCGCCGGATCGCGGACGCGCGGCGCGAAGTCGGCCAGCAGCCGCAGCGCGTCGGCGAGCTCGGTCGCGGCCCCGACGGCCCGCAGCAGCACCTCGCCGT
>CAZMWZ010000002.1:26181-47343 GCA_964570045.1 uncultured Spirochaetaceae bacterium
AGCGCGTCGGCGAGCTCGGTCGCGGCCCCGACGGCCCGCAGCAGCACCTCGCCGTCCCCCCCGGCGGCCAGCTCAGCGGTCCGGCGCAGGAGCTGTTCCGGGGTCTCCGCCTCCTGGGCCCACTGGAGCGCGGGCAGCAGGAGTCCGAGCAGAAGCGGTAAACACGGGGCGAGCCTCATGTGCACTCCACGCCCCGGAAGGTGTGACCGACCAGGCCCAGGAGGCGGACCCGGACGAAGCGCCCGATCCGGTCCGGCGGGCCGGTAAAGACCACGGTTTCGTCGCCCTCGGTGCGGCCCAGCAGCTCCCCGCCGTTCTTTCTGGACAGCGACTCCACCAGGACCGGGACCTCGCGGCCCAGGCGCTCCCGCCTGCGGCGGGTGGAAATGCGCCGAACCAGGCGGATGAGCTCCGCCAGGCGCGCCTGCTTCACGGCGGCGGGCACGTCGTCCGCGAGCAGGTACGCCCGGGTCCCTTCCCGCGGGTTGTACCGGTAGGTGAAGGCGTCGTCGAATTGGGCCTGTTCCATGAGCTGGAGAGTCATCTGGAAGTCGTCCTCCGTCTCGCCGGGGAACCCAATGAGAATATCGGTCGTCAGGACGAGCTCGGGGACCTCTTTGCGGAGTCGGGCCGCCAGCTCCAGATACGCCGCCCGCGTGTACCCTCGACCCATGTTCTCGAGTATCCTGTCGGAGCCGTGCTGCACCGGCAGGTGGAGGTGGCGGCACAGGGCGCCCCCAGCGGCCAGCAGGCCCATGAGGCGCGGGCTCAAGTCCTTCGGGTGGGAGGTCAGGAAGCGCAGCCAGGCGGGCTCGGGCAGCGAGGGCAGGATGCGCTCGAGCAGCCCCGGGAAATCCAGCTCGCCGAAACGGTAGGAGTTGACGTTCTGGCCCAACAGGGTGATTTCCCGCACGCCACCGGTCTTTAGCCCTATGAGCTCCTCGAGGATGCTCTGGGGGCTGCGCGAGACCTCCGGCCCGCGCACGTAGGGAACGATGCAATAAGCGCAGAAGTTGTTGCAGCCGTGCATGATCGGCACCAGGGCCCGGAACCCGCCCGCGGAATGCCGCGGTGCGAACCGGTAGGGTCCTGCGCCGGTGAAGGAGGCACCCCTGCCCCCCTCCGCCTGAGGGACCGCCTCCAGGGCGTCCAGCAGCACGTGCTTCTGGAACGTGCCCGCCAGCACGTCCACGTGCGGCGCCTGCGCGCGGATCTCCTCCTTCAGACGCTCGCCCATGCAGCCCATGAGCACCACCCGCAGGCGGCGGCCGCGGCGGGAGGCCCGGGCCTTCTGGGCCTTGAAGAAGCCCAGCCGCCCCCAGACCCGCTCCTCGGCGGTGGCCCGCACCGAGCAGGTGTTCAGGATGACCAGCTCCGCCTCGTCGATGTCAGCCGCCGGCTGCCAGCCCCTCTGCCGCAGCCCGAGCTCCAGGGAGCCGGACTCGGCCTTGTTCATCTGACAGCCGTAGGTCTCCAGCCAGTAGCGCTTCATCCGCCGCGCTTGCGCAGGTTTCTCCAGAACTTGAAAAGCGACCAGGCGCCGGCCACGATCAATCCGATCCCCGATACCGACATCAGCCAGCCGACCCCGTGGAAGGCGGGAATCGATGCGATCACCGTGGCTGCCCCTGCCGCCACGGTCACCATCCCGGCCGCGCGGTCCTCGCGGGAGGAGCCGATCACCAGGCCCGCGATGCTCACCACCGCCCCGGCCAGCAGGCCCGGCCAGAAGCCCGCCGCGGCGATCCCCTTGAGAATGAGCAGCGCTATGCCGCCGCCGACCCCGGCGATCCCCTTCACCCCCTGCCTGACCAGCACGCTCCTTGGAACGATATCTCCCATGTTTATCACCTCTCTTCGCCAAGCAGCCGCATGGCGCCGTGCGCCAGCAGCAGGTCGAGCAGCACCAGGTTGACCATGTGCTCGATCACCGGCACCACGCGCAGCACGATGCAGGGGTCGTGCCGGCCCTCCACGGCCAGGGACACGGCCTGCCCGCGGGCGTCCACCGTCTCCTGCACCCGGCCGATCGAGGAGGTGGGCTTGACCACCGCCCGGCACACGATGGCCAGGCCCGTGGAGATCCCCCCGGCCATGCCCCCGGCCCGGTTGGTGGCGGGCGCCACCTGGCCGCGCGCGTCGCGGGCGAACAGGTCGTTGGCCTGGCTGCCGCGCATGGCCGCCAGGCGGAAGCCTTCCCCGAACTCGATGCCCTTGACCGCCCCCACGGACAGCACCGCCTGGGCGATGCGCGCGCCCAGCTTGTGGAACACCGGCTCCCCCAGGCCGGGCGGCACGCCGTAGGCCCGCACCTCCACCACGCCCCCGAGGGAATCCTTGTCCTCCGCCACCCTGCGAATGGCCTCCTGCATGGCCGGCTCCGCCCGCGGGTGCGGGCAGCGCACCGGCGAGGCGTAGATGCGCGCGCGCAGGGCTTCCGGGTCGCTCGGCGGCTCCCCGCCGGTGAGCTCCCCTAGCTCCTCCTCCGACAGGCTCACCCCGCCGATGGCCCGCGCGAAGGCCAGGACCCGGATCCCTCGGCCAGCGAGCAGCTTGCGGGCCACTGCCCCGGCGGCAACCCTGCCCGCCGTCTCCCGGCCCGACGAGCGGCCGCCGCCGCGGTAGTCGCGCCTGCCGTACTTGCGCTCGTAGGTGAAATCGGCGTGCCCCGGGCGGTAGACCCCCGCCAGAGCGGAGTAGTCGGCGGAACGCTGGTCCCGGTTCCAGATGACCAGGCTGATGGGGGTGCCGAGGGTTCGGCCTTCGAACACCCCGGAGAGGATCTGGACGCTGTCCTGCTCCTGGCGCGGGGAGGTGAGCTCGCTCTGGCCGGGCTTGCGCCGGTCCAGCTCCAGCTGGATCTCCTCAGGCTCCAGCGGCAGCCCGGGCGGGCAGCCGTCGATCACGGCGCCGATCGCCGGCCCATGCGACTCCCCCCAGGTGGTCACCCGGAAATACCTTCCAAAAGAGTTCATGGCTGCCTAGAATCTATCAAAAAGACGGGTCTTATGACATAGTACCGTGTCCGGAGGCCAGCCGCATGAATCACGAACAGGTCAAAATGCTCCTGGAACGGGTTCGGCCCGCCGTCGCGCCCTTCCAGGTCGTGCTGTCGGGAAAGAAGAGCCGCAAGGTCAACGGCCTGTACAAGCCTGGCGGGCGGGAGATCGTCCTGCACAACCGCAACTTCGCCTCCGACAACGAGCTGGTGTACACGGCCCTGCACGAGTACGCCCACCACCTGCAGTTCTCCACCCCGCCGCTGCCGCGCTCCGCCCGCACGCACACCGTCCGCTTCTGGAGCCTGTTCCACTCCCTGCTGGCCGACGCCGAGCGCGCGGGGCTGTACCGCAGCCCCTTCGACGAGATCGAGGACTTCCGCAGGCTCACCGCGCGGATCAAGGAGAAGGTCATCGCCCCGAACGGCTCCCTGATGAAGGAGCTGGGCCGCCTCCTGGCGGAGGCCCAGGAGCTCTGCGAAAAGCACCATGCCAGCTACACCGACTACCTGGACCGCGTGCTGGCGCTGCCCAAGCCCAGCGCCGACGCCGTGGTGAAGTCTCATCTCCTGGACCTGGACCCCCGGCTGGGCTACGAGAACATGAAGCTGCTGACCCGCATCAAGGACCCGCCCACGAGGGAGAAGGCCGGGAGGGCGCTTCTGGCCGGCCAGAGCCACGACACGGTCAAGGAGATGGCCTTCGCCAGGCCGGCCCCGCAGGAGGACTCGCTGGAAGCCCTGCGCGCCGAGCGGGGCGAACTGGAACGCGCGATCCGCCGGTTGGAGAAGCGCCTGGAGCTGGTCAACGAGCGCCTGACCGCGCTGGAGCAATGAGGAGACCGACATGGAACAAAACGGGTTCGAAGGCCTTCTGAAAATCGTGCGGCGCCTGCGCGCCCCGGACGGCTGCCCCTGGGACCGGGAGCAGAACCCCCATACGCTGCGGGGTAACCTGATCGAGGAGGCCTACGAGGCCATCAGCGCCATCGAGGAGGGCGATGACGAAAACCTCCGCGAGGAGCTGGGCGACCTGCTGCTGGTGGTCACGATGATCGCCCATATGAAGGAGCAGGAGGGACGGTTCCGGGTCGCGGAGGTGCTGGAGCAGATCTGCGCCAAGCTCGTCCGCCGGCATCCTCACGTTTTCGGGGACGCCCGCAAGGACACTCCCGACGAGGTGGTCGAACAGTGGAATCACATCAAGGAGAACGTGGAAGGCAAAAAGCCCAAGCACTCGGCCCTGGAAAGGGTGCCCCGCACGCTGCCGCCGCTGGAGCGGGCCTTCGAGATCCAGCAGAAGGTGTCCAAGGTGGGCTTCGACTGGGCCAGCGCCCAGCCGCTCTGGGGTAAGCTGGAGGAGGAGATCGCCGAGCTGCGCGAGGCCCACGCTCAGGGGGATCCGCGGCGGGTGGAGGCCGAGCTGGGCGACCTGCTTTTCACCGCGGTCAACCTGGGGCGCCTCCTAGGCGTGGACCCCACCCTGGCGCTGAACGGCACCAACCAGAAGTTCATTGCCCGCTTCCAGGAGTTGGAGGTCCGTCTGCAGGCCCAGGGTCTGAAACCGCTTGAAGCCGGCCTGGAGCGGATGGACGCCCTCTGGAGCCAGATCAAGGCTCAGGACGGGAAGTCCAGCTCGAAGTAGGAAACCGGCCCGCCCTCGGGACCCGCCGCCCAGCAGCGCTCCCGGGCTACCGTGAGCCCTCGCCCGACGGGGTCCGGGCAGCCGCGGGCTTCCAGGATGCGGAGGATGTTCGAAGGCTTCACCGAGGCCGCCACCCGCACCCGCAGCCAGTCCGGTCCGGCTTCCAATACGGTCCAGGAGGCGGGGTCGCTGGTCGCGGCGAGCTCCCCGAGAGCGCCGTCGCCCTGGTCCCGGATCCGGTAATCGGCCCCCCAGTATAGCGCCATGGGGGAGAGCTTCCTGGTCCCCGGGCGGTGGGCAGGAAGCGCCTTGACCTGTGCGCAGGACAACCCCACCGGCATTGCCCGGTCCAGGCGGCTGCGGAAGGATTGCGGGTCGTCGAAGTCCAGTAGGGTGATCACGGCCACCTCCTCCTCGGACTCGATCCCCAAGGGCAGCGGGTAGGCGAACTCCAGCCGCGGCTTGGGGTTGAACCCTTGCGTGAAGTCCGGCTCGTAGCCCGCCCGCAGAAAGGACCGCTCGAACACGCCCAGGATGTCCAGGTGACCCAGGTAAACCGCCGTGCCGGACTTGCGGAAGCTGAACAGCACGCGCCGCGGCGCGGCGGGCGTGCTGGATGCCACTTCCGCCGGAGCGCCGGGCGTTGTCTCAGGAAGAGGGCTCACCGCGGCTCGCGGCTTCACCCCGCCGCGACAGACCCCGCAGGGCTCGGAGCAGCCGGGGCCGCAGGGGGCAGTCTGCTCCCCGGCCAGGGAGCGGCGGTACTCTTGGAGAAGAAATCCGGTCCCGACGCCCAGGCGCACGCCGTCCCAGGGAAGCGGCGCCTCCACAGGACGGGGGCGGCAGGTCTCGGCCTCTACGTCCCAGCCCGCCTCCGCCAGCACCTGCCGCCAGAGCTCGCGGCGGACCAGATCCTCCCACGAGTCGAAGCGCGCCCCCAGGCGGAACGCCCGCCAGACGAGCTCCCCCACCCGCTCATCACCCCGGCTGATCATCCCCTCCAGCAGCGAGAGGAAGGGCGCGTGGTAGCGCACCTTCACCCCCCGCCCGGTCAGCCGCTTCTTGGCCGACATGATCCCCTCCACCGCCTGAGCCTCGGTGAGCTGCCCGGCCCACTGGAACGCGGTATGGGGCTTGGGGATGAAAGCGCTGATGTTGGCGGCCAGCTCCATTCGCGCCCGCCTGCGCACCTCCAGCAGGAAGTCGACTATTGCCGGGGTCTCCTCCTGCCCGCCGGCCACCGGCAGCCCGATCAGGAAGTAGAACTTGGCGGCCCGCCAGCCGCGGGAGCGGGCTTCTTCCATGATCTCCAGGGTCCGCTCCAGCGGCGCGAGCTTGTTGATCCCCCTCTGCCAGCCCTCCACCGGGGTCTCGACGGCGAAGGTAAGCCCGCTCTTACGCACCGTGGAGATCTCCGAGAGCAGCTCCAGGCCCAGCGAGTCGATGCGCAGCGAGGGCAGGGCGAAGGAGACCTGGCGGCGGCGGTGCCGCCGGTTCAGGGCGCGCACCAGCCCCGCGATCCCCGGGTAGTCGCCGCTGGACAGGGAGGCCAGGGTGATCTCCCGGTAGCCGCAGCCGAACACCAGCTCGTCCACCTCCCTGGCGATCTCGGCGGGCTCCTTGAGACGGAAGGGGCGGTAGAAGTTGCCGGCGTGGCAAAAGCGGCAGCCGTTGGGGCAGCCGCGCATGATCTCCACCACGCCGTGGTCCTGCACGGTCCGGATGCTTGGGACCGGGAAGGCTCCGGCCGCGGGTCCGGAAGACCCCTCGCCGAAGCCGGTCCACAACACGCGGCGGACCGGACCCGCTTTATCCGCCGTCCAGACGTAGGGCGCGGCCGAAAGGCGTTCGGCCAGCTCCGCCCTGCCGGCCCCCCCGCGCTTCATCTCGCCCAGCTCCGCGAAAAGACCCAGGGCCTCGCCCTCGATCTCCCCGATGAAGACCCCGTCCACGAACGCGCCGAAGGGCGCGGGGTTGGTGACGGCCGGACCGCCGGCCACGACCAGCGGCTCGCCGTCGCCTCGCCCGGCGCGGCGCGGGTCGATGCCCCCCAGCTCCAGGATATTCAATAGATTCGTGAAGGTGAGCTCGTAGCCCACCGAGAAGCCCACCAGGTCGAAGCAGCGCAAGGGGGTGCCCGTCTCCAGGGAAGCCAGGGGCTGCCCGCGGGCGCGCAGGCCGGCTTCGAAGTCCGCGGCGGGGGCGAACACCCGTTCGCAGGACACCGCGGGGAGGCTGTTGAGCAGGCGGTAGATCAGCCGGACCGACAGGTTGGACATGCCGATCTCGTAGAGGTCCGGGTAGGATATAGCCACGCGCAGCAGGCCCGCTTCGCGCCGGATGACGGTCCCGAACTCGCCGCCCGCGTACCTGCCCGGCTTCTCCACGCCGGAGAGCAGGCTCCTTAAATCCCTGTCCAACGCCGCAACCATACCCGCTGCGGGCCCGCGCGTCCAGGCCTTGATCGGCCGCGCCCCGCCTTTCTATACTCGCAGGCAGAACCCATGAGCACCGAGCTGGAAGGCACCCTGGAAGCCCTCACCTACCGCAACGAGGAGACCGGCTACAGCGTGGCCCGCCTGCAGGTGGCCGGGATTCCCGGGCCCGTGACCGTGGTGGGCTCACTCGCTGCCCCGGTCGTGGGGCAGACCCTGCAGCTCTCGGGGCAGTGGCAGAACCACCCGCGCTACGGCCGACAGTTTCGCATCGAGACGAGCCGCGCCGCCTCCCCCGTGACCGCCGCGGGCATCGAGCGCTACCTGGGCTCGGGGCTGGTCAAAGGCATCGGCCGCGAGCTGGCGCACCGCATCGTGGCCCGCTTCGGGACCGACTCCCTGCGGGTGATCGACGAGGAGCCACGTCGCCTCAGCGAGGTTCCGGGCATCGGCCGGACGCGCCTGGCCGCCCTGAGCGAGGCCTGGCAGGCCCAGCGCGGCCTGCGGGAGGTGATGCTGTTCCTGCAGTCCCACGGCGTCGGCACGGCGAACGCCTACCGCATCTACCGGGAGTACGGGGCCGAGGCGGTGCGGCGCATCCGGGAGAACCCCTACCGCCTGGCCGCAGAGGTCTACGGGATCGGGTTCCGCACGGCGGACCAAATAGCCGCCAGCCTGGGCGTGGCCCGGGACGCCCCCGCGCGCTGTGAAGCCGGCCTCCTGCACGCGCTGGGCGAGGCCGAGGGGCACACCTACCTCCCCAGGCAGGAGTTGGCCCGCCGCGGCGCGGCCCTGTTGGAGCTGCCTGAGACGCAGCTGGAGGGCGCCCTGCAGGCCCTGGCCGCGCAGGGGCGGGTTATAATCGAGGGGGAGTGCGTGTACCTCCCGGCGCTCGCCGCCGCCGAGGCCGGCATCGCCCTGCTGCTGCGGCGCCTCGGCAGGTCGCCGCGCGCCGCCCTGTCCTCCGACCCTGCGGGGGACATCGCCCGGGCGCAAAAAAGCCTGGGCATCACCCTGGACCCGCCCCAGGCGCAGGCCCTCGCCGCCGCGCTGCGCGAGAAGGTGCTGGTCATCACCGGCGGGCCCGGCACCGGCAAGACTACGATCCTGCGCGCGCTGGTGGCGGCGCTCGCCGGGAGCCGCGTTCTGCTGGCCGCCCCCACCGGCCGGGCGGCCAAGCGCCTGCAGGAGGCCAGCGGCCTGGAGGCCCGGACCATCCACCGCCTCCTGGAGGTCGACCGGCGCACCGGGGGCTTCCGCAAGGGCCCCGCCGATCCCCTGGCCTGCGACCTCGCGATCGTGGACGAGGTCTCCATGGTCGACACCCTACTGATGTACCAACTGCTGCGCGCGTTGCCTCCCGCCGCCGGGCTGCTGCTGGTAGGCGACGCGGACCAGCTGCCTTCGGTCGGCGCGGGCAACGTGCTGCGGGACATCATCGCCTCGGGCACAGTGCCCGTCGAGGAGCTGTCCCGCATCTTCCGCCAGGCCGAAGCCAGCCGGATCGTGACCAATGCGCACCGCATCCGGGCCGGGGAGATGCCCGAGGGGGGCGGTGAGGATTTTTTCCTCATCGAGCAGGAGTCGCCGGAGAAAGCCGCCGGCATCATCCTGCAGCTGGTGACCGAGCGCATCCCCCGCCGCTTCGGCCTGGACCCCTGGGAGGACATCCAGGTGCTCTCGCCCATGCACAAGGGCGAGGTCGGCGTGGAAAACCTGAACCGCCTCCTGCAGGCCGCGTTGAACCCCGGCGCGGCCGGCCTGCAGCGCGGTTCGCGGCGCCTGGCGGTCGGTGACAAGGTGCTGCAGCTGCGCAACGACTACGAGAAGGACGTGTTCAACGGGGACATCGGGCGCATCCGCAACCTGGACTCGGAGCGCCAGGAGGCGGAGATCCTCTTCGACGGCAGGCCGGTGCGCTACGATTTTTCGCAGCTGGACGAGATCGCCCCGGCCTACGCCGTCTCCGTGCACAAGGCCCAGGGCTGCGAGTTCCCCGCCGTGGTCGTGCCGGTCATGACTCAGCATTACGTGCTGCTGCAGCGCAATCTTTTATACACCGCGGTTACGCGCGGCCGCCGCCTGGTGGTCCTGGTGGGCACGCGCCGCGCCCTGCGCATCGCGCTGCGGAACCCCGGCTCCCGGGCCCGCTTCACGGGCCTGGCCCGCAGGCTGCAGTCCGAGGCTGCGGAGTAAGGCGTGGGTGCGGCGGCTTTTCCCGATGACTTCCTCTGGGGCGTCTCCGGCGCCGCCCACTGCGTGGAGGGCGCCGCCGGCGGCCGCGCCGAGACGATCTGGGAGCCCTTCTGCCACCGGCCCGGCGCGGTCCGCGACGCCGCGACGGCGGAGACGGCTTGCGACCAGGTGCGCCGCTGGGACGAGGACCTGCAAACGCTGCGCCGCCTGGACGTGAACGCCTACCGCTTCTCCGTCGCCTGGGCCCGGGTTTTCCCCTCGGGGACCGGCGGCGCGAACCCGGCGGGCTTGGACCACTACCAGCGGGTGACCGACTCCCTGCTGGCCGCCGGCATCCGCCCCCTGGCCGTGCTGTACCACTGGGACCTGCCGCAGGCCCTCGAGGAGTCGGGAGGCTGGCGAAACCGGGACACGGCGCGGCGCTTCGCGGACTACGCCGCCTGCGTGTACCGCGCCCTGGGCGACCGGATCAGTCTGTGGGTCACGCATCACGACCCCTGGGCCTCCGCCTTCCACGGCTACGGCAGCGGCCGCCTCGCGCCCGGGGTTCGCAGCGAGGAGGCTGCGGTCGGGGCGGCGCACGTACTGCTCCTGTCCCACGCCCTCGCCGTTCAGGCCTGCGCCCCGCTGCGCCGCGCAGGGTCCGCCTTCGGGGTGGCTTTGGGGCTGGCGCCGGTCCGGCCGGAAACACCGCAGGACGAAGAGGCCGCGCACTGGGCGGATGCCTACCTGAACCGCTGGCTCCTGGACCCGCTTCTGCGGGGGCGCTACCCGGAGGAGCTCCTGGAGGTCTACACGGCGCGCCACCCTCGGTGGGACCTGCGCGCGGAAGACCTGGAAGCCTTCGGCAGGGCCCGCCCCGACTTCCTGGGGGTGAACTACTTCACGAGCCGGCAGGTGCGCCGTCCCGACGGGCGGGACTCCCTGTTCTCCTTCGTCCAGCCCGCTGCGGGCCGGCTGACGGGCACCGGCTGGGAGATCGACCCTGAGGGCCTGCACGAGCTGCTTCTGCGCCTCCACCGGGAGTACGGCAACCCCGAGCTGCTGGTCACCGCCAACGGCGCCGGCTTCGAGGAGGCACGGTCGGAAGAGGGGATCGTCGAGGACCGGGAACGGATCGCATTTCTAGCAGAGCACCTGGAGCAGGCACATCGGGCTGTCCGCGAAGGGGTCCGCCTGCGCGGCTTCTTCCCCTGGGCGCTCCTGGACGGCTTCGAGTGGAGCTTCGGCTACAGCCGGCCGTTTGGCCTGGTCGCGGTGGACAGGCAGACCATGGCCCGGACCTGGAAGCGCAGCGCCTGGTGGTACAGGGACACCATCGAGGCCGGAGGTCTTTGAGCGCGGGCGGGGCAGTTTTCGCCGTTTGCGGTGTTACATCCGCATGAGCCACTCATCGCGACCCAACCACCCGGCCGGTTACGTCGCCGGCGCCATCGTCAACGGCATCCTCCTGTGGGTGATGAACCAGCTTCCGGTCTGGAAGCCGTTCTTCCTGCTGGACAGCTACAGCGAGGTTCTCTGGGCGATCAACATGTCCCTGATCGTCCAGATCGTGCTGAACCTGGTGCTGATCTTCTTCCACCCGCGGTTCTTCCACTACCTCCTGCAGGCGGTGTTCAGCCTGGTCAGCATCGTGTCGCTGGTCTGGATCCTGCGGGTGTTCCCCGTGGACTTCTCCGCCCGGCTGGGCGACTGGTTCAACTGGCTGTTCCGCATTGTGCTGATCGTGGCGCTCGTGGGCTCGGCCATCGGCGGGGTCACAAACTTCGTCCGTTTCCTGCGCGCGCTTTTCGGGGTCGAACACCGGCACGAGGAGCAGGACTGAAGGAGCCGCTCCCCGGGTCTTGACAGCCCCGTACGGCGGGTCTAAATTCCTGAATGAACGATCATTCAGGAATTTGGACCCGGTATGGGAAGACCGCGTAGCCAGGGAAAACGAAAAAGCATCCTCGAATCCGCCTTCAGGGTCTTCGGCGAGTGCGGCTACCAGCGCAGTACCATGAGAATGATCGCCGAACGGGCCGGCATGGTCCCCGGCGCCCTCTACATTTACTTCCCGAGCAAGGAAATACTATTTGAGGCGACCGTGCGCGAAGGCTGGGACCGCTTCCTGTCCGATCTTCACCGCGCGGCGGTTTCCTCCCGCCCTTTCCGGGAAAGGATCCAAGAGGTGCTGGATCTGGGTTTCAGCCGGCTGAAGGACGGCCTGCCCCTGCTTCAGGGGATGCTCTTCGAGGCCAACCAGCGCCGGCTGTTCCAGGACAGGCTGGACGCGCTGTGCGCCTCCCTGGAGCAGTTGTTCGCCGCCGGCTGGCGCGAAGGCCAGCTGGAGGCGCCCGCCGACCCGGGGCGCTGGAAAACGGTTATCCGCCTGAACACGGTCGGCGCCCTGTTCAGCGCCGCGCTGGCCGCCCCCGGCCGCGTCGACCGGGAGATAGCTGAGCTCAAGGCGGCGATCCAGCGCCAGCTGGCCGACCGGCTGCGAGGAGCCCCGGCGTGAGGCGGCGCTGGCCGTGGATCGTCCTGCTGGCGGCGGTGCTGGGGCTGGCCGGCTACGCGGCGGCCAGACGGCTTTCCCGAGGGGGAAAACCCGAGGCTCCGGCGGTCCCGGTCAGCGCCGAACGCCCGCGCCGCGGACCCATCGAGCGCACCCTGGCGTACGCCGGGACCCTGGAGGCGAGCTCCCGGGTCGCAGTCACCCCCCAGACCGAGGGCCGCATCCAGCGCATCCTCGTGCGGGAAGGCGACCAGGTCCGGGCAGGGCAGCTGCTGGCGCGCATGGAGGAGGACACGGCTCGCCTGGAGCTGGAACAGGCCGAGTCTGCCCTGAACGCGGCGCAGGCGCAGCAGGACCGGGCGCGCAAAGGGGTGCGCGACGAGGAGCTGGCCAATGCCCGCGCCCTGCTGGCCCAGGCCGAGAAGGATCTGGCAGACGCGGAGGAGTCATTGCACCGCGCCGAGCGCCTCCTGCAGGAAGGCGCTCTGGCCAGGGCGAGCTTCGAGGAGGCCGAGCGCGCCTATCGCGCCAGCGAAACCCAGGCCGACAACGCCCGGCGCAGCGTCCAGATGATGGAGCAGGGGGCGAGCGCCGAGGAGCAGCGCCTGGCGGAAGCCAACGTGCGGGCGTCCCGCGCCAGGGCCGACCTGGCCAGGCTGCAGCTCGAGTTCACCCGCGTGCGCGCGCCGCTGGCCGGGCGGGTCGCCCGGGTGCCCATCGACGAAGGCAACATGGCTTCGCGCGGCACCGTCCTCGCGGTCCTCGTCCAGGATGACCCTCTGCTGCTGCGCGTCCCAGTGCCGGAGCCGCACTACGCGGAGTTCAGCCGCCTGGGGGCGGCCATTCGGGTCAGGGTCCGTCCCACCGCCCTGCCGGGGGAGGAGGCTTCCCCAGGCAGGGTGAGCGCGGTCGGGCCAACGGTCAACCCCGCCAGCCGCACCTTCACCGTGGAGGTGTCGCTGGCAAACCCGGCAGGGCGGCTGAGGGCCGGCATGTACGCCAACGTCGAGTTCGTGCTGGAGCGCGAGGAGGCCGCGCTGCTGCTCCCCCTGCGGGCCCTGGTCCAACGGGCGGGGCGACAGGGGGTTTTCGTCGTCGGCCCCGGGCCCCGGGCCGGGTTCCGCGAGGTGGAGGTCGGCATCCGCGACGACGCGCAGGCGCAGGTATTGCGGGCTTTGAGCGAGCAGGACCTGGTCATCGAGGAGGGCAATGCCTTCCTGGAGGACGGCCAGGAAATCGCGGTTCAGGAACGATAGATGCGCCTGGCGGAAAGCGCCGTACGGCACCCGCTCACGGTCATCCTGGCCTTCCTGACCCTCGCCGGCGTGGGACTGCTTTGCCTGTCGCGGCTGGCCCTGGAGATGTTCCCCGACGTGAGCTACCCCACGGCCGCGGTCTTCACCCCCTATCCCGGGGTGGGTCCCTTCGAGGTCGAGGCCGGGGTTTCCAAACCCATCGAGGAGGCCGTGTCGACCATCAATGGCGTTAAGAAGGTCGGCTCCACCTCCACCGAGGGGCTCTCCGTGGTGATCATCAACTTCACCTGGGGCACGAACATGGGCACCGTGGTGTCCGAGATCCGGGAGAAGATCTCCGGGATCGAAGCCGATCTGCCGGAAGGCAGCGAGCGCTCCCTGATCTTCCGTTTCAACCCCCAGGTCCTGCCGGCCCTCACCTTCACCGTCTCCACCCCCCTGGAGGGGATCGACCTGCGCCGCCTGGTGGAGAAAGAGGTCGTCCCGCAGATCCAGCGGCTGGAAGGCGTGGCCGCCGCCAGCGTCTTCGGCGAACCCCGGGCCGCCGTGACCTGCAGCCTGGACTTGGACGCCCTGGCTGCGAAGGAGATTCCGATCCTGAACGTGCTGCAGGCCTTCCGCGGGGCGAACGTCAACCTGCCCGGAGGGTCCATCAGCCTGGAAGAGCGGCACGTCATCGTGCGCACCATCGGCGAGTTCACCGGCATTGCGGACATCGGGGAGGTGCCGGTCGGATTCCGTGACGGCGCGACGGTGCTCCTGCGCGACGTGGCCAGCGTGCGGCTGTCCAGTCTGCCGCAGGAGGAGTTCGTTCGCGCGGCCGCAGGCCGCGCGGTGCTGGTCGAGGTACAGAAGATGCAGGGCCACAACACGGTGGACATGATCCGCCGGATCAAGGCTGAGCTCGCCCGGCTGGACAGCCGGCTGCCTCCCTCCGTGGAAATCCGCGTGCGCACGGACCAGTCCGTCTCCATCCTGGAGTCCATCGCCGGCCTGACCGCCGCGGCCTGGCAGGGGGGGGTTCTCGCAGTCCTGGTGCTGCTTTTGTTCCTCCGCAACCTCCGCTCCACCCTGATCATCGCCCTGGCGATCCCCGTCTCGGTGGTCGCCACCTTCGCCCTGATGTACTTCGCCAGGATCGACCTGAACATGATGTCCATGGCCGGCCTCACCCTCGGGGTGGGGATGTTCGTGGACAACGCCATCGTGGTCCTGGAGGTCATCTATCGCAAGCTGCTGGGCGGAATGGCCCCCGGGGAAGCGGCCCGGGCCGGGGCGGCGGAGGTCGGCCTGGCGGTCACCGCCTCCACGCTGACCAACGTGGTGGTGTTCCTCCCCCTGGTGTTCATTACGGGCTTCGCCAACATCATCCTGCGCGATCTGGCCTACACCATTTCCTTCTCGCTGCTGGTCTCCCTGCTCATGGCCCTGACGCTGGTGCCCGTGCTGGCCAGCCGCTTCCTGCGCCTGGCTCCGGGATCCACGCTCGCCGCCCGCAGGCCTGCCGCCTGGAGCGCCGACCTGGAGATCAGCCTGGCGGACGTGCGCATCGACACGGGCCGCAAGCTCATCGACGTCCCGGCCGGCTGGGTAGGCAGCGCCCTGGGCCGCCTCGACCGGCTCTACGAGCGCTCACTGGCCTGGGCCATGCGGCACTCCGCCGCCGTCCTGCTCACCGCCGCGGGGCTGCTGGCCGCCAGCTTCGCCGCGATCGCCCTGCTGGGCATGGAGTTCCTGCCGGACACCGACGAGGCGCGCCTGTCCATCAGCCTGGAGACCCGCGTCGAGTCCCCTTACCCCCGCACCGAGCGCAAGGTGGCCGAAGTGGAGCAGACCGTGCGCCGCGTACTGGGGCCGGACCTGGACTCCCTCACCTCGGTCATCGGGCGCAGCAGCACCGGGCACCTGGGCCGGACGGGCAGCCACCTGGCGCAGATCTCGGTGAACCTGGTGGCCAAGGACGCCCGCCGGCGCGGCATCCAGACTATCCTGGGCGAGCTTTCTAAGGCGATCCGCCGGGAGGTGGCGGACGTGCGCTTCTCGATCGCCGTATCCGGCCTGGGCTCCCTGATCAACCTGGCGGCGGGCAGCGAGCAGCCCGTGGTGGCCGAGATCGCGGGGGAGGACCTGGACCAGGCCCTGCAGGTAGCGCGCCGTATCGAGGAGGTGCTGCGCGGGGTGCAGGGCACTCGGGACGTGGAGAGTTCGCACCAGACGGGCAAGCCGGAGCTCCAGTTCCGCGTGAAGCGGCGGGAGGCGGCCAGCCTGGGACTGACCCCGCTGGAGATCGCCGCGACGGTCCGTGCCGCCTTCAAGGGGGTGGCCGTTTCGCGCTACCGCGAGGGCGGCGACTCTTACGACGTGTACGTCATCCTGCGGCCGGAGGATAGGAGCTCCCTGGGGCGCATCCGCTCCCTGTTCCTGGTGAACCCGCAGGGAACCAGAATCCCGATCGAGAACCTGGTGGAGCTGCAGGAGACCGCGGGGCCGGTGTCCATCCAGCGCAGCGACAAAACCCGCCTGATCCGGGTGACGGCTTCGTTGACCGGGGAACGCGCACTGAACAAGGTGATGGACGAAGTCCGCGCGCGTATCGCGGCGCTGCCCGCGCCGCCGCCCGGCGTGCACCTGAGCCTGACGGGGGCGCGGCGGCAGATGAGCGAGGCTTTCCGCGACCTGCTTTTCGCCCTGATGCTGGGGGCGGGCCTGGTGTACGTGATCATGGCCGGCCAGTTCGAGTCCCTGCTGCACCCCCTGATCATCATGTTCTGCATCCCCTTCGCCCTGATCGGGCTGACCTTCGCCCTGCTGGCCACGGGCACGGTATTCAGCATCGTGGCCTTCATCGGGGCGATCCTGCTGGTCGGGTACGTAGTCAACACGGGCATCCTCCTGGTGGACTACACCAACGTCCTGCGCCGCCACGGCCTTCCCCTGCAGAAGGCGATCCTGATCGGGGGGCGCACGCGCCTGAAGCCGATCCTCATGTCCACCGGCACCACGATGCTGGGCCTGCTGCCGATGGCCCTGGGGTTGGGGACCGGCTCCGAGCTGCGGGCCCCCATGGCGCGGGCGGTGTTCGGCGGCCTCGCCTCCTCGACCCTGATCACCCTGCTGCTCATCCCCACGATCTACTACCTGGTCGAAAGGCGTCGGGAAAGGGGGCGCAGCGCGTGAGGGAGGCCCTGCTCCTGCTGGCGTTTTTCCTGGCTTTGCCGGTTCCGCGGGCGCTCGGCGAAGAGCGCACCCTGTCGCTGGAGGAGCTTTATACGCTGGCCGAAACCCGGGCGGACTCAATGCGGATCCGCGACCTGGGCGTGCAGAAGGCCCGCCACTCCCTGCGTGAGGCGCGCTCCCGTGCCCTGCCCAGGTTGACCCTGGAGGCCTCCGGCTCGTTGCTGGCCAGCCCGCCGGCGGGGATCACCGTGCGCGCCGGCGAGCTGGGCACGCTTCCCGGCCCCCTGCCCATCCCGGCGGAGGACCGGGTTTTCGTGCCGGACGCCGAGCACAGCTTTTTCTCTTTCGGCGCTTCGCTGACCCAGCCCCTTTTCACCTGGGGCCGGATCACGGCCGGCCTCAGGACGGCCTCCCTCGAGCTTTCCGCCTCGCTGGCGGAGCTGGAGCGCCAGCGCCTGGACCTGCGCCAGGAGGTGCACCGCGCCTACTGCGGAGCGCTCCTGGCTCACGGTTCCCTGCCCCTGCTGGAGCAGATGCGGGAGGCCCTGGGCCTCATCGCGGCCGACCGCCGCCGTTCCGCCGCTGAGGGACTGGGCACGCAGCTGCCGGTGTTGGAGGCCCAGGCCGAGCTGGCGGGGGTGGAACGCCGCCTGGCCGAAAGCCGGGAAAACCTGGCGACGGCCCTGCAGACCCTGCTGCTGCTTTGCGGGCAGGAGCCGGTGCTGCCCGCGCTGGGCACGCCGTTTCGGGAGCTCGCCCCGGAGCTGGATGAGGAGCTGCTCGCCGCGCGGGCGGACTCCGGGTCCCGGGAGCTGGAGATCGCCGACCTGCGCAGGGGCCAGGCCCTGGAAAGGCTCCGCCTGGAGAAGGGCGGCGCCGCGCTGCGCCCCGACCTGTCCCTGGCGTTGACCCTGGAGGTGAGCGGCCAGGAGGTGCCCTGGTCCTCGGCCGGCTGGACCGACACCTGGGACTGGGACCTGATGCTCAGTTTGGGTACCCGGGTGAGGCTGTACGACGGGGGCGAAGCCGAAAGCCGCCTGGGGCAGGCCCGGGCGGAAGCGGAGGCTGCCGGGGCGGCCCGCCAGCAGGCGGGGAAGTTCCTGCGGCTGCGGGTGCGCCAGGCCGTGCAGGAGGCGCGCCTGGCGGCGCTGGAGGTTCAGGAAAGGCACGCCCGCCTGGCGGCGGCGGAGGAACGATGGCGAAACGCACAGTCCGCCTACGAAAACCAGCTCCTCACCCGCTGCGAGCTCGCGGCCGCTCAGGCGGCGCGCGGCGCCGCCACCCTCGAGCAGCTTTCGGCCGGCTATCGCCTGGAACTGGCGCTGGCCGCCCTGGAGCGCCTGGCCGGGCCTATTTCCCCAGGATCTGGATCATAACCCCGGCGGCCACCGCCGTGCCGATGACCCCCGCGACATTGGGTCCCATGGCGTGCATCAGCAGGAAGTTGCCGGGGTTCTCCCGCTGGCCGACGCGCTGGGACACGCGCGCGGCCATGGGCACCGCCGATACCCCAGCCGAGCCGATCAACGGGTTGATCTTCCCCCCGCTCAGCACGTAGAACAGCTTGCCCAGGAGCACCCCCCCGGCCGTGCCGCCGGCGAAGGCCACCAGGCCCATGGCGACGATGCCGAGCGTCTTGGGGGTGAGGAAGTTGTCCGCGGTCATGGTGGAGCCCACCGTCGCGGCCAGGAAAATCGTGACGATGTTGATCAGCTCGTTGGCCGCGGTGTTCTTCAGACGCTCCACCACCCCGGCCTCCCGGAACAGGTTGCCCAGCATCAGCGTGCCGATAATGGGCGCCACCGCCGGGAACAGGAAGCTCACCACGATGGCCACGACGATGGGAAAAACGATCTTCTCGGTTTTCGTGACCGGCCGCAGCTGGGTCATCATGACGGCCCGCTCCTTGCGGGTGGTGAGGGCCCGCATGATGGGCGGCTGGATCAGCGGCACTAGCGACATGTAGCTGTAGCAGGCTACCGCGATCGGCCCGAGCAGGTGGGGCGCGAGCTTGATGGTCGTGTAAATGGCCGTTGGCCCGTCGGCGCCTCCGATGATGCCGATGGAGGCGGCCTCCCGGAGGTTGAAGCCCAAAGCCAGCGCGATGAGCAGGGCGATGAACACCCCGAACTGGGCGGCGGCGCCCATCAGGATGGTCCAGGGGTTGGCGATCAGCGGCCCGAAGTCGGTGAGCGCCCCCAGGCCCAGGAAGATCAGGATCGGAAACACCTCGGTCTCCAGCCCGACCTTGTAGAAGTAGTAGAACAGCCCCCCCGGCATTCCGCCGACTCCGGGGCTGGTGAAGCCGGCCAGCGGCAGGTTGGTGAGGATGCAGCCGAAACCGATCGGCATCAGCAGCAGGGGTTCGAAGTTCTTCTTGATCGCCAGGTACTCCAGCAGGAGGCCGATGGCGATCATGATCGCCTGCTTGTAGGTGAGCGCCGTGAGGCCGCTCATCGTGAACAGGTGAATAAAATTCTCTAGCATTTCAGTCCCCCGGGGAAAACTCCGCCAACAGGTCTCCGGTCTCCACGTTCTGTCCGGCAGTCACGTGCACCTTGCGCACCGTCCCCGCCGCGGCGGCGAAGATCTCGTTCTCCATTTTCATGGCCTCGATCACCAGGAGCAGGTCCCCCCGCTTGACCTTCTGGCCGACCTGGGCCCGCACCGAAAGCACCTTGCCGGGGAGCGGGGAGGTCACGGAGCCTCCGCCCGCCGCCTGCCGGGGGGCTGGCGCCGGGGTGGCGACCGGGGTTTCTCCTCGCGCGGCCTTGGCGGCCTGCGGCTGCGCCCGCTCGACGTCCTTGACTGCCGCGGGGCTTGAGCCCAGTTCCTCCACCACGACCTCGTAACTCTCCCCGGCCACCGTGACCCTGTATTTCCTAACCATTATTCCACCTCCTGCTCTTGATCTGCGCGGTCACAGTCCGGCCCTGTGGCGTCCCGAGCGCCCAGCGTCCTTCCTGCCCGACGACCGCGGGTGCTTCCGGGGCCCCGCCCTGCCGGTGCATCGCCAGCGCGGCCGCGATCGCGGCCACTTTCTTCAAATCACCCGGCTTCCCCTCACCGCCGGGTTGGGTCTCCGCTTCCCCCGCGGCGGCAGCCTTCCGCCCGGCGGGCCTGTAGAAGATGAACTTCATCCCGACGATGACCAGGGCTAGAAGAAACAGTACCAGGAAGACCATGCTCTGGGCGATCAGGCTGAACCTGGCGCCTTCCCCCAATAGGCTTACGTTCACCGCGGCCCTCCTACAGCGGGATGTTCCCGTGCCGCTTTTCCGGCGGGTTCTCGGTCTTGCTGCGCAGCAGCTCCAGTGCCCTGGCGACCGTCGCCCTGGTGTCGGCGGGGTCGATGACCGCGTCCACGTACCCGCGCTCGGCGGCCCGGTAGGGGTTGGAGAACTGCTCCCGGTATTCCCGGATTTTCTCGACCCGGACCGCGGCCGGGTCGGCGGCTGAGCTGATCTCCTTCTTGAAGATTATCTCCGCGGCGCTCTCCGCGCCCATGACGGCGATCTCCGCGGTCGGGTAGGCGAAGACCATGTCGGCCCCCAGGTGCCGCGAGCACATGGCGATATAGGCCCCGCCGTAGGCCTTGCGCAGGATCACGGTGATCTTCGGAACCGTGGCCTCGGAGTAGGCGTACAGCAGCTTGGCGCCGTGCCGGATGACCCCGCCGTGCTCCTGCTGGATGCCCGGCAGGTAGCCGGGGCAGTCGGTCAGGGTGAGCAGCGGGATGTTGAAAGCGTCGCAGAAGCGCACGAAGCGGGCCGCCTTGTCGGCGGAGTTGATGTCCAGGACCCCCGCCAGGTAGCGCGGCTGGTTGGCGACCACCCCCACGCACCTGCCCCCGATGCGCCCGAAGCCCACCGCGATGTTCTGCGCGAAAAGCCGCTGCACTTCGAGGAACTCGCCGCCATCCACGATGCGCTCGATGAGCGCGTGCACGTCGTAGGCCTTGTTGAGGTCGGCGGGCAGCAGCTCGCGCAGGGAAGGGTCCGGGCCCGCCGCCGGACCGCCGGTGTCCGCCCGCGGCGGCTCCTGCAGATAGTTGTCGGGCAGGTACGACAGCAGCCGGCGCGTGGTCTGGATGGCCGCCTCGTCGGTTTCGGCCAGGAAGTGGGCGACGCCGCTGTCCCGGTTGTGCACCGTGCCTCCGCCCAGCTCGTCGTGGGAGACCTCCTCGCCCATGACCGCCTTCACGACATTCGGGCCGGTGATGTACATGGTGGCCTGCTCGCTCATGATGACGAAGTCCATGATGGCCGGGGAGTAGACCGCCCCCCCGGCGGTGGGGCCCAGGTTCACGGCGATCTGCGGGATCACCCCGGAGGCGCGGGTGTTGCGGTAGAAGATCTCCCCGTAGCCGTACAGGGAGTCGATGCCCTCCTGGATCCGCGCCCCGCCGGAGTCGTTCAGCCCGATGAAGGGGATGCCCAGCTTCAGGGCCAGGTCCATGACTTTGACGATCTTCTTGGCGTGCATCTCGCCCAGCGACCCGCCGAGCACCGTGAAGTCCTGGCTGTACAGGGCCACCCGCCTTCCATTGACGGTGCCCACCCCCGTGAGCACGCCGTCCTTGGGAATGACCTGCCGGTCCAGCCCGAAGCAGCCGGAGCGGCACTGTACGAATTCGTCGAACTCCAGGAAGGAGCCTTCGTCGGTCAGCCGCCGGACGCGCTCCCAGGCGGTGAGCTTTCCCTGCTCGTGCTGCCTGGCGATCTTATCCTCGCCGCCGCCCGAACCCGAAGCCTGGCGTTTGTGTTCGAGCTCACGCAATCGGGCTTCCGTATCCATGGTCACCTCCGGAAAAAAAAAGTGCCGTCGTACGCGGCACGATGTTCACTGGCTCACTTGCGCATCGAGTTGGAGAACCTGTCGAAAGCGGATATAAAGCTTCACCGATGGTCAGATACCGATTTGCAGCGATCATAGAGGCAAAAACGGGATTTGTCCAT
>CAZMWZ010000003.1:0-2877 GCA_964570045.1 uncultured Spirochaetaceae bacterium
GTGCACGTGCCCCTGACCCCCGCGGCCCAGATCGAGTGCTGGACCCTGATGCTCTCCTCGCGCAACCTCCTGAACCCCGCCAACGGCAACCCCATCGTCATCCCCACCCAGGACATGGTCCTGGGGGTGAACTACCTCACCCGGGCCAGGGAGGGGGCCAAGGGCACCGGCAAGTACTTCGGCTCCGTGGATGAGGTGCTGCTCGCCCTGGACGCCCGCTCGGTGGACTACCAGGCACTGATCAAGCTCAAGCGCGAGGGCAAGTACCTGGAGACCACCCCCGGGCGGATCATCCTCAACGAGGAGCTGCCCAGGCAGCTGGGGTTCCTCAACGAGTCCATGGGCGAGAAGGAGCTTAGAACCCTGATCTCGCGCATCTACACCGAGCACGGCGCGGACGTCACCGTGAAAATGCTGGACGTGATCAAGGAGCTGGGTTTCAAATACGCCACCCGCTTCGGGGCCACCATCGGCATGGAGGACGTCATCATCCCCTCGGCCAAGCGCGAGCTGATCGGCAAGGCCAACACCCAGGTGGAGGAGATCCAGAATCAGTATCTGCAGGGGCACATCACCAACGAGGAGCGCTACAACCGCGTGGTGGAGGTGTGGAGCACCACCAACGAGCTGATCACCAACGAGCTGATGAACGAGCTGAAGAAGGACCGGGGCGGTTTCAACCCCGTGTACATGATGGCCCACTCCGGGGCGAGAGGCTCGCGCACCCAGATCCGCCAGCTGGGCGGGATGCGCGGCCTGATGGCCAAGCCCTCCGGCGACATCATTGAGCTGCCCATCCGCTCCAACTTCAAGGAGGGGCTGTCGGTCATCGAGTTCTTCATCTCGACCAACGGGGCCCGCAAGGGCCTGGCCGACACCGCCCTCAAGACCGCCGACGCCGGCTACCTGACCCGCCGCCTGGTGGACATCGCCCAGGACGTGGTGATCAACGAGGAGGACTGCGGCACGATCAATGGCCTGGAGCGCCGGACCCTCAAGGACGGGGAGGAGGTCGTGGAGGCCCTGCGCGAGCGCATCGTGGGGCGCTTCACCCTGGAGCGGGTCCGCCACCCGATCACCGCCCAGGTGATCGTGGACGTGAACGAGGAGGTGACCGAGGAGCTGGCCGACCAGATCGAGGCCGCCGGCATCGAGAGCGTGCGCGTTCGCACCGTGCTCACCTGCGAGGCCAAGCACGGGGTGTGCATCAAGTGCTACGGGCGCAACCTGGCCACCAACCGCCGGGTGGAGATCGGCGAGGCGGTGGGCATCATCGCCGCCCAGTCCATAGGACAACCGGGAACCCAGCTCACCATGCGCACCTTCCACATCGGAGGGGCGGCCACCAAGATCAGCGAGGAAAACCGCGTCTACCTGCGCTACCCGGTGCTGGTGGAGGAGATCAAAGGCAACACGGTGGAGCTCAAGAACGGGAATCTATTATACACCCGCAAAGGCCACATTCAGGTCCGCCGCGTCCTGCGCTCCTTCGAGCTGGAGAAGGGCGACCGGGTGGTGGTGCACGACGGCGCGCGCGTGCTGGCCGGCGACCACCTGATCACGCGCAAGGGCGAGCACCTCGCCGCCCAGGAAATCGCCTACGTGCGGCGAACCAAGGATCGACTGCTGCTCATCGCCCAGAGCCAGCGCGTGGACATCCGCAACGGGGCGGAGTTGCTGGCCCGCCTGGGGTCAGTCGTGCCGACCGAGGAGACCATCGCCTACTTCGACCCGTTCTCCGAGCCGATCATCGCCGAGGTGAGCGGCACGGTGAGCTTCGAGGACATCATCCTGGGCACCACGCTCAAGGAGGAGATCAACGAGGACACGGGGAAGATCGAGAAGAAGATCACCGAGTTCACCCTGGAGACCCTGCAGCCGCGCCTGGTGATCAAGGGCGAGCGGGACCAGGCCACCTACTACCTGCCGGGCAGCGCCTACCTGAACGTGCGCGACGGCGAGCAGCTGGAGGCGGGCCGGGTCCTGGCCAAGCTGCCGCGTGAGAGCGTGAAGACCAGGGACATCACCGGCGGCCTGCCGCGGGTCGGGGAGCTGTTCGAGGCCCGCAAGCCCAAGAACCCGACGGTGCCGGCCAAGGTGGCTGGGACGGTCTCCTTCAAGGGCATCCTGAAGGGCAAGCGGGTCATCGTGGTCACGGACGCCCACGGCAAGGAGTTTAAGCACCTGGTGCCCATGAGCAAGCACCTGCTGGTGCGCGACGGGGATGAGGTGGAGGCCGGGGAGCTGCTCTGTGAAGGGCCGATCGACCCTCACGACATCCTCCACAACCTGGGCGAGAACGCGCTGCAGATGTACCTGTTGAACGAGGTCCAGGAGGTCTACCGCCTGCAGGGCGTGACCATCAATGACAAGCACATCGGCGTCATCATCCGCCAGATGATGAAGAAGGTGGAAATCATGAACGTGGGTGACACCAACTTCATCTACGGGCAGCAGGTGGACCGCTTCCGCTTCAATGAGGAGAACCGCAAGGTCATTCGCGAGGGTGGCCAGCCGGCCATCGCCCGGCCGCTGTTGCTGGGCATCACCAAGGCCTCCCTGAACATCGACTCCTTCTTCTCCGCCGCCTCCTTCCAGGAGACCACCCGCGTGCTGACCAACGCCTCCATCTCCGGCAGCCGCGACCACCTGCGCGGGCTTAAGGAGAACGTGATCATCGGCCGGCTGATCCCGGCGGGCACCGGCATCCGCCAGTACCAGAAGATCACCCTTCTGGACGAGAACCTGGAGGACCTGGACATCCAGGTGAACCGGGTTCTGGAAGAAAAAAAGAAGGAGAAGGAGCTGGCGGCCATGCTCCAGGAGGCGGAAGCCTAAAACCATAAGCCGGCGGCCGCAAGGCGGGGTAAAAGCCGC
>CAZMWZ010000003.1:2977-11533 GCA_964570045.1 uncultured Spirochaetaceae bacterium
AATAGCGGGCTCCGCGCCGCAATAGCGGGCTCCGCGCCGCAATAGCGGGCTCCGCGCCGCAATAGCGGGCTCCGCCCCCCTTGCGGCGGCCGCGGTTTCCGTGCTAAGGTTTCAGTCGCGGGAAGGGGTCCTTCCCGTTGCGCGGAGCAAGGATTCCGGCGCAGGATTGGATACGCAAGGCAAGATGTCTCGAAGCCTCACCTCTGCGGAAGAAATACTGGAGAGGGATTGACACGTCGTGCCTTTGTTTGGTAGATTCTCTGACGTTTGCGAAAGGACGGGAATGCCGACGATCAACCAGCTGGTCCGTAAGGGACGCAAGGCGGTACGAAAGAAGAACAAGGCACCTGCGCTGCAGTCCTGCCCCCAGAAGCGCGGGGTTTGCACCCGGGTGATGACGGTCACCCCGAAGAAGCCCAACTCCGCCCTGCGCAAAGTGGCCCGAGTACGGCTGGTCAACGGCATCGAAGTGACCGCCTACATCCCCGGGATCGGGCACAACCTCCAGGAGCACTCGGTCGTGCTGATCCGCGGAGGCCGCGTGAAGGACCTGCCCGGCGTCCGCTACCACATCGTGCGCGGCGCCAAGGACACGCTGGGGGTGGAGGATCGACGCAAGGCCCGCTCCAAGTACGGGGCCAAGAGGCCCAAGGCCTGACGGGGGAAGGTTGTAGAATATGCCCAGGCGAAGAGTACCGCCCAAGAGACCGGCGCTGCCCGATCCGCTGTTCGGCAGCAAGGAGATATCCCTCCTGGTGGGCCGCATGATGCTGCGCGGCAAGAAATCGGTGGGTTACGGCATCATGTACAGGGCTTTCCAGATCATCAAGGAAAAGCTGGACAAGGAGCCGCTGGAGGTTTTCACTAAAGCGCTGGAGAACGTCAAGCCGGTGGTGGAGGTGAAGTCGCGGCGCGTCGGCGGCTCCACCTACCAGGTGCCGGTGGAGGTCCGCGAGAGCCGGCGCGAGGCGCTGGCCATGCGCTGGATCATCCAGTATTCCCGTGCCCGGCGCGGCACCATGAGCGAG
The DNA here is from genome assembly GCA_964570045.1 of uncultured Spirochaetaceae bacterium. Taxonomy (GTDB): domain Bacteria; phylum Spirochaetota; class Spirochaetia; order SZUA-6; family DRHE01; genus MIBK01. Next base: position 4,006 of record CAZMWZ010000003.1, read on the forward strand.
AAGCTGAGCGCCGAGCTGATGGACGCCTACAACTCCACGGGTTCGGCGTTCAAGAAGAAGGAGGACACCCACCGCATGGCGGAGGCCAACAAGGCGTTCGCCCACTACCGCTGGTAGCCTGACAGACCAGGCCCGCCGTCGGCCAGTACGGGGGCCCAGCGTGCGGGCTGGCAAGCGAGTTCATTCAACGATATGTCCGCCCCGTTTCCGCTGGGCAGGCTTCGCGACATCGGGAGCGTGGCTCACATCGACGCTGAGCAAGACCACGGCGACGGAGAGGATCCTCTTCTACAAGGGTGGTGCGGGCCCTGGTGGCGCTGCGGCGGCTGTTCGGGTACACGACCCGGCAGCGCACGCTGGCTCAAGGAAGGGCCAGCCACGCCATGCGGCTTGACTCCTACCGCGCCGTGCCCGTTCAGGAGGACATACTGCGGAAGGTCCGCGAAACCTTCGCTTGAAATTTAGGATGTGAATTGCTTGGGAAAGCAAGGAGGTACAAATGGCTAAAGACAAGTTCGTCCGCAACAAACCCCATATCAACGTGGGCACCATCGGCCACGTCGATCACGGGAAGACGACCCTCACCTCGGCCATCACCATGTATTGCGCCAAGAAGTTCGGCGACAAGCTGATGAAGTACGAGGATATCGACAACGCCCCGGAGGAGAAGGCGCGCGGGATTACCATCAACACCCGGCACGTCGAGTACCAGTCCGATAACCGGCATTACGCCCACGTGGACTGCCCCGGACACGCCGACTACATCAAGAACATGATCACCGGCGCGGCGCAGATGGACGGGGCGGTCGTGGTCGTGTCCGCCCCGGATTCGGTCATGCCCCAGACCCGGGAGCACATCCTGCTCGCCCGCCAGGTGGGCGTGCCGGCCATCATCGTCTACCTCAACAAGGTCGACATGGTGGACGACCCCGACCTGATCGAGCTGGTCGAGGCCGAAGTCCGCGACGTGCTCAAGGAGTACGAGTTCCCCGGCGACGAGATCCCGATCGTGAAGGGCTCCGCGCTCAAGGCGATGGAGCACCCGGAGGACCCCGAGGCCCAGAAGTCGATCATCGAGCTGCTGGAAACCATGGACAAGTACTTCCCGCTGCCCCCGCGCGCCACCGACAAGCCCTTCCAGATGCCCATCGAGGACGTGTTCACCATCTCCGGCCGCGGCACCGTCGTGACCGGCAGGATCGAGCGGGGCATCATCAAGGTCGGCGACGAGGTGGAGATCGTCGGCATCCGCGATACCCGCAAGACCGTCGTGACCGGCGTGGAGATGTTCAACAAAATTCTGGACGAGGGCCGGGCGGGCGACAATGTGGGCTGCCTGCTGCGCGGTATTGACAAGAAGGAAGTGGAGCGGGGACAGGTCCTGGCCAAGCCGGGCACCATCACCCCCCACAAGAAGTTCAAGGCCCAGGTCGTCGCGCTGACCACCCAGGAAGGCGGGCGGCACTCACCGTTCTTCACCGGCTACCGGCCGCAATTCTATTTCCGGACGACCGACATCACGGGTACCGTGGAGTTGCCGGCCGACCGGCAGATGGTCATGCCCGGGGACAACCTGGAGCTCACCATCGAGCTGATCCATACCATCGCGGTCGAGAAGGGGCTGCGCTTCGCCATCCGCGAGGGCGGGCGCACCGTGGCCGCCGGGTCGGTGACAGAGATCATCGAGTAGGCTTGGGGCAGCGGGGCGGGTGGGCTTACAGTGCCTGCTCACCCCCCCGGGGACGGGGGGGTGGGCGTAGTGCGCCCACGCGAAGATTGTTGGAGGAGCAATGGCCAAGAATAGGATTCGCGTGCGCTTGCGGGGGTTTGACATCGAGCTGATCGACCAGAGCGCCAAAGCCATCGTGCAGACGGTGCTCAAGGCGGGCTCCAAGGTCTCCGGCCCGATACCCCTGCCGATGCGCATCAACCGTTTCACCGTGCTTCGTTCGCCGCACGTGAACAAGAAGAGCCGTGAGCAGTTCGAGATGCGGACCCACAAGCGGCTGATCGACATCATCGAGCCGACGTCGGTGGTCATGGACGCGCTGATGAAGCTGGAACTGCCGGCGGGCGTCGACGTCGAGATCAAGCAATAGGGGCTGGCTATGTTGGGGCTGATCGGAAAAAAACTGGGTATGACCCAGATCTTCGACGAGAAGGGCACCCACCAGGGAGTCACGGTCATCGAGGTGGAGCCGAACCTGGTCGTCGGACAGCGCACCCCCGAGAAGGACGGCTACTCTGCCGTGATCCTAGGGTGGGGTAAGCTGAAGTCCAGCCGCCGCAAGAAACCGGTGACCGGTCAGTTCCCGGAAGGGGCGGAACCGACGCGCCTTCTGCGGGAGGTCAAGGAGTTCGAGCGCGAGTGCCAGACCGGTGAGCGCATCGGGGTGGAGGCCTTCGCGGGGGTGCGCTGGGTCGACGTGGTAGGCGTCTCCAAGGGCAAAGGCTTCCAGGGGGTGATGAAGCGGCACAACTTCGCCGGCGGCCCCGCCTCGCACGGCTCTCTGGGCAAGCGCGAGGGCGGTTCCACCGGGCAGGCCCACGTAAAGACCCTGCCCGGCCGCAAGATGGCCGGGCGTATGGGCGCGGAGCGCACGACCGTGCAGAACCTGCGGGTCTTGAGGGTCGACGCCGAGAAGGGCGTGCTGCTGGTGCACGGGGCCGTGCCGGGCACGCCGGGCACGGCATTGTTCGTGAGCCGGGCCAAGAAGAAGAGCTAGCAGGATCGAGGGAAACATGGTCAAGAAGGTTATCGCAGTCGACGGCTCCTCCTCCCGGGAGGTCCACTTGGCCGACGAGGTGTTTGCCGCGAAGGTTTCCGACGGGTCCATCTACCACGCGCTGCGCAACGAGCTGGCCAACCGCCGCACCGGCACCGCCGCCACCAAGACCCGCGCCCAGGTCAAGGGCTCGAGCGCCAAGCCCTGGCGGCAGAAGGGCACCGGGCGGGCCCGGGCGGGGGACAAGCGCTCCCCGCTGTGGGTGCACGGCGGGGTCGTTTTCGGCCCCCAGCCGCGCGACTACGGCTACCGCCTGCCCCGCAAGGTCAAACGCCTGGCCATGAAGTCGCTGTTGAGTCAGAAAAACCAACAAGAGCGACTATTCGTCATGGAGGATTTCACGGTCGAGTCGGGCAAGACCAAGGACCTGGTCCAGATCCTCAAGAAGGTCAACCCCCAGCCGCAGGGCAGGACGGTGATCGTGCTGGGCAAGGAAGACCGCATCCTGCGCCGGGCGGGCCGGAACCTCCCCGGACTGGGCTTCCTGGCCTACAACCGCCTGTCGGCGCACGACCTGTTCTACGCCAGCCGCCTCATCCTGCTGGAGCAGGCGGCCCTGGGCCTGAACGAGTTCTACGCGGACAAGAAGCAAGAGGTGTCGTGATGCTGGCAGACCAGGTCATAATCGAGCCGATCGTGACGGAAAAGTCCAACCTGTCGCGGGAAAAGGGCAAGTACAGCTTCCGGGTGGACGCCCGGGCGAACAAGATCCAGGTGATGCAGGCCGTGCGCGCGCTGTTCGCCGTGCACCCCGTGGCCTGCAACATCATGAAGGTCAAGGGCAAACCCAAACGGGTCCGCGCGCAGCCGGGTTACACCGCGGGTTGGAAGAAGGCCATCGTCACCCTGCGGCCCGGCGAGGTGATCCAGATCTTCGAAGGAGCCTGAGCATGGGCATGAAGTCCTACAAACCCACCACCTCCTCCCTGCGGTTTCGCACCGGGCTCACCTACGAGGAGCTCACGGCCGACAAGCCGCTGAAGCGCCTCACCAAGGGCAAGCCCGGCACGGGCGGCCGCGGCGCCGGCGGCCGGGTGAGCAGCTGGCAGCGGGGCGGCGGGCACAAGCAGAAGTACCGCCGCATCGATTTTCGCCGCGACAAGTTCGGCATCCCGGGCGTGGTGAGCACCCTGGAGTACGACCCCAACCGCAGCGCCTTCATCGCGCTGGTCACCTACAAGGACGGGGAGAAGCGCTACCTGCTGGCCCCCGAGGGCTTGAAGGTCGGCGCCACGGTCTTAAGCGGCCCGGGCGCCCCCCTGGAGCCGGGCAACTGCCTGCCGCTGGACCGCATCCCGCCGGGCATGAGAGTGCACAACGTGGAGCTGCATCCCGGCAAGGGGGGACAGCTGGTGCGGGCCGCCGGGGTGGGAGCCACCCTGATGGCCAAGGAGGGGCAGTACGCCACGCTGAAGATGCCCTCCGGCGAAATGCGCCAGGTGCTGGTCCGGTGCTACGCCACCCTCGGGGTGGTCGGCAACCAGGAGCACATGAACATCTCCCTCGGCAAGGCCGGGCGCAGCCGCTGGCTGGGCCGGCGCCCGCACGTGCGCGGGGTGGCCATGAACCCGCACGACCACCCGCACGGCGGCGGGGAGGGCAAGACCTCCGGCGGGCGCCACCCGGTGACCCCCTGGGGCATCCCCACCAAGGGCTACAAGACTCGCAACAAGCGCAAGTACTCCAGCAAGTTCATTGTCAAGAGAAGGAAGTAAGGAGCCACAGCGGTGTCCAGGTCAGTCAAGAAGGGTCCGTTTATCGCCAAGAGCCTCTACAAACGCATCCTCGAGATGAACAAGAGCGGCGAGAAGAAGATGATCAAGACCTATTCCCGCTGCTCAACGATTTTCCCGGAGATGGTCGGGTTCACCCTTTCGGTCTACAACGGCAAGACCTGGGTCCCGGTCTACGTCACCGAGAACCTCGTGGGCCACAAACTCGGCGAGTTTGCGCCCACCCGCATATTCCGCGGCCACAGCGGCTCGGACAAGAAGGCCTTCAAGAAGTAGGGAGGTCAAAATGGAAGCGAAGAAGGGCTACAGCGCGCACTCGCGATATTTGATGGCCTCACCGTTCAAGGTCCGGCGCGTCGCCGATCAGGTTCGCCGCAAGCCGTACGGCGATGCCATCGCCTTGCTGGAAGCGCTGCCCCACAAGGGCGCGCGCCTCCTCAAAAAGGTCATCCAGTCGGCGGCAGCCAACGCCCTGTCCAACAACAAGAACCTGGAGGAGGGCATGCTGTACGTCAAGGACCTGCAGGTAAACGAGGGGATGCGCCTGAAGAGGGTCTGGCCGCGGGCGCGCGGCCGGGCGGACCGCCTCCAGAAACGCACGTGCCACATCTCGGTGGTGCTGGATCAAATCCGCTAAGCGAGGGGAGAAGCCAGGGATGGGACAGAAAGTCAATCCGTACGGTCTGCGGTTGGGCATCAACAAGGGGTGGAAGTCCAAGTGGTACGTCGACCCCAAGGACTACGCCAACACGCTGCACGAGGACCTTTCCTTGAGGAAGGTGATCTTCGATGCCCAGGAGGCCCAGGGTGCGGATATTGCCGACCTGGAGATAATCCGGCACCCCCAGCGCATCACTCTGATCATCCACACCGGCAGGCCCGGCGTGATCATCGGCGCCAAGGGCGCCAACATCGAGAAGCTGGGCAAACGGCTGCAGAAGATAGTGGGCAAGAAGATCCAGATCAAGATCAAGGAGATCAGCCGCCCGGAGACCGACGCCCAGCTGATTGCCGAAAACGTGGGGCGGCAGCTGAAGGCCCGCGCTTCCTTCCGTCGGGCCATGAAGATGGCCGTTGCCAACGCCATCAAGGCGGGGGTCCAGGGCGCCAAAATCAGGGTGTCCGGGCGCCTGGGGGGCTCGGAGATCGCCCGCACCGAACAGTTCAAGGAGGGGCGCATCCCCCTGCACACCTTCCGGGCGGACATCGACTACGGGGCGGCCACCTCGGTGACCACCTTCGGTTGCATAGGGATCAAGGTCTGGATTTACAAGGGGGAGCTGTTCGGCGGGGAGAAGAAAGAGGACGCCGGTCTGCTGCTGCGCAAGCAGCGGGAACGCGAGCGGGTCAGGAGCTAGATCATGTTGAGTCCGAAACGCACCAAGTTCCGCAAACAGCAGCGCGGGCGGATGAAAGGCCTGGCCACGCGGGGCAACAAGATCTCCTTCGGAGACTTCGGCCTGGCGGCGCTGGAGCGCTACTGGATCACCAACCGCCAGATCGAGGCGGCGCGCATCGCCATGACCCGCCACATCAAGCGGGGCGGCAAGGTGTGGATCCGCATCTTCCCCGACATCCCCTACACCAAGAAGCCGGCCGAGACCCGCATGGGCAAGGGCAAGGGCAACCCGGAGTACTGGGTGGCGGCGGTCAAACCCGGAACGATCCTGTTCGAGATCGGCGGAGTGACCCGCGAGCTGGCCGTCGAAGCCATCAAGCTGGCGGGCAGCAAGCTGCCGATCCACACCAAGTTCGTGGCGCGTAGGGCGTAGGGGGAAGGGGATGAAGGATTCGTTCAACGAGCTGCCTTATCAGGAGCTGCTCACCAAGCGCGAGGAGCTGCGCAAGAGCTACCGGGACCTGCGCTTCAACATGGTGTTGAGCCACGTCGACAACCCGCTGGCCAAGCGGATGCTGCGCCGGCGCCTGGCCCGCCTCAACACCATCATCCATGAGTACGACCTCGGGATCCGGAAGCTGAGTTAGGAGAGCCTGACGTGGAAGAACTGAACACAACCAAGCGGAGCAACAAAAGGGTGCTGACCGGCCGGGTGGTGAGCAACAAGATGCAGAAGACCATCGTAGTGGCCATCGAGCGCCGCAAGCTGCACCCGCTGTACAAGAAGTACATCACCCTCACCAAGAAGGTGAAAGCCCATGACGAGGAAAACCAGGCCGGGATCGGCGACCTGGTACGGGTGATTGAAAGCCGGCCCCTCAGCAAGGAAAAGTGCTGGCGCCTCGCGGAAATCCTGGAAAAGGCCAAATGACATGATCCAGATGAGGACTAACCTGAACGTCGCCGACAACAGCGGGGCGAAGATCGTGCAGTGCATCAAGGTGCTCGGCGGCAGCCGGCGACGCACGGCGGCCATCGGCGACATCATCGTCGTGGCGGTGAAGGACGCTCTTCCCAATGCCGCGGTAAAAAAGGGCGCCGTGGAGAAGGCGGTGATCGTGCGCTGCAAGAAGGAGTTGCGCCGGGCGGACGGCACGTACATCCGCTTTGACGACAACGCCTGCGTGCTGATCGACGCGGGCTCCAACCCCAAGGGCAAACGGATCTTCGGGCCCGTTGCCCGGGAGCTGCGGGAGATGGATTTCATGAAGATCGTCTCCCTGGCGCCGGAGGTGATATGAGCGGGAAGCAACTGGTGGCGAGCAAGCTCAGGAAAAACGACCAGGTGCAGATCATGACGGGCAAGGACCGCGGCAAGAGCGGGCGGGTGGTCAAGGTCGACCACGCCAAGGGACGGGCCGTTATCGAAGGCCTGAACCTGGTCAAGAAAACGATGAAGCCCAAGGGGCAGCAGAAGGGCGGCATCTCCTCGGTAGAGGCCGCCATCCACCTGTCCAATTTGCAGCTGGTCTGCAAGAAGTGCGGGCCGACGCGCGTCGGCTATAAGCTCGGCGGCGAGCGCAAGGTGCGGGTTTGCCGCAAGTGCGGAGGCGAGCTGTAATGGCGGAGAAGGTGAAAGCAAGCGAGCAGGCGGCCGAGCAGGTGGCCGA
>CAZMWZ010000003.1:11633-21656 GCA_964570045.1 uncultured Spirochaetaceae bacterium
GAGAAGGCCAAGGGCGGAGAGAAGGCCAAGGGCGGAGAGAAGGCCAAGCCGGCAGGGGCGAAGCCCGCCGAAGGCGCGAAACTGCCGGTTAAGGAGCCGCGCCTGCGGGTTCTGTACCGGGAGAAAATCGTCAAGGCGCTGCGTGAGGAGTTCTCCTACCCCTCGGTCCAGCAGGTGCCGAAGCTGGAGAAGATCATCGTCAGCATGGGCGTGGGAGAGGCCATCCAGAACAAGAAGCTCCTGGACGCGGCCGTCAAGGAGATGGCTCAGATCACCGGACTGAAGGCCGTGAAAACCAAGGCCAAAAAGTCCATCGCCAATTTTAAGGTCCGCAAGGACATGGAGATCGGGGCCATGGTGACGCTGCGCGGCTACCACATGTACGAGTTCTTCGACCGGCTCGCCAACGTGGCCTTGCCGCGGGTCAAGGACTTCCGCGGCACCAATCCCAACGCCTTCGACGGGCGCGGCAATTACGCCATGGGGATCACCGAGCAGATCATCTTCCCGGAGATCGACTACGACAAGATCGAGAGGGTGAGCGGCATGAATATCGCCATCTGCACCACCGCCAGGACGGACCGGGAAGCCAGGAGTCTGCTGGCCGCCCTCGGGATGCCTTTCCGCAAGTAACGGCTCAAGGAGAAGCGCACGTGGCACGAAAAGCGATGATCAACAAGTCCCTGAAAAAGCCCAAGTACATGACCCGCAAGGTCAACCGCTGCCGCATCTGCGGCCGGGCGCGGGGGTATCTCAGGAAGTTCCAGATGTGCAGGATCTGTTTCCGAAAACTCGCCAGCGAAGGCAAGCTTCCCGGCGTAACCAAATCCAGTTGGTAGGGAGAGTAAGATGAGCGTTTCCGATCCCATCGCGGACATGTTGACCAAGATCCGCAACGCCAACCTGGCCAAGTTCGAGAAGGTGGACATTCCGTCTTCCAAGCTCAAGGTGGAGATCGTCAAGATCCTGAAGAATGAGGGGTTCATCAAGACCTTCAAGAAGGTGGCTCAGGACGGGTCCAACCAGATCAGGATCTATCTGAAATACGACGACGGCAACAAGTCCGTCATCCACGGCCTAGAGCGCATGTCCAAACCGGGGCGGCGGGTGTACACCGGCTACAAGGAGATGCCGCGGATCTTCAACGGCTACGGCAGCCTGATCGTGACGACCTCCCAGGGGGTGATCACCGGCAAGAAGGCCACGGAGAAGAAGCTGGGCGGCGAGCTGATCTGCAGCGTCTGGTGAGTGAGGTGAAGCGATGTCAAGAATAGGACGACTGCCCATCCGCATACCCCCCGGGGTCAAGGTGACGGTCGCCGGCTCGGCGGTCAGCGTGGAAGGCAAGCGAGGCAAGCTCACCCAGGCCGTGGCGGCGAACGTGGAAGTGCACGTGGCCGACGGGGTCTGTTCGCTGAGCCGCCGGGACGAGAGCAAGAGGTCCAAGGCAATGCATGGCCTATACCGGCGCCTCATCCAGAACATGGTGACCGGCGTCACCGAGGGCTTCAGCAAGATACTGCTGGTCAACGGGGTGGGCTACCGGGCGGAGCTGAAGGGCGGGAGCCTGTTGCTGAACCTGGGCTTTTCCAATCCGATCGAGTACCCCGTGCCCGAGGGGGTCAGCGTGGCGGTGGAGGCCAACAACCGCATCATCGTAGGCTCCAGCGACCGGCAGCGCCTGGGTCAGGTATGCGCGGAAATCCGCTCCCTGCGCCCGCCGGAGCCCTACAAGGGCAAGGGCATCCGGTACGAGAAAGAGTTCGTGCGCCGCAAGATCGGCAAGACCGGAGTCAAATAGCATATGAACAGGCTGGAACACAAGAAAGTCAAGAGAGCCAGACGCAAGGCCCACATCCGCAAACGGGTGGCCGGCACCGCCCAGCGGCCCCGCCTGACGGTGTACCGCAGCGCCCGCTACATCTACGTGCAGGCCATCGACGACTCCAAGGGCTGCACCCTGGCCGCGGTTTCCAACAAGGAAAAGGCGCTGGCGCAGGTGAAGAGCACGGTGGCCGGCGGCGCGCAGCTCGGTGAGCTGATCGGGCAGCGCCTGAAGGAAAAGAGCATCGCCAGCGTCGTGTTCGACCGCAACGGCTACGCCTACCACGGCGTGGTCCAGGCCATCGCCGACGGCGCCCGGAAGGCCGGAGTTAAGTTCTAAGGGGGGCAGAGCTTGGAGAACAGGAATCGACAGGACAGGCGGGACCGCCCGGAGCGCCGCGACCGCCAGGACCGGGGGGAGCGCGGGGACCGGGAATATATGGAGAAGCTGGTGCGCCTTAACCGGATCGCGAAGGTCGTCAAGGGCGGCCGGAGATTCTCCTTCTCGGCTCTTACCGTGGTGGGCGACCGCAACGGCCGGGTGGGGTACGGCTTCGGCAAGGCCAACTACGTCTCCGACGCCATCCGCAAGAGCATCGAGCGGGCCAAGCGCAACCTGGTGCTGTTGCCCCAGAAGAAGACCACCATCCCTCATATGGTTATTGGCAGGTTCAAGAGCGCCCGGGTGCTGCTGAAGCCCGCCTCGCCGGGGACCGGGATCATCGCGGGGGGACCGGTGCGGGCGGTGATGGAGGCGGCCGGCGTGCGGGACATCCTGAGCAAGTCCCAGGGCTCCTCCAATTCCATGAACATCGTCAAGGCAGTTTTCGCGGGCATCGGCGAGCTGATGGACGCCCGCAAGGTCTCCGCCGCGCGCGGCAAGACCCTCAAGGAGTTTTGGGGTTAAAGCATGAAGAAAATCCGTATACGCCTAGTGCGCAGTCCGATCGCCAGCAAGCCCGCCTGCCGGCGCACCGTCACGGCCCTGGGCCTGAGGAGGCTGGGTGCCGCCACCGAACTGGAGGCCACCCCGGCCGTGCTCGGCATGGTGCGCGTCGTCGCCCACCTGGTCCAGGTCGAGGAGGTATAGAGGTGAGTACCGAAAGGTTCGACATCCGCAGGCCGGCCGGCGCCACGAAGCACAAGAAGATCCTGGGCCGCGGCCCCGGTTCGGGGCACGGCTCCACGGCCGGCAGGGGCGACAAGGGGCAGAACGCGCGGGCCGGCGGGGGCGTGAGGGTCGGGTTCGAGGGCGGCCAGATGCCGCTGTTTCGCCGCGTAGCGCGCCGCGGCTTCTCCAACTATCCTTTCCGCAAGGAGTACGCCACGGTGAAGCTGGAGAAGCTGAACGCCTTCGGCGAAGGCGCGGTGGTGGATCGCGCGAGCCTTCTGGCGCAGGGGTTGATCCGGGCCAGCGACCGCCTGGTCAAGATCCTCGCCGGTGGTGAGTTGACGAAGAGGCTCACCGTGCAGGTGGACAAGGTCAGCGCGGGGGCCCGGGCCGCGATCGAGGCGGCCGGCGGCACCGCGGCCAAGGCCGAATAAAACAGGGTAGGGAACGAATGCCAGCCAATCCGCTTGTAGAGATTTTCCGGGTCAAGGACCTGCGCGACCGCATCCTGTTCACGGTTTTTATCCTGCTGATCTTCCGCCTGGGGGCCAACCTCCCGATTCCCGGCGTGAACATCACGGCCCTGAAGCTCTACATGTCGGTGCAGGAGCAGGCAGGGGCGTCGGGCATAATCGACTACTTCGACTTCTTCGCCGGCGGGGCGTTCAAGAATTTCTCCGTTTTCATGCTCGGGATCATGCCCTACATCTCGATGTCCATCATCATGCAGCTGCTGACCCTGGTATTCCCGCGGCTGAAGAAGCTGTCCGAGGAGGAGGGGGGGCGGAAGAAGATCCAGCGCTACACCCGCTGGGGCACCATCATCGTGTGCCTGATCCAGGGCTACACCGTGACCCAGTACATCGACCAGATCCCGGACGCCATTACCTTGGGCCGGATGGCCTACATCCTGCTGGCCATGCTCACGGTAACCGCCGGCACGGTCTTCCTGATGTGGCTGGGCGAGCAGATCACGCAGCGCGGCATCGGCAACGGGATTTCGCTCCTGATCTTCGCCGGGATCGTGACGCGCATCCCCTACTCGATCTACACCCTGGTGGAGCAGATCCGCCGGCGGGAGCTGAACCCCGTGTTCGTCCTCGTGGTGCTGATCATGTTCGTCGTGGTGGTCGCGCTGGTGGTCTACGAGCAGCAGGGTCAGCGCAAGATCCCCGTGCACTACGCCAAGCGGGTCATCGGCCGCAAGATCTACGGCGCCCAGAACACCTACCTGCCCTTCAAGATCAACCCCTCGGGGGTCATCCCGGTGATCTTCGCTTCCTCGGTCCTGGTGTTCCCGCTGCAGATCGCTAGCAGCCTGGCGAAGAACCCTTCCTTCAGCTGGCTGGGGCGCTTCTCGTCCTGGCTGCACCCCAACGGCCTGCCCTACGTGATGGCCTACGCCCTGCTGATCATTTTCTTCGCCTATTTCTACACCCAGGTCAGCCTGAACCCGGTGGAGATCTCCAAGCACATCCGGGAGAACGGCGGCTCGATTCCGGGCATCCGCACCGAAAAAATGGAGGAATACTTGAGCAGGATTCTCAACCGGATCATCCTGCCGGGTTCCCTTTTCCTGGCGTTCATCGCCATCATCCCCTCGGTGGTCCAGACCTGGTTCAATTTTCCCTCCTCGGTCGCGCAGTTGCTCGGCGGCACGAGTCTGCTGATCCTGGTCGGGGTGGACCTGGACACCATGGCCCAAGTGGAGGCTCACCTGCGCATGCATCACCACGAAGGCATCGTGCGCAAGGGCAAGATTCGGTCACGGTACCTATAGGAGATTCCAGATGAAGGTTCGAGTGAGCGTGAAGCCGATCTGCGACAAGTGCAAGATCATCCGCCGCAAGGGGGTCCTGCGCATCATTTGCAGCAACCCCAAGCACAAGCAGAGGCAAAGGTAAGAGGAGGTTCAAGCAGCATGGCACGCATCGCGGGAGTGGACCTGCCCAACAGGCACGTGGACATCGCCCTGACCTATATTTTCGGGCTCGGGCGCTCCTCGGCGCAGGCGATCTGCGCCGCCGCCGGGGTGGACCCGAACAAGCGGATCAACGACCTGTCCGCCGAGGAGGTCAACACAGTCCGCAAGATCATCGAAAGCGATTACAAGGTCGAGGGACGCCTGCGCACCGAGGTGTCGCTCAACATCAAGCGTCTGATGGACATCGGCTGCTACCGGGGCTTGCGCCACCGGCGCGGCCTGCCGGTGCGCGGCCAGCGCACCAGGACCAACGCGCGCACCCGCAAGGGCAAGCGCAAGACCGTGGCCGGGAAGCGGAAGGCTACCAAGTAGGCTGGAGGAGGCTTTGTAAGTGGCGAAGACCAAGAAAGAGAAGAAGAAGAATATAGCTGAGGGCAACGTCTACATCCAGGCGACCTTCAATAACACGATCGTCACCGTGACCGACCGGATGGGCAACGCCATCTCCTGGGCGTCGGCCGGGGCTCTGGGCTTCAGGGGCGCCAAGAAGTCTACCCCCTTCGCCGCCCAGTCCACCGCGGAAGCCGCGGCCAGAAAAGCCAAGGAAATGGGCCTGGCCGAGGTGCACGTTTTCGTAAGGGGTCCGGGCAACGGCGGCGAGTCAGCCATCCGGGCGCTGGGGGTGCTGGGCATCCGCGTGAAGTCCATCCAGGACGTCACCCCAATCCCGCACAACGGTTGCCGGCCGCAGAAAAAGCGCCGAGTCTAACGGAGGGTTTGAATGGCGAGAAATATCGGTCCGCAGTGCCGGCTTTGCAGGCAGGAAGAGGTCAAGCTGTTCCTGAAGGGCGACCGCTGCAAGAGCGACAAGTGTCCCATCACCAAGCGCCGCGGAAAACCGGGCGAGGGGCTGCGGGCCAGGAACAAGAAGCCCTCCGACTACTCCTTCCAGCTGCGCGAGAAGCAGAAGGTGAAGCGCATGTACGGCATGCTGGAGAAGCAGTTCAGGATCTTCTTCACCCGGGCCCAGCGCCTGAAGGGCGTCACCGGCGAGAACCTGATCGTCATGCTGGAGCGGCGACTGGACAACATGGTTTATAGGATGCACTTCGCTCCGTCGCGAAAGGCCGCCCGGCAGCTGGTGCTGCACGGGCACGTTCGGGTCAACGGCAAGAAGGTGGGCATCGCTTCCTATCTGGTACGCGAAGGTGATGAGATCGACATCCACGAACCGGCGAAAAAGATCGTGGCCATCAAGGACAGCCTCAAGGAGCTCTCCCGCTCCGGGGTGTCGCCCTGGCTGGAGGTGGACCCGGACCGGCTGTGGGGCAAGGTGCGCGGCGTACCGCGCAGAGCGGACATCCCCGACCTGGCGGACATCAGGGAGCAGTTGATCGTCGAGCTTTACTCGAAGTAAGGAGTCGGAATGGCCAGGAGAAACCTTCTCAAGGGATTCAAGAGACCCAAAGGCATCACCTTCGAGCACAGCGAGGCGGCGCCCAACTACGGACGCTTCGTGGCTTACCCCTTCGAGCGCGGTTACGGGGTGACCATGGGCAATACCCTGCGGCGGATCCTGCTGTCCTCGATCCAGGGCTATGCCATCACCGGGATCCGCGTCACCAGCTACGGTCCGGACGGCGCCCCCAAGGTGATCACCAACGAGTTCGAGGCCATCCCCGAGGTCGCCGAGGACACCCCGGACATCATCAACAGCCTGAAACAGGTCAAGCTCGCCCTGCCCGGGGGGGAGGAGGAGAAGGTCATCGTAGTCGAGGCCAAGGGTCCCGGCAGGCTCACCGCCAAGGATCTGGAGGTCGACGACACCATCCAGGTGATGAACAAGGACCTGGAAATCGCCACCCTGATGGAGAAGGCCAACCTGGAGCTGGAGATCCAGATCGACCTGGGCCGAGGATATGTGCCCTCGGAGCGCAGCGAGAAGTACATCGAGGTGATCGGCACCATACCGGTTGACGCGGTGTTCTCGCCGGTCACCAAGGTCAGGTACTCGGTGGAGAACACCCGGGTGGGGCAACGCACCGATTACGACAAGCTGATCCTGGAGGTGTACACCGACGGAACGATCCGCCCGGAGGACGCGCTGGCGGAGGCCGCCAAGATAGCCAAGGATCACCTGTCGATCTTCATCAATTTCGACGAGGAGGCTGCGACCGACGAAGGGGCGGTGGACGAGGAGGACGCGCGCGTGCGGGCCATACTGGACACCCCGGTGGAGGAGCTGGAGCTGTCAGTGCGCTCCTCCAACTGCCTGCGCAACGCCAACATCCGCACGATCGGCGACCTGACCCGGCGCACCGAGGACGAGATCGCCAAGACGCGTAACTTCGGCAAGAAATCATTGCAGGAGATCAAGGACAAGCTGCAGGAACGCGGCCTGGACCTGGGCATGAAGGACTACAGCGTGCTTCGCAAGCTGGCCTCTCTGGAAGTTAAGAAGGACCAGACGGTGGAAGCAGCCAAGGCGGAGGAAGCCGACGATGAAGCATAGGATGGGGTTCAAAAGGCTCGGGCGCAACCGCAGCCACCGCATCGCCCTGTACAAGGCCATGGCCACCGCACTGTTCAGGTACGAGCGCATCCGGACCACCCAGGTCAAGGCCAAGGAAATGCGCCGCGTCGTCGAGCGCATGATCTCCCGGGCAAGGCAGGACACGGTGCACAACCGCAGGCTCATCGCCCGCAGCATCGCCGACAAGGCGGTGCTGGCCAAGCTGTTCACCGATATCGCCCCGCGCTTCGCCAGCCGACCGGGAGGCTATACGCGAATCCTCAAGCTCGGCGCCCGCTACGGGGACGCCAGCGAGATGGTGCTGCTGGAGCTGGTGGAGCGCAAGGAGCGCGCGCCGCGCAGGAAAAAGAAGGAAGAGGCGAAGCAGGAAGTAAAAGAGACCTGAGGCCACGTGAAGGACGCGCCTGCAGAGGGGGATGCCTGGATCCTGAGGGGGGTGTCTCCCTCTTTTTTATTTGCGTTCGGGCTGCTACAGGCCCCGGCGTTGTGGCTGCAGCACCGCCTGGCTTTCAAGGCGGCGCAGGTATTGCTGTTCTTCGCCCTGGCCGTCTGGGCACGACCGCGCGGGTGCTGGCGGGCCGGCCTGGGGTCCGTGGTTTTTCTGGCGGCGACGGTCGCCATGAACCTCGCGGTCCCGCTGGGCAGGGTGCTCCTCAACCTGGGGCCGTTGAAGATCACCCAGGGCGCGCTGGAGTCCGGCCTGGGAAAAGGATTGACCCTGGTGGGGCTTGTCTACCTCTCCCGGCTGTGCGTGCGCCCCGACCTGGAGCTGCCCGGGACCGCCGGCCGGTACGTGGCGCGCACGTTCTTCTACCTGAACCGGCTCCTGGAGCTTCGCCGCGGGGTCCCGCTTTCCCGGATGGCCGAGGGACTGGATCAGGCTCTCGCCGCGCTCTGGTCCGAATCCCCCGCGGGGGCAGCCCCCGGCAGGGCGCGCGGCGGCCCTCGGGCCAAGTCCGCCGCCGCTATTGCGGCTCTCGGAGGGCTCGCCGCCGTCAACTACGGGATGCTGTTCCTGTGATCGGGGATTTCGGGCTATTGGGAGTATCACGACGGCCGATATATAATAATAGTTAAAGGACGCGTACCCCGGCATGCGGCAGAGTCTGAAAATCAGCCTTTCGCTTCTCATCGCGCTAGCGCTATTCGCCGCTTTTTCAGTGCTGGCATTCCGCGGGCTGTTCGATTACGTGCAGGTCGCCTTTTTCCAGCCTCGGGTGCTGCGGGAGCGCGCCGAGACGCTGGCCACGGTAGCCGGGGTCGTGGAGCGCTACCACCAGCGAAACGTGGAGCGCTTCGCCGAGAGGCTCAATCCCAAGGATCCTTTCATCGCCGGGGCTTTCTCCTCCACGGGGCAGCAGAGCCGCGAGGACATCTTCAATCGCACCAACCTGTTCGGCAGGCTCCTCGAAGAATACCCGAACCTCCTGGGCGTCCGCTTCCTGGACCCGGATGGGGAGAAAGTCCACTTCAGCACTTTTCGTCAGGACGTATCACTGGGGACCGACAAGCGGACGGTCACTTACCTCGACTTTTCCAGGTCCGAGCCTTCCTTAAGAGGGGCGGAGCTGCTGGCCCGGGCAGGTCAGGAGCCGCGCCTCGCGATCGACGGCGGAGGCGGGCGCCTGATCTACCCGCTGCCGGTAAGCGACGGCCGCGGCGAGTACCGCGGCACCGCGTTGTTCTTTCTCTCGGCCGGCGATCTAGAAGCCGCCCTGGCCCGCGAGCCCGGCCTGGAGGTTCGGGAGCTGATGCTGGTGGACCGCCTCGGGGTGCTGATCAACTTCCCCGCTGCCGAGCGGGAACTGGTGGCGCCGCGCGTGGCCTCCTCCTGGACCGGACGCCCCCGGCCGGCCGACAGCCAGGACACCCTGGAGTTCGAGGGCCCAACAGGAAAAAGCAGGCACCTGCTGCTCAGCCGCCAGGCCGGAGAGTTCGGGCTGGTAGGCTGGCTCGTGCCTTACTCCTCGATCGAGCTGCAGCCGCTGTTGAAGGCCATCCTCCTGGCCGCGGTGCTGCTCACGGTGTTTCTGCTGGTGTTCCTTATCTTCAACATCCGCCAGGACCCGCAGGTGCTGCTCACCAGGCGCATCAAGCGCTTCCAGCTGGAGGTCCTCGCGGAGCTTATCGAGGGAAAGGAGCGGGTGGACTGGAAGCGCTGGCGCGACGAACTGGCCGGAGGTCGGGCGCAGCTGCGCTCCCGGATCAAGAGAGGCGTGGGGCGCATCCCGCAGGGCAAGGAGGCCGAGCTGGACGGTCTCATCGACCGCGGCTGGGACGAGATCATCGCTATCATCGAGGCGCGACTCGGAGAGCAGCCCCGCGAAAAAGTGGACATCAGCCAGATCGAGGAGATGATCCAGAAGGCGCTGGACCGCGGCCGCTTCACCATGGCCGGAACCCTCCCGGTTTCCACTGGCGCGGCCGCGTCAGTGGAAGCCAGGCCGCCGGTTGTCTCCTCTCGTCGCGATAGGCTAGTGGTAGAAGAGATCAGCGTCGAGGAAGTATCCGAACTCGGTGAAGCGGCGCGTGAGCCCCCCCCGGCGGCGGTTGAGGAGTTGGCGGCCGAAGAGGAAGCTGAGGCGGTTGAAGAAATCGGGCAGACGCCCGCTACTGCGGCGGCGGTCGAGG
>CAZMWZ010000003.1:21756-34263 GCA_964570045.1 uncultured Spirochaetaceae bacterium
TCGGGCAGACGCCCGCTACTGCGGCGGCAGTCGAAGAAATCGAGGTAGTGGGGCGAAAGCCCGCTGCCGCGGCAGAGGTTGAGGCCGTCGTTCAAAAGACCGCTGCCGTGATGGAGGCGGCCGCCGTCGCCGCCCCGGGCGCGGCGCGTGAGGCCGCAACCGCGGCCGAGGTCGAACCGGTCCTGGAGGAACTGACGCCCGTCGGGGAAATCATTGCGCTACCCCCGGAACCCCAGGAAAAGCTCGAGGAGTTGCCGCCCGTGGAGGAGCCGGTCCGCGTCGAACCGGCGGCCAGGAAGCAAGCCGAGCCGGTCCAGGCACCGGAGGCATTAGAGACGCTGGAGGCGTTGGAGGAGGCCGGCGAGGAGGAGGCGGGGGAGGAAGCCCCCGAAACGGAGCTAGAAAGCGCGGAGGCGGAGCCCGGGGCGATCCGGGAGCTGCTGGAGTCGCCGGTCGAGCTAGAAATGGAAGAGCCGGCGGCCGCGCGCCTGTCCGGCGAAGAGGCCGCACAGCTGGACCAACTGGCGGCGCAAGGCCTCCTGCGCACCTTCTCCCTTGTGGAGATCGAAGCCCAGATCCTGGAGCAGCGCACGAGCGTGATCATGGAAAACGGGGTATACCGCATCAAGGAGGAGGTGCGTCTGGGCCGGGAGCGCGGCGCGGCGAAGGTGGGCCGCGGGCTGAAGGCGCTGGCGGAGGCCGTACTGAGCACGGGGGAAGACGAGGAGTCCGGGATCGGCGCCCTGCTGGGAACGGGTTTCGGAGTGGATCTTTCCACCGAGCTGGGTTCCCCTGCGGCGCGGGGCGAACGCGTCTCTTATTCCGACCAAAAGCGGGCCAAAAGGATCCGTTTCTCCGACGGCCTGGACTACGACCAGTACCTGCAGCAGTTCCGGGACGGGGCCAGCGAAACGGGCAGCATGAAATCCCTCGTGGAGATCTCGCGGAAGATCAAGGCCGTGAACGCTGCGCTGCTGGTCAAGGCCGGGGACGCGTACGTCACCAAGCTGCGCATCGGGCTGCTCGACAAGCCAGAGCGGATCCTGTTCTCTGCCGGCGACCCCTTCTACGACCGGTTTCTGAGCCGGCGACAGGCGGTGCTCCTCAGCGAGCGGCCGGAGAGCATCCCCAGCCTGGCGGCGCGGTTCAACCCGGAAGACTTGAAATACATGAAGGCGGCGCTCTTTCTGCCTGCAGTCTATCAGAAAACGCAGGCCGTCCTATTCCTGGGATTGCCTTCGAAGAAGTCCATGGAGCTGAAGGATATCATCAATAAGCTGGAGATCTACCTTTAGCCCCTGGAGCAGCAACGTTACTAGCACAATGCTCTAAACAGGCCGACAGCCTCCGCTTTTTCATTTATTGACATAACGTCCTAAAAAAAGGTAAATTCTCAAGCAAGCTTATGTCGGAGGAATATAATGCGCAACATAGTCTTGTTCGTCATTATTCCTCTCGCTGCTTTTATTCTAGGCTGGTTCATCCGCTGGCTATTTGCCAGGTTCCAACTTTCCTCAACGGAGCAGAAAGCTGAAAGAGTCCTCCAGGAAGCACTTAAAGAAGCGGAAGCGAAGAAAAATGAGGCTCTGCTGGAGATCAAGGACCGGCAGATACGGGAGCGAAACCAACTAGAACGGGAAACGCGAGAGCGCCGGGTAGAGTTGCAGCGCATGGAGCGCCGGCTCATCCAAAAAGAAGAGAACTTTGAAAAACGTCAGGAGTTCCTGGAAAACCAGGAACGCGGCCTGGCCAACAGAGAGAAGATGCTCCTGGACAGGGAACAGGCCCTGTCCCTCGAGCAGGAGAAGTGGGTCAAGGAGCTGGAGCGCATCTCCGGGCTGTCCGCCGAGGAGGCCAAGCGCCTGCTGGTCCAGAGCCTGGAGAACGAAGCCCTGCACGAAGCCCAGGTCAAGATCAACCTGATCGAGCAGGAAGCCCAGGTCACGGCCGATCGCAAGGCCCGGGACATCGTCGTAGCCACCATCCAGCGCATCGCTACGGACGTGAGCTCCGAAGTCACGGTGTCCACGGTGAGCCTGCCCAATGACGAGATGAAGGGCCGGATCATCGGCCGGGAAGGCCGCAACATCCGCACCCTGGAGACGCTGACCGGGGTGGACGTCATCATCGACGACACGCCCGAGGCGGTAGTCATCTCCTGCTTTGATCCCATCCGTAAGGAGATCGCCCGGGTAGCCCTGGAGCGTCTCATCTCCGACGGCCGTATCCACCCCGCCCGCATCGAGGAGATCGTGCAGAAGGTGACCAAGGAGGTCAGCCAGACGATCTACGAGGAGGGCGAGAAGGTCCTGTTCGAGCTGGGCATCCACAACATGCCCCCCGAAGGCATCCGGGCGCTGGGGCGGCTGCACTACCGAACCAGCTACGGACAGAACGTACTGGACCACTCGAAGGAAGTGGCGCTCATCGCCGCCGCCCTGGCCGCCGAGGTGGGCGCGGAGGTGGCAGTGTGCAAGCGGGGAGCGCTGCTGCACGACATCGGCAAGGGGGTGGAGTCCAACGGCGAAGGCAACCACGCCGAGATGGGCATGGAGCTGGCGCGCAAAATCGGCGAGGACCCGCGGGTGGTGAACGCGGTCGGCGCGCACCACAACGACGTGGAGCCGACCAGCCTGGAGGCCACGGTGGTGCAGATCGCCGACGCCATTTCCGCCTCCCGCCCGGGCGCCCGGCGGGAAACCCTGGACAATTACTTGAAGCGCCTGGAGAGCCTGGAGAAGATCGCCGAAAGCTTCGCGGGGGTGGACAAGGCTTACGCTATCCAGGCCGGGCGCGAGGTGCGCATCCTGGTGAACAACGACGAGGTGGATGACGAGGGGGCCAAGGGCCTGGCCAAGAGCATCGCCAAGAAGATCGAGGGCGAGCTCAGGTACCCCGGACGGATCAAGGTGACGATCATCCGCGAAACGCGCATTGTGGAGTACGCCCGCTGACGGAGACCTTCCGGATCCTGCTGGTCGGGGACGTGGTCGGGTCGCCGGGCTGCCGGGCCCTGTTCATGGGCCTGCCCACCCTTTTGAAGAAGACCCGCGCCGACCTGGTGATCGCCAATGGGGAGAACGCGGCCGACGGCCTGGGCCTGACCCCCGAGATCGCCGGCTCCCTGTTCAAGAGCGGGGTGGAGGTCATCACCTCCGGGAACCACATCTGGCAGCGGCGGGAGATCCTGCCCCTGCTGGATACCGACGGTCGTATCCTGCGCCCCGAAAACTACCCGGCAGGCGTGCCCGGAAAGGGCCTCCTGGTCCTCACCAAGCGGGAAGTGAGCGTGGCGGTGATCAACCTGCAGGGCCTCCTGCACCTGCCCAGCATCCGCTGCCCCTTCGCGGTCGGCTCCGAGCTGGCTAAAAAGCTTCACGGGAAGACCAGGGTCATCCTTGTGGATTTCCACGCCGAAAGCCCCGAGGAGAAGGAGGCGCTGGCCCTGCACCTGGACGGCGCGGTGAGCGCGGTGCTGGGCACGCACACCCACGTGCAGACCGCCGACGAGCGGATCCTGCCCGGCGGGACGGCTTACATTGGGGACGTGGGCATGACCGGGCCGAAGCTGGGGGTGATCGGCATGAAGCGGGAGATCTCCATCCGCCGCAGCCTCACCCAGATCCCCATCAAGATGGAGGTGGAGAACTCCGACGGGGTGATCATGGGGGCGCTGGTCGAGATCAACCCGGCCGACGGCAAGGCCCTGTCCATCCAGAGGATCGCCCAGGACGCATGAAGAGCCGGCCGCTGCTCGAGCTGCTTGCGAGCCTGCAGCCCGCGAGCGACCGCGAGGAGCTGCTCGCCCGCATCCTCTGCGGCGAGGTGCTGGTGGACGGGGCGCGCATCCGCGACCCCCGCTTCCGGGTGTCCGGGGCGCGGGTGACCATGGAACGGCGCCGCTTCGTCTCGCGGGGCGGCCTGAAGCTGGACGGGGCCCTGTCGGCTCACGGACCGCCGGTGGCGGGGCTGTGCCTGCTGGACGCGGGCTGTTCAACCGGAGGGTTCACCGACTGCCTGCTCCAGCGCGGGGCGCAGCGGGTGATCGCGGTGGACGTGGGCTACGGGCAGCTGGATTTCCGGCTGCGCCGCGACCCGCGCGTCATCGTACTGGAGCGCACCAACATCCTGTCCCTCACCACTGCCGCCCTACCCGCCGCCCCGGACGCCGCCGTGGCCGACCTGTCCTTCCGCTCCCTGCGGCGGGCCGCCGCCCACCTGCTGGCGATCACCGCACGCCAGTGGCTGCTCGCCCTGGTCAAGCCGCAGTTCGAGTGGCGCTCGCCGGAGGCGGGCTTCCGCGGGGTGGTGCGCGACCCGGGAGCGCAGCGGCGGATTCTCGTCTCCCTGGCCCGCGATCTGGAATTGGAAGGGGTGTATCTGGAGCGAGTCGCGGCGGCCTCCCCGGCCGGAGCCCGCGGGAACCGGGAATACTTCTTCTGGTTGAGCGGGCAGCCAGGCACCCGGCAACCGGAGCGCCTGCTCGCGGAGCTACTGCCCGAATGAGTCCCTGGAAAGCGGTTTGCCGATGAAGATCCCCTCGGGCCCCAGGTAGTCGGCGTTCTTGCCCTCCAGGAGGATCTGCACCCTTTTCACCGTCGGGAACTCCGTGGCCGAGTACACCACCTGCTGGAGCTGGGCGGCCAGGCCCTCCTTGCCCAGGGAGTTGAAGCGGAAGGCCTCGCTGAAATCCAGGTACGCGGTGCCCTCTTGCACGTAGACCCGATGTAGGCGAGCCTGCGGCGCGACCAGGCTCATCAGGCCCTGGTTCACCTCCGACGGCGTCGGTCCCTGCAGAAGCGCTTCGAGAGTGGAGGTGAGCGGTGCGTCCGCATACTTGACCGGCCGGATCACGCTCTTCAACTGGATCTCCCCGTCCGACTTCACGGCGATGAAGAACAGGCGCGCCTGCCGAGTCCGCGTTGGCGGCGGCTCCTGCTTCTTGCCCTCCGGGGGCTTCTGCGGCGAAACGGCCGGCGGCACCGTTGGCTTCACCAGCTCCACGACCACATCCCCGGGCGGAGCTTCTTTGACCGGAGGGGCGGCCTGCGGCTGGCCTTGAGGCTTTTCGGGCGGCGCGACCACCACCTCCACCGGGGCTGGCCTTTTTTTCTCGAAAAGCCGGGTGAAGCCGGTTTTTTCGATGACTTCCTGCACTCGGGCCCGGTTGAAGAGGAAGATGACCAGCGCCAGCAGAACGAGGGCCACGTAGAACAGGCAGCCAATGGTGTTACGCTTGCGCGCCATGCTGCTCTAATCATCGGCAAAACCGCAGGGCCGATTGATTTGACACCACCCCGAATTGCACATATAGTAAAGCCGCTATGAAGCTCTTCAAAGGCATCATGGTCTCGCCGGGGATCGCTATCGCCAAGGCATTCCTGTTTTCCGCTGTCCGGCAGACCGTAGCCGTCTACGACGTCGCCCCGGCGCGCCTTCAGGAGGAGCTGGCCCGCTTCCGGGGGGCCCGGGAGAGGGCCAGCCGCGAGCTGGAAGCCCTGCGGGGCAGCACCGCGCCGGGGCAGCCGGAGGGCCGCCTCCTGGAATCGCACATCCTGATGCTGAACGACCCGGAGCTCGTCGAGCAGGTGGAGCAGGAGCTCGCCGTCCAGCGCAAGAACGCGGAGTGGGTGCTGCAGCGGGTGGTGGCCGCCATTACGGCGAAGCTGGCGGAGAGCGACAACGAGTACCTGCGGGAGCGCAGCAGCGACATACACGACGTGGCCCAGCGGCTCCTGGGGCAGCTGGCCAGCCCCCGGCGGCCGGCGCTGGCCGAGCTGGAGGAGGAGTGCATCGTGGTGGCCCACACCCTGCTGCCCTCCGACGTGATCGCCATGGACAAGCGCAAGGTCCTGGGCCTGGCGGCGGATTCCGGCGGCCGGACCTCGCACGTGGCCATCCTGGCCCGCTCCTTCGCCATCCCGGCGGTGCTCGGGCTGTCCCAGCTCGCCGAGCAGGCCCGAACCGGGGACCTGCTCATCGTGGACGGGACCCGCGGGCAGGTCATCGTCAATCCCGACGAGGCCACGCTGGAGCAGTACCGGGCCAGCCGGGAAGCGTGGCAGAAGCACGAGCTGCAGCTCCTGCCATTGAGCGAGTTGAAAGCCGAGACCCGCGACGGCAAGCTGATCCGCCTGGAATCCAACATCGAGGTCCCGGAGGAGACCGAGTCGGCGCTGGCGCACGGGTCCGACGGCGTAGGTCTGTTCCGCTCGGAGTTCCTGTATATCCTGCCCAAGCGCTTCCCTACCGAGGAGGAGCAGCTGGAGGCCTACCGTCACGTGTTGACGGCCATGAAGCCCCGCCCAGTGACCATCCGCACCGTGGACCTGGGGGGGGAGAAGATCATCCCGGGGGTCAGCCCCGGGGGGGAGTCCAACCCGATCCTCGGCTGGCGGGCGGTGCGCTTTTGCCTGTCCCGGCAGGACGTGTTCCTGACCCAGCTGCGTGCGCTGCTGCGAGCCTCCGTGCACGGCAATCTGAGGCTGATGTTCCCCATGATCTCCGGCGTGGAGGAGCTGGAAGCGGTGCTGGAAGTGCTGGAAAAGGCCAAGCAGGAGCTGCGCGCCCAGGGTTTGGCCTTCGACGAGCAGATCCCGGTCGGGATCATGATCGAAGTGCCCTCGGCCGCCTTCACCTCGGACATCCTGGCCCGCCGGGTGAGCTTCTTCTCGATCGGCACCAACGACCTGATCCAGTACCTGATCGCGGTGGACCGGGAAAACGAGCGCATCGCCTACCTCTACGAGCCCTTCCACCCCGGGGTCCTGCGCCTGCTGAAGTCCGTGATCGACAACGCGCACGCCAGCGGCATCCCGGTGGGGATGTGCGGCGAGATGGCCGCCGATCCCTACGCCGTGGTGGTGCTGCTGGGCCTGGGATTGGACGAGTTCAGCATGGGCTCCATCGCCATCCCGGAGACCAAGCGGATCATCCGCTCGGTCACGCTGGCCGAAGCCGAGGAGCTGGCCGGCGCGATCCTCGAGATGAAATCCCAGCGCGAGGTGAACCGCCGCGTCCGGCAGTGGATGGAGGAGCGCTTTGAGTTCATCGGCTCCATCTGAGCAGAGGGCCTTCAGCGTCGCCGTGCTCGGCCGGCCCAATGTCGGCAAGTCCACCCTGTTCAATCGTCTCGTGGGCCGCCAGCGCTCCATCACGGATTCTACCCCGGGGGTGACCCGCGACGTGCTGGAAGGCGAACTTCACCTCCGCGGCCTGCGGGTCCGGTTGCTGGACACCGGCGGCTACACCCTGGAACGCGGGGACCTGGAGCGTGAGGTGTCGCGCCGCAGCCTGGCCATCGCCGCGCAGAGCGACCTGGCCCTGGCGCTAGTGGAGGTCGCCGGCTTGACCCGGGAAGACTACGCCCTCATCGACCGCCTGCGCCGCCTGGAGGGGTTCCGGGACAAGGTGGTGCTGGTAGTCAACAAGGTGGACGGCCCCAAGCAGGAGCTGGCCCTCGGGGAATTCCAGTCTCTGGGTTTCGCCCGCCTGGCGGCCGTTTCCGCCGCTCACGGGAGGGGCATCGCCGAGTTGAAGGAGCTGATCCAGCAGGCCTGGGAGCGCTCCGGCGGAGCCTCGGCGCCCGCAGTGGCAGAAGCTGCCAGGGAGGCGAGGGAGGGGGAAGGGGGCGGGCAGGAGCCGGCGGCGGAGGGAGAGCCGGCGCGGGAGCAGCGCGGGGAGCTGCGCCTGGCGATCCTGGGCAAGCCCAACACCGGCAAGTCGACCCTGCTAAACCTGCTGCTGGGCGAGCAGCGGGCGCTGGTTTCGGAGATCCCCGGCACCACCCGGGACCCGGTCGGCGGCAGCCTGCGCTACAAGGGCTGGAGCCTCCACATCCTGGATACCGCGGGCATCCGGCGCAAGAGCCACGTTTCAGAGGCGGTGGAATATTATTCCGTCAACCGGGCCATCAAGAGCATCGCTGAGGCGGAGGTAGTGTTGCTGCTGGTGGACGTCCGGGAGGGGATTTCGGACCAGGACAAGAAGATCGCTTCCCTGGCCGTGCGGGCGGGTCGGGGGGTGATCCTGGTGCTGAACAAGTGCGACCTGCTCCCAGGCCGGAAGGGCGAGCTGAAGGGAATCGAGGAGAAGGTTCGCTTCGCCTTCCCCATGCTGGAGTTCGCGCCCCTGGTGGCGCTGTCCGCCGCCACGGGCTACGGGACCGACCGCCTTCTGGCTGAGGCGCGGGAGGTCGGCCGGCAGCTCCACAGGCAGGTGTCCACGGGCAAGCTGAACCTGGCGGTGAAGCACTGGGTGGCGGAGTACGCCCTGCCGGTGCGGGGCAGGAACGTGAAGATCCGCTACGCCACCCAGACCGGGTCCAACCCCGTGCGCTTCCTGTTCTTCGTCAACTCTCTGCGCCTGTTCCCGGCACGCTACCTGCAATACCTCAAGAACCGCATCCGCGCGGAGCTGGGGTTCGCCAAGGTGCCGGTGGACATCGAGCTGCGCGAGTCCTGAGGTCGGGGGCGAAGCGCGAAGCATGGGCAAGCGTTATTCCATCGGACAGATCGCCGCCCTGCTGGGCGTGAAAACGCACGTTCTGCGCTACTGGGAAGCGGAGATCCCCCTGTTGGCCCCGCGCAAGGACCTTTCCGGGCGCCGGGTGTACACCGAGAGGGAGGTCGAGCTGCTGCTGCGCCTGAAGCACCTGCTGTACGAGGACCGCTACACCATCCAAGGGGCGCGCGAGCGCGTCTGGTTGGACCTGAACCCCCCGGCCGACACCCCAGCCGCCCGGATCGCCGCGGTGCGCCGGGACCTGCTGGCAATCTGGTCGCTAGCCCGTGGGCAGGCGCGATGAACCCGCGGGCGATCATCGCGGAGTGGAGCGCGGCGGGCCAGGAACAGCTTTTTGCGCATTGGGCCGACCGGCCGCAGGACGCCCGGCGGCGCCTGCTGGCCGACCTATCCGCCTTGGACCGGCGCGTAGTGGCGGAGCTGAGGGACTCCCTCGCGCGCGGCGACCCCCGCGCCGCCATCGCGGGTGATCGCGCCGCAATAGCGGGCTATCGCCTACACGGCGGCATCACCCCGCTGCCGGCGGTGCCGTTGGCCGAGTGGCGCGGCAACCCGGAGGCGCGGCAGGCGGGGGAAGAGCTCATCGCCTCCGGGCGAACGGCGTACCTGACCGTGGCCGGCGGCCAGGGCTCCAGGCTGGGCTGGGAGGGACCCAAGGGCTGTTTCCCGATCTCCCCCATCCGCAAGGCGTCGCTTTTCCAGCTATTCGCGGAGAAGATTCTGGCGGCGAGCCGCCGTTTCGGGTCCCGCCAGCGCTGGTACGTCATGACCAGCGCGCTTAACCACGGCGAGACCCTGGAGTTCTTCCGCGCCAACGACTTCTTCGGCCTGCCGCCCGAGGAGGTGTCGCTGTTCCGGCAGGGCCTGCTGCCCACCCTCACGCCGGAGGGCAGGCTGCTGCTGGCGGAGGACGGCGGCCTGGCCCAGAACCCCACGGGGCACGGCGGCATCCTTGAAGCCCTGCGGACCGCGGGGCTAACCGAGAGCCTGGGGGAGGCGGGCGTGGAGGAGCTGTTCTACTTCCAGGTGGACAACCCCCTGGTGCGCCTGCCGGATGCGGAGTTCGTGGGCCTGCACCGCCTGCGCGCGGCCGAGATGTCCAGCAAGGTCATCCCCAGGGCCTATCCCGAGGAGCGGCTAGGCGTGCCGGGCCTGATCGACGGACGCCCGGGGGTCATCGAGTACTCCGACCTGGACCCCGAAAGCCTGCAGGCCCGCACGACGGCGGGCGCCCTGCTGTTCCCGCACGGCTCCATCGCCATCCACGTGCTGAACACGGCCTTCGCCGCCCGGGTGCCGCTGCCCCTACCCCTGCACCTGGCCCGCAAGCGGGTGCGCGCCCTGATACCGGAACCGGGCGGAGGGCGCCTGGAGGAGCTGGAGGCCGTGAAGTTCGAAAGCTTCATCTTCGATGCCATCCCGCTGGCGGCCAACCCGCAGTTCCTGGAGACCGCACGCGAGGAGGAGTTCGCCCCGCTGAAGAATGCCACCGGGGTGGACTCCATTGCAGCCTGCGTCGAGGGGATGGTCGGCCTCGCCGCCCGCTGGCTGGAAGCCTGCGGCGTGGAAGTGCCCCGCGAAGGCGGCAAGCCGAAGCACCGCATCGAAATCAGCCCGTTGTTCGCCGCCGACCAGGAGACACTGAAGATCAGGCTGGGTTGCACCGTTAATAGAATCGATGAGGACACGCTGTTCGCCTAGCCTCCGGGTGCTGCTCCCGCTCGCTCTCCTGCTGGGGCTGGTCCCCGGCCTCGCCGCCCAGGTGCCGGAAAACCTCGCGATCCGGGAGCGCTACCGGGAGGTGATCCTGGGGAGCCTGCGGGAGAACGCCGCGGCCCCGGCCGTGCTGGTCGCCCAGGCGGGCGGTCCACGCGTGCAGTTCCGCACCGAGCAGGCCGGCGGCTCCCTGTACACCCTGTTCCTGAACGAGGAGGGCTCCTCCTTTCCGATCGACGGCAGCGGCAGCTGGGTCATCAAGCGCAGTGCAGAGGACGGCGGGTTCGTACAGGCCAAGGTGTTCTACCGCAGCGACCCGGGCTGTTTCGTGCGGCTGTTCCCCTCCGGGGCGAGAACCCTGATGGAGGTGTTCCTGTTCGGCGTCCCGGTGGCCCGCCGGGCGCAGCTTCCCGTGGCTTTTACTTCCCTGCTCACCGCCCCCTTCTCCCGCATTCTGGAGCTTTCCCGTCCCCTGGTGCGCTGGGACCTGCTGTTGTGGCGCGGGGAGCCGACGGCCGACCGCCGCCTGGAGGATACCGCCCGCCGCATCCGCGCAGCCCTGGGCTCCTTGCGGGAAGCCGACGACGGCGCCCAGGACGAGGAGGGTCGCTACGTGCGCATCACCGATGAAAGCGCGCAGGGGGCCGGGGGGGGCCTCAACTGCTCGGGGTTCGCCAAGTGGGTCGTGGACGGCTACTACGGGCCGCTGGCCGGCGGGCGCTACCTGGGCGTGGCCGGGCTCAAGGAGAGGCACGCGGGGCTGCGGGGCAACCGCTGGAGCGAGCGCTACGAGCTGGCCCGCGATCCCTACTTCGGCCTGGACTGGGCGCGCAACCTGGCCGCCGCGCTGGGCAGGGCCTACGGCGACCCGGTACCGGGGCCGGAGTCCAGCGACGTGCGCCGCCTGGAGTACATGGAATACCGCGAGGACGTGGGCTACCCCGTCGAGGAGCTGGAGCTGGCCCTGTTCTTGGAGGCCCCCCGGCACCCGGGCAGCTTCTATATCGGGTCGCTCAACCGCGAGCTCGGCAGCCAGCCCGCGCTCCGGCAGCACTATCACCTGGCGGTGTTCCTGCCGTATTTCACGACGGTGGGAGACTTCCGGGTGGCGGTCTTCGACCTGACGCGGGAGAGCTCGCTCGGCGACCTCCGCCGCCGCTTCGCCGGGCACTTCGTGCACCTGGAGCGCCTGAGCGCCCGGGGGGAATGGATAGCGCCGCGCTCACGGCCTTAGCCGCGGAAATATTTCCGCGTTGACAACCCCGGGGGGTAGGGGTAAGATGTAGCGGAGACTGGGTTATTGCGGTTTCTGTTTGAGAAAATGCGTGGGGGAGGGGAACGATGATTTTCTCACTGGGAAACCTCGTTTCTATTTTCATTGTACTGGTAATCCTCATCATCTACCGGGCGTTGGACCGAAATAGCCGTTCTCTGGAGAAAGTCAAGCGCTTCTCCGACAAGGTGCGGGAAGGCCTGACCGCGGTGGTCGACGAGAAAACCACGGAGCTGAAGAACCTCTCGATCGAGCTCGGGGTCAACCTCAAGACCGGCAAGGAGGTGCTCAAGCGCGTACGGGAAGTGGAGGAGAGTCTCCAGCAGAAAGCCGGCGGGGTGGAGGATATCCGCGCCCGCCTGGACGGCTACGACAAAACCCTCGGGGAACTGGCGGACATGACCGCCCGAGTGGACGAGAACCTGAAACGGATCCAGGCCGAGTCGCTTTTCGTGGACAAGGTGGGCAAGCGCCTGGGCGAGGTCTCCACCCGCCTATCCCGCCTGGAACAGGACGCGGACGGGGTGCAGGGCAAGCTGGCCGAGCAGAACCGCCAGGGCCTGGAGGCTCTGCGCGCCGAGCTTTCCAGCGCGCTCGTTGGCCAGGTCCGGGAGCTCGCCGGCTCGCTGGAGGCTTCAGAGAAGCGCGTGAAGGACTTCGGGGCTTATCTCAACCGCCTGGAAGGCCGCGCCGAGCAGATGGAGCAGGAGCGCCTGGCCTCGCTGGCCAAAGGGCTGGAGACGGCCGAGCGGGGGGCCAAGGGGAGGCAGGAGGCCCACCTCAAGCAGTTCCTCGCGTCGCTCGACAAGCTGCTCGCCGAGGCGGAAGCCCGCGGCGCGCAGTTCCGCTCCGCGCTGAGCGCGGCGGCCTCCGAGGCGCAGGCTCGGGGCAAGCAGCTGAAAGGGGAGCTCGCCGGGGCGGCCGCTGAGGCGGGCCAGCGCCTGGCGCGCGAGCTGGCGCAAGCCGCCTCCGACACCGAAAGCCGGGGCGTGCAG
>CAZMWZ010000003.1:34363-44034 GCA_964570045.1 uncultured Spirochaetaceae bacterium
GCCCGGAAGGTGGAGATGGCCGCCGGGGAGGTGCAGGCGGCGGTGCTCAAGCGCGTGGAGCAGAGCATGGAAAGCTACGAGCGCGAGATGGAATACCGTTTCCAGAAACTGGAGGGGGCGGGGCCGGACATCGAGGCCCTGGAGGCAAATCTACGCAAGGCCATGGAGGCCAGCGCGACCCGGGTCCGCCAGGAGCTGGCCGCGCATTCCCAGAAGCTGGCCGAAGAGCGCCGGGCGGAGCAGGAACGGGCCCAGGGCGAGTTCGCCGCCCTCCAGGCGGGGGTCCAGGAGCTGGGGGCGGGCTTGAGCGAGCTGAAGTCCAAGGCCTACGAGAACGTGTCTACGCAGCTGCAGGTGTTCGAGGACGACTTCTTCAAGGACCTGCGCCAGCGCAGCGTCGGCATGGAGGAGCGGATAGGAACCTTTCAGGCGGAGCTGGAGGGCCGGCTGGCGGAGATCGCCCAGGCGGGGACCGCCGAGCGTCAGGGCCTGGAGAAGCGGCACAGCGCGGAGCTCGCCGAGGAGCTGGCCCGCCTGCGCCAGATGGCCGCCGCCGAGGTGCAGCGCCTGGAAAGGCGCGGCGCGGAGCTGGAGAGCACGGTCAACGAAAGGATCGGCTCCGCCGAGAAGCGCGTGGCCGAGCTCGCCGAGCTGCTGCCCGCGCAGCTCACGGCTATCAGCCGGGAAACCCGCGAGCTGCATCGCCGGGAGCTCGCCTCCGTGAACCAGGGCGTGGAAACCGGCCTGGAGGCAGCGCGCCGCGAGGCCGAAGGGGCCTTGAGCACCCTGAAGGCCGAGTTCGCCGCCCAGCGCGACGAGCTCACCGCCGCCACCGGGGAGGAGAGAACCGCGCTGAAGGAGGAGTTCCGCAGCATCACGGAGCGCCTCGGCCAGCTGGAAGCGGACTTGGCGAGCCGCGGCGAGAAAGCGCTGGAGAAGTTCAGGGCGGACTGGGAGTCCTTCCAGGCGGAATTCGTCCGGCGCACCAAGGAAGCCCAGGCGGAGATGGAAGGGCGCCTGCGTGAGGTGAAGATCCGCCAGGCCGAGCTGCGGGAGAAGGCCGAGGGCCTGCAGGCCGGCCTCTTCACGAAAATCGAGGAAGGTCACAAAACACTGGCCGCCACCCTGGCGGACATGGACAAGCGGGTGAAGGGCTTCACCGCCCAGACCAAGCTGTTCGAGCGCTCCGACGAGCTGAAGGTGCTGCTGGAGAGCAAGGTCGAGGAGATGAAGCGCGACGTGGAGCGCCTGGCTGTACAGCGCAAGGAGACGGAGGAGCTGGAAACCCGTCTGGCGGCAGCCAAGCGGGCGGCGGAGGAGCTGGGCACCAAGTTGAACCGCCTCCTGTCTGAGCGTGGCCGCGTGGAAGGCATGGATTCGGATTTCCGCAAGCTCCTTTCCCTTTCCAAGGACCTGGACCAGCGTCTGGGCACGGTGACTTCCAGCCAGGACGCGCTGCAGGAAATTCAGGCCAAGATCCGGGAGCTGGAAGTGCTGGAGAAGGCGACCGAGGGCCGCTTTGAGCGCCTGGAAAAGAAGAAAGCCATCCTGGACAACACCATCACCGGGGTGGACAAGAACTTTCAAGCGTTGAGCGAGCTGGAGAAGAGCATCGACGGCTTCCGCGGCGAGGCCGGCAGCCTCTCCGCCGCCCTGGCGGAGCTGCGGGCCCAGACCGAGCTGCTTTCCGCAAACAAGGAGCAGGCCGAGCAGGTGGTGCGCAAGATCGCCGACCTGGACGGGGTGCTCGGCGATCTGGAAACCCGGATGGAAAAGCTGGAGAAGGCCAGAGAGTGGCTGGCCAAGACCGAGACGCGCTTCGAGCACATCGGCAAGCAGGCCCAGGACCAGGTCAAGCTGCTGGAAAGCATTCTGAGGGCGGAAAAGAGGCAGGCCAAGGAAGACGGGGCGGCCCCGGCGCTGGACAAGCGTGACACCGTCACCAAGCTGGCCCACCTCGGCTGGTCCGCCCAGGAGATCGCCCGCACGACCCGTTTGAGCCGCGGCGAGGTGGAGCTGATCCTGGAGCTGGCCCCGAAGAAGTAGGACCCCAAGGAGGCCTCATGGGCATCACCATCGACTTCAGCCGGATGATCCCGGCCATCGGGCTAGAGGCGGTGGGGAGCTACGCCGCCAAGGTCCGCGCCCTGCACGCGCAGCTGGAGGAGCGGCGCGCCGCGGGGCTGCTTCCCTTCTACGACCTGCCCGGGCAGGACACCGGCGAGCTCAAGGACTGTGCGCGCCGCCTGGCAGGGCGCTTCGCCAACCTGGTGGTCCTGGGGATCGGCGGCTCGGCCCTGGGGCTGATCGCCCTCAACTCCGCGCTGCGCACGCCGTTCCGCTGGGCCGAGAAGTCACCGCGCCTGTACGTGCTGGACAACATCGACCCCGAGCGCGTCCGGACCCTGCTGGACAGCCTTGAGCCGCGCGAGACGCTGGTGAACGTGATCACCAAAAGCGGGGACACCGCCGAGACCATGGCCAGCTTCTTGATTTTCCGTGAGTGGCTGCGAAACGGGGCGGGGGAGGCGGGGTACCGCGAGCGGATGCTGGTGACCACGGACCGCAAAAAGGGCGCGCTGCGCCGGATCGCGGAAGCGGATCGCCTGGCCAGCTTCGCGGTGCCCGACGGGGTAGGCGGGCGCTTCTCGGTGCTGACCCCGGTGGGGCTCCTGCCGGCCGCCCTGATCGGCATCGACGTGGACGGCCTGCTGGCCGGAGCCGGGGCCATGGCGAAGCGGACGCGGAAGCCGGAGCTGATGGAGAACCCGGCCTACCTGGGCGCGGTCCTGCACCACCTGGGCTGGCTGGGCGGCCGGCGCATTTCGGTGATGCTGGCCTACTCGGACCGCCTCTACGATTTAGCGGACTGGTACCGCCAGCTCTGGGCCGAGAGCCTGGGCAAGCGCGCGGACCGGGACGGTGCTGAGGTGCGCGTCGGCCCCACGCCCGTGCGCTCCCTGGGGGTCACCGACCAGCACTCCCAGCTGCAGCTCTATAAAGAGGGTCCGGACGACAAGATCTATACCCTGCTGCGCGTGCGGGCTTTCCCCGCCGACGTCCCCATCCCGCGAGCCTTCCCGGAGCTGGAGGCCGTCGCCTACCTGGGCGGCCACGGCCTGGAGGAGCTGTTCCAGGCCGAAGCGCGGGCCACCGCGGCGGCCCTGATAAAGGAGGGGCGCCCGCTCACCTCGGTCACCTTTCCCGCCGTCGACGCGGCCGCAGTCGGGGAGTTCTTCTTCTGGCTGGAGGTCCAGACGGTGGCCGCCGGGGAACTGCTCGGCATCAATCCCCTGGATCAGCCGGGCGTGGAGGAAGGCAAGCAGTTCGCCTACGGCCTCCTGGGCCGTCCGGGGTATGAGGCCAGGCGCGCGGAGCTCGAGGCCATCCGCCCCGGGTCCGGCGGCCTCGCCTTCAGCTAAAAAAAGCACGAAAAATTTGACTGTTCTTCTAAGGGCTTATTATCTTATGCCCTAAAAGACCTGTAGGGGTCCGCTCGAAGACGAAGTAAAGAGAGGTTGCGGGAATAGGCATGTCCGCAGAAGATAACAGGAAACAGAAGTCCGCGGAACAGACGCAGGGCAGCGCCGGGGGTGCCGTCGAGCCGAAGGCCCAGGCGGGGATCTCCCCCGGGGAGCAGGCCGGGTCCGAAAGGTCGGAGACGGACCCGCAGGATCACCTGGCCTCGCTGGCCGCGGAGAACGCGGACCTCGCGGACCAGCTGCTGCGCAAGGCCGCGGAGTTCGAGAACTTTCGAAAAAGGATGTTCCGAGAGCGGGAAGAAGGCGTGCGTTACGCCAACGCGGCCCTGCTGGCCGACATCATCCCGATCATCGACGACTTCGAGAGAGCCCTGCAGTCCGCCGCGGACACCCGGGACTTCGCCTCCTTTCACTCCGGGGTGGAGATGATCGAGCGCCAGCTGGTCAGCGTGCTGGAGCGCAACTGGGGTCTG
The DNA here is from genome assembly GCA_964570045.1 of uncultured Spirochaetaceae bacterium. Classification (GTDB taxonomy): domain Bacteria; phylum Spirochaetota; class Spirochaetia; order SZUA-6; family DRHE01; genus MIBK01. The sequence continues at coordinate 38,319 of CAZMWZ010000003.1, forward strand.
AAGCGCTTCTCGGCCCGCAGCGGTCCCGAGGGGGAGCTTTTTGATCCGGAAAAGCATGAGGCCATCGCGGTGGAGGAAACCCCCGCCGGCGAACCGGTCGTTCTGGAGAATTACCAGAAGGGCTACTACCTTCATGACAGGGTCCTGCGTCCTGCCAAGGTGAAAGTATCTAGACCTGCGCAGAATGCGACGAATGGGAACAAGGAGTAAGCAATGGGCAAGATAATCGGGATCGACCTAGGCACAACCAACTCCTGCGTGGCGGTCATGGAAGGCGGGGAGCCGGTGGTCATCCAGAACTCGGAAGGGCAGCGCACGACCCCCTCCATCGTGGCCTACAGCGCCAAGGGGGAGCGGCTGGTCGGCCAGCCGGCCAAGAACCAGATGATCACCAACCCGGAGAACACCGTCTACTCGATCAAGCGCTTTATGGGCCGGCGCTACGGCGAGGTGCCCGAGGAAATCAAGATGGTGCCCTACACCGTGGAGGACACCGGCAATGACGTGCGCGTGCTGATCCAGGGCAAGCGCTACAGCCCGCCGGAGATTTCCGCGGCGATACTCCAGAAAATGAAAAAGACCGCCGAGGACTACCTGGGCGAGCCGGTGAGCGAGGCGGTCATCACGGTCCCCGCCTACTTCAACGACGCCCAGCGCCAGGCCACCAAGGACGCCGGTCAGATCGCCGGCCTGGAGGTGAAGCGCATCGTCAACGAGCCCACCGCCGCCGCGCTGGCCTACGGCCTGGACAAGGGAGACAAGGAGCAGCGCATCGCGGTCTACGACCTGGGCGGAGGCACCTTCGACATCTCCGTCCTGGAGCTGGGCGAGGGCGTGTTCGAGGTGAAATCCACCAACGGCGACACGCACCTGGGTGGGGACAACTTCGACCACCGGGTCATGGATTGGCTGGTGGACAGCTTCAAGAAGGACTACGGCATCGACCTGTCGAAGGACCGCATGGCGCTGCAGCGTCTGCGGGACGCGGCCGAGAAGGCTAAAATCGAGCTATCCAGCACCCAGCAGAGCGAGATCAACCTGCCCTTTATCACGGCCGACGCCTCCGGGCCCAAGCATCTGCAATACAGCCTCACCCGGGCCAAGCTGGAGCAGATGCTCGACGACCTGATCCAGAAGACCGTCGGGCCCTGCCGGCAGGCCATGTCCGACGCCGGGGTCAAGCCCGAGGACATCGACGAGGTGATCCTGGTCGGCGGCTCCACCCGCATCCCGGCCGTGCAGAAGCTGGTGAAGGAACTGTTCCGCAAGGAGCCCAACAAGAGCGTGAACCCGGACGAGGTCGTGGCCGTGGGCGCCGGCATCCAGGGCGGCATCCTGGGGGGGGATGTGAAGAACGTGCTGCTGCTGGACGTTACGCCCCTGTCGCTGGGCATCGAGACCCTGGGCGCGGTGTTCACCAAGCTGATCGAGCGCAACACCACGATCCCGACGCGCAAGAGCCAGATCTTCTCCACCGCGGCCGACAACCAGACCGCCGTGTCCATCCACGTGCTGCAGGGCGAGCGCGAGATGGCCTCCCAGAACCGCACCCTGGGGCGCTTCGACCTGGTGGGCATCCCGCCCGCGCCGCGGGGCGTGCCCCAGATCGAGGTGACCTTTGATATCGACGCCAACGGGATCGTGCACGTCTCGGCCAAGGACCTGGGCACCGGCAAGGAGCAGAAGATACGCATCGAGAGCTCCTCGGGCCTGAACCAGGAGGACATCAAGAAGATGGTCCGGGACGCGGAGGTCCACTCCAAGGAGGACAAGGAGGCTCGCGAGCGGGCCGAGGCGCGCAACGAGGCGGACAACTTGATCTATTCCACGGAGAAGTCGCTCACGGACTACGGCTCCAAGATCACCGACGCGGATCGCAAGAACATCGAGTCGGCCGTGGCCGAGCTGCGCAAGGCGCTGGAAACCCAAAACACCGCGGACATCAAGGCCAAGAGCGAGGCGTTGAAGCAGGCCGCCTACAGGCTGGCCGAGGAGGTCTACCGGGCGAGTTCCGCGAAGAGCGGGGGCGCCGCCTCGGGCGCCTCGGGCCCCGGGGCCGCGGCGGCGGGCGAGGGGCCGCAGCATCCTGCCGGCCAGGCGGGGGAGACGGTGGAGGACGCGGACTACGAGGTCGTGGACGACGACGGCAAGAAGAAGTAAGCGCACCCGTACCGAAGAGGCAGCTTGGCCAAGCGAGACTATTACGAAGTCCTGGGCGTAGCGCGCGAGGCGTCCAGGGAGGAAATCAAGAAAGCCTACCGGAAGCTGGCCGTGCAGTACCACCCGGACCGCAACCCGGGCGAAAAGGAGGCGGAGGAGAGGTTCAAGGAAGCCACCGAAGCCTACGAGGTGCTGGCCGACGAGAAGAAGCGGCAGGCCTACAACCAGTTCGGTTTCGCCGGCCTGGACGGCTCCGGGGGGCACGACTTCTCCTCGGTATTCCGCGACTTCGAGGACATCTTCGGCGGTTTCGATTTCAGCGGCTTTTTCGACTCCTTTTTGGGAGGCCGCTCCCGCCGCTCCTCCCGGGGCGGATCGCGCCGGGGAGCGGACCTGCGCTACGATCTATCGATAGGTTTCCTGGACGCGGCCTTCGGCAGGAAGGAGGAGATCAGCTTCACCCGCCACGAGGCCTGCGAGGCCTGCCGGGGCACCGGCGCCGACAAGGGCACCGGCAAGTCGGTGTGCCCGCGCTGCCGCGGCAGCGGGCAGGTGCGGCGCTCCTCCGGTTTCTTTTCCATCGCCACCACCTGCGAGCAGTGCGGCGGCGCGGGGGAGGTCATCGAGCACCCCTGCGCGGTCTGCGGCGGCCGGGGGCTAGTCCAGAAGGCGCGCAAGCTGAAGATCACCATCCCCGCGGGCATGGAGAGCGGCAAACGGATCAGCATCCCCGGCCAGGGCGACGGGGGCACCGACGGCGGGCCCGCGGGCGACCTGTACGTCTACGTGGCGGTCCAGCCGCACGAGTTCTTCGAGCGCAACGGCAACGACGTGTACTGCGCGGTCCCGATCTCCATCTCCCAGGCGGCGCTGGGCGCGGAGCTGCTGGTGCGAACCCTGGAGGACTCGCGCCAGGCCAGGCTGCGCATCCCCCCCGGCACCCAGCACGGCAAGGTGTTCCGGCTCAAAGGGGAGGGGATCCCCCTGCTGCATTCCCCCGAGCATCGCGGCGACCTGTACGTCAAGATCCTGGTCCAGGTGCCTACCCGGCTTTCGGCCAAGGCCAAAAACCTGCTCGCCCAGCTGGCCGAGGTCAACGGCGAGGAGGCCAGCCCGCAACCCGTGCGGTTGTCCGAGCTGCACTAGGCGGGTACAATACCCCCCACGGGGAGGTGGGGGATGCCCGCGCTCCTTTCCTATGGCAGGGCGGGGCTGGCTGCGCTGGCCGCTCTCGTGCTTTCGCTTCTCCTGTTACGCCTGCCCGGCTGCCGGAACCGCGGCGAGCTCGGCCGCTATTCGCTTTTCCTGGCAACCTCCGCCCTGGCCGGGCTTCTGCCCAACCGGGAACCCCTCGCGGGCCTTTTCGCAATGCTCGTGCCCTGGGCCGCCGGGGCCTACGCGGAGGGCCTGGAGCGGCCGCGCAGCCTGCTGCCCTGGACGGCGATCATGGCCGCCGCCGGGCTGGCCTCCGCCACACCCTTCCTGCTAGGCCTGGGCCACAGCCTGCCGGCGACGCTCTTCCGGCTTTTCCTCTGCCAGGCGGCCGCCGTCCCCCCGCTCGCCGCTTTCATTCGCGCCTACCGCACCGGCCGGGAGAGGTCGGCGCTCGCCGTCCTCCTGTCTTTCGCTCTTCTCGCCCCGGCCTTGGGGCTGGCCCTCCTGACCCGCGCCCGCCTTGCCCCGGAGCTCGCCGCGCCCCTGCCGGCCGCCTGCGCCGTGCTCCTGGTTGGCGCCTACCGGCTGGCGCAGGAAGGGTACCTGCTGGCCGAGGGGTGGTGGGGCGCGGCTCTCCGGGCGCGGGAGCGGGAGGGGGAGCTGGCCGCCGCCCGCAGGAGGCTCCTGGAGGCGGAAGGCAGCCTGGACCTGGCCGACCGCACTGTCGCGACCGGCCTGCTGACCGGCGGGGCGGTGCACGAGCTGCGCAACGTGCTGGGTTTCGTCCAGGCGGCGGCCGATTTCGGCCTGCAGCAGCGGGAGCCGGCGACGATGGCTCGGTCGCTGAAGCTGGTGCTGGCCCAGGCCGGAGAGGGGCGCCGGGCCCTGGACGAGCTGCTGGAACCCCTGGCCCGGGGCCGCGAGGCGGAGCCGGAGAGGTTGCGCCTGCCCGGCGACCTGGAGGGCCTCCTGCGCCTGGCGCGCGCCGCCTTCCGGCGCGAGGGCATCCGCCTGGACTACAGCCGCGAGCCGCGGGCGGCGGTGACGGTGCGCAGAGGGGAGCTGGGGCACGTCCTGCTCACCCTGCTGGCCAACGCGGCGGACAGCGTGCGGCGTCAGGCCGGCGAACGGGAGGTGCGCGTGCGCTTCCGGGCGGAAGAGGGCCAGGCCGTTGTGGAGGTCGGGGACAACGGGGCCGGGGTGGACCCGCTTCTGGCGGGGCGGATATTCGAGCCGGGGACGTCGGGCAAGGGCTCCACCGGGTTGGGGTTGTACCTGGCCCGAGCCTTCGCGCAGCGCAACGGCGGGAGCCTGGAGCACGTGAGCCTGCCGGCGGGGGAGGGGAGCCTGTTCCGCCTGAGGCTGCCCGCTGCCGAATGAAAAAGCCCGGCCGCACGGCCGGGCTTCGATCGAGCGTGCTGGCTTCAGGCCGCTGTAGCGGCCTAGCGGACGTTCCAGCTGAACATCGGCTCGACCACGTAGCTGCGGCCGGGGGCGAAGTCGTAGTCCGCGGCGAAGGAAAGCCCGCCGGAGCTGATCCGGATATTGTGCCTGCCGGCGGGAAGGCTGAAGCTGAAGCTGTTGTAGAACTGCCCGTCGACGAACACCTTGATCTGGGCCTGGGCGTTCCTGTTCTGCGGGTCCAGGAAGGCCTGGGGGATGAGGATTTGCACCGAGACGAAACTCGCCTGCAGCACGAGGGTCACGGTCTCGTTGCGGTTCAGGTTGATCACCGTGCTGGCCTCGGAGAAGCCGGGGGCGCTCACCCGTACGGCGTAGCTTCCCGGTGAGAAGGACCCGACGAAGGGGACAGTGCCGACCAGGGCGTTGTTCACGTAAACCTGGGCGCCGTTGACGTTGCTGTTGACGGCGAGCTGGAACAGGTTGGCCTGCAGCACGGCGTTCACGGCCGTGTTGCCCGCCACGTTGACCGAGGCCAGGTAGTCCTGGTAGCCGGGGGCCGACACGCGCACCGAGTAGTTGCCCCGGTCCACCTGCATGGCGAGGGGGGCCGTGCCCACCGGGGCGTTGTTCACGAACACCTGGGCGCCGGCCACGTTGGTGGTGACCGTGAGGTTGAAGCGCGCCGGCTGCTGCTGGATGCCTCCTTCCGGAATCAGGTTCACGGACAGGTTCAGGGGGTTGGCGGTCATGCTGACGACCGTTTCGAAGGGCCGGTACTTGTCCATCGTGACTCGGACCGTGTAGGTGCCGGGCTTCAGCAGCGCGGAGAAGGTGGGCTTGGTGTAGCCGGCCAGCTCGCCGTTCAGGTAGACCCTGGCGCCGGTGACGTTGCAGACGATCGAGAACGCCCCCTTCGCCTGGGCGAACGCCGGCGTGACGCTCGCGGCCAGAAGCGCCGCCAGGAGCAGGCAAAGGACTATCTGTTTTTTCATACGCC
>CAZMWZ010000004.1:0-3309 GCA_964570045.1 uncultured Spirochaetaceae bacterium
GGAACCCGCTACCGCGGCGCGCTGGGCTCTGGCCGGTCTTCTTGATGAGGTGGTGGCCGAACTGGGTGGAGACCACCTCGCTCAGGCTCCCGTTGCCCAGGCGGCTCACCGCCTCCTCGAAGGCCCGGACCATCTTGCCCGTCCCGAACCAGCCCAGGTCCCCGCCAGCGCGCGGTCCTTGACTAGTATGTGGCTCGCTCTCCATTCCATGGGGGAAACCCTACCGGAATCCCACGCCCCGATCAAGGGCCGACGTTGACATCGCGGAATCCTTGCTTTAGATTTGGGGTTGCAAGTGGCTATGAGCAGCGCCCCACCCGTCGCCCGGAAAACAAGCCCTACCCTGTCCAAAGAGACGCGGATCACCGTCCTCTCGGCTCTGAAGAACTTCTACGACGAGCAGATTTTCGCCCTGTTGGTCAAGGATTTCTACGATTCGGACCTGGACGTGAGCCTGGCGGCGATCAGCGCCTCCGCCTCCCTAGGTAACGAAGCGGCGGTCCCGCACCTGTACCGTATGCTGGAGAGCGGCAAGCCCCAGCAGCAGCTGGCCGCCGTCCAGACCCTGGCGGCTATCAATGCCCCCTCCTCCATCGAGCAGTTGGCCAAGTACTTCACGATCCTGACCGCCACGGAGGTCCGGCGCGAGATCCTGGGGGCCATCAACCGCATCTCCGCCACCCACCCCAAGGCCAGGGAGCTGAACCGGGCGGTACTCATGGAGTCGGCGGTCGCCCGGGAGTACTACGAGATCATCCTGGGCGGCCTGCTGGAGTCGGGGGACCTGGAACCGGTGCGCAACCACCTGCTGCGGGCCTCACCGGAGGTGCAGCGGGCGATTTTCCACAAGCTGCTGGCGGCCGGAAGCGAAGAGGCCGGCGCTTTCCTGGAGTACTTCAAGGACAAGACGGGGCAGTTCGACCCCAACACCCTGGGCTGCTACCTCTGCGCCTTCGAGCTGAAGACCTCTAACCCGCCCGCCAATTTCGTGGTGGAGCTGCTGGCCGGCTCCGACCCGCGGGCCACCACTTCCTTCCTGATTTCCCTGGCCAACTACAACGGCCGCATCCCCAATCCCGGCCGGATCTTCCGCCTGCTGCTCAAGCTGCCCTACGTGGACCAGGACACCGAGACGCACACGGGCAGCTTCATCGCCAGGCTCGTGGCGGAGGTCCGCTCCCACTCCCCGCTGCTGGTCAACGAGTTCGTGCTCACCACGTCGGCCAACCTGGAGGCCGTGTTCGTCAGGATCAAGAAGCAGCACATCTCCTTAAAGGGAATCAAGGAAAAAGAGGCGCTGCTGGCGGTGATTTTAGCCAAGCTCCTGGAGCAGTACGCCTCCAAGAAGCTGCTGGCCGATGTGCAGTCCCATTTCCGGACCGACGGCGGCTACAATCCCACGGCCCTCATCGCGCGCGTCAAGGAGGCGCTGATCTCCGCCCCCGAAGCCGAGCAGAACAAGCTCGAGGCCTGCCTGCCGCTGTTCACCAGTTCCGACCGCCTGGTGCGGGTGAACTTCGCCCACACCCTGGGCAGAGCCAATCTGGCCAGCCCCGCGCTCCTGCGGCGCTTGAACCGCCTGATCCGCGTGGTGGGGATCCTGGAGGTCAGGGCCTCGGCCAAGAAGGTCATGGAGGTCTTGAGCTTCGCCCGCGAGGAGCGGGTGAGCTTCCTGGAGGAGTCCTCCGTGGTCACCCTCTGCCAGCTGCTCAACCGGGCGGCCATCGAGCAGGCCAAGGTGGTATTCGCCTCCCCGGCCAAGTATCCCCATTCCCTCGCCGGCTACACCCGGGGGGCGCGCTACGTCCCCGCCAGGATCTTCGCCGCCCCGCTGCTCAAGCTCCTGATGCAGCCCGGCCTCCCCGCCCGCATGCGCGACCTGGCCATCGATTCCCTGAAGAACATGGACCTGGAGGAGATCAATGGCCTGCCGGCGGCGCTGATCCGGGCCGCGCGCCTGCCGGGGCTGGACCGCGCCCGCCTCCAGGACCTTTCCGCGATCATCGCCCGCTACGGGGATTCCGGGATCGTACAGCCCCTGATCGAGCTCACCGGCAGCGGCGACCACCAGCTGGTGGAGGCGGGGATCCGGGCCCTGCGGAACTTGGCCCGCCGGGAGCGCAACCTCCCCCTGGACGTGCTGACCCACCGCCTGTACCTGCTGCTGGAGCACAAGCAGAAGAACGTGCAGGTCGAGGCCCTGCTCACCCTGATCGTTCTGCAAGACGACTACGCCACCCAGATCCTGGACGACTACCTGCACTCCGAGGAGGAGGAATCCCTGGTCCGGATCCTGGCCAACCTGGAGCGCCCGCTCTCGCGCGACATGGTCACCTTCCTGCTCAAGCTGCTTACGGTGAAGAGCGCGGCGGTGCACCGCGAGCTGCGGCGTGTCCTGCCCGAGCTATGCCAGGGCAGTGGCGCGGAGGAGATCCGCGTCGCCCTGGTGGAGGCGCTAAAGGGCAAGGAGGGCTCCGCCGCTCCGGCCATGCCCGCGGTGTCCGCCTCCGAGTCCGGGTTGATCGAGCAGGCCAAGCTAGACTTCAAGTTCCGCCGCGAGAACGCCCAGGTGCTGACCGTGTTCTTCACCGACATGGTAGACTTCACCGGGACCAGCGCGCGCACGGCCGCCTCCAACCTGATCAAGCTGATCGGGGCCTTCGAGGGCATCACTTTGCCGGCCATCGCCTCCCTGCGCGGCACCCTGGTCAAGAAGATGGGCGACGCCCTGCTGGCGGTGTTCAAGCACCCGCTGAACGCCGCCGTGGCCTCCGTGCTGATCCAGAAAAAGATCCGGGAGTACAATCAGTTCCGCACGGACGCCGAGAAGTTCAACGTGCGCATCGGCTTGAACACCGGTATGGTGATCCGCAAGGACTCCGACGTGTTCGGGGACACGGTCAACGTGGCCGCCCGGATGCAGACCTCCGCCAGCCCAGGGGACATCCTGCTCACGCAGGCGACCTACGAGGAGATCAGGGAGTACGTGCGCTGCACGCGCCTGGGTCCCCTGCAGCTCAAAGGCAAGGCCGAGCCGGTCACCGCCTACTCCGCCGATGAGGTCCTGATCGACGTGAACCAGCTTCTGAGCGAAGCCCGCGAGGGCTCCCCCCAGGTCACCACCCCAGGTGCCCGGAACCTGGGCAACCTGAAGGAGTCGATGTTCGAGCCCGACTTCAAGGTGCCGGACGGGGGCGCCAGGCCTTCCCTGGAGGACCGCCAGCTGCGCAGCCTGCAGGGCCTGTTCAAGGATTTCGCCAGGGCCGCCGAGGACCTGTCCAAGGACTACCACGAGGAGTACGTTTTCAA
>CAZMWZ010000004.1:3409-31677 GCA_964570045.1 uncultured Spirochaetaceae bacterium
CGCCCACCCTTTGACTCTTTGTCCGCGGAATGTTATAGTAGGCGCTACAATTTGGAGGCATATTGGTAGGCAAAGAGCAGCGGATCAACGAGAAGATCCAGGTGCGCGAGGTGCGGCTCATCGACGAAAAGGGTGAGCAGCGGGGGATCGTGCCCACCGTGGAGGCCATGGAGATGGCCCGCCAGACCGGGCTGGACCTGGTGGAGGTGTCGCCTACCGCGAGCCCCCCGGTCTGCAAACTGCTCGACTACGGGAAATACCGCTTCGAGCAGGAGAAAAAACTGCGCGAGGCCAAGAAGAAACAGAAGCTGGTGAAGCTCAAGGAAATACGCATGCAGCCCAAGATCGAGGGGCACGATCTGGCCTTCAAAACCAAGCACATCCAGGAGTTCCTGAACGAAGGCTTCAAGGTCAAGGTCACGATCCGTTTCCGCGGCCGCGAGCTCGCGCACACCGAGCGCGGGCGGGTCGTGCTGAACAAGGTTCTGGAGTTCCTCGGGGAATCCTTCGTCGTGGACAAAACGCCGGTCATGGAAGGCCGGATGATGTCGATGTTCATCAGTCCGAAATCCAAGAAATGAGAACAGGGAGACAGGGGTACCGTTGATGCCAAAGATCAAGACGCACAAGAGCGCGGCCAAGCGCTACAAGCTGACCGGTACGGGTAAGGTGCGCTATAAAAAGCAGGGGCTGCGCCACATCCTGACCAAGAAGAACGCCAAGCGCAAGCGGCGCCTCAGGCTTCCGGCGGTGCTTTCCAGCGCGGAAGAAAAACGCGTGAAGCGCCTGCTGCCCAACGGTTGACGCGGAAGGAGTGAAAGCAAAATGCCGAGAGCTGTAGACGGAAGCAGAAGACGAAGCAGGCGGAAGAAGATCTTGGGCCTGGCCAAGGGCTTTTGGGGCGGACGCCGCAAGCTGTTCCGCGTGGCCAAGGGCGCGGTCATGAAGGCGGGGGCGTACGCCTACCGCGACCGCAAAGCCCGCAAGGGCGAGTTCCGCGCGCTGTGGATCACCCGCATCTCCGCGGCCTGCCGCGCGCAGGGCATGAGCTACTCCAGCTTCCTGCGCGGCCTCATCCTAGCCGGCGTGCAGCTGAACCGCAAGGCCATATCGAACATGGCCATCGAGGACCCGGCGGCCTTCACGACCCTCGTCGAGAAGTCCAAGTCGACCTTGACGGCGGCGCAAGCATGATCAGCCTAGAGCAGATCCGCCTCCTGGAAGCCCGGATCCTCAAGGCGGTGGAGCTGATCCGAACCCTGAAAGACGAGAACAAGACCCTGCGCCGGGCCGTGAACACGGCCCAGACCCGCATGCGCGAGCTGGAGAAGCTGGTCGGGGACTTCAAGTCCGATCAGCAGGAGATCGAGCAGTGCATCCTGCGGGCGCTGGAGAATCTGGACCGTCTGGAAGAGGAGGTCACGGAGAAAAAGGGCCGCCGCGAAGCTTCCCAGGCGCGCGGGGATGCCGGACGGGAACGCTCGCGAAGCGCCGAGGCGCGGGAGGAAGAGGCCAAGCCGGAAGCGGCGCCTCCGGCGGAGGAGGCCGCGGCCCTGCCTCCAGGCTCCGTCGGCGCCAGCGAGAAAGAGCTGGACATCTTCTAGGCACCGGCGGTGGACGGGCGCAGTGTGGAGGTCAGCATCCTGGGCTCCTCATTCACCATCCAGTCCCGCTACGATCCTCGTTACATGGGCGAGGTGGTCGCGTACCTGAAGGAGAAGATCCGGGAAATCCAGGCCGCCTCCGGGGTCCAGGACCCTCTTAAGATTGCCCTGCTGGCGGCGCTGAACGTGGTGGACGAACTGCTGCGGAAAAAGGGCGAGAACGCCCGGGAGATCGAGGAGATCACGGAGCGGCTTATAGAGCAGATCGACAGAAGCCTTGTGGAAAATTGACCCTGCGGTGCCCGCGAGGGGGATGATTATCTTCTTGGGTTAAACCTGATCCTTGGGATTCCATATATCGGGGTTGAATGCCTACCGGCGGAAGCCGAGAAACACGATGCCCCGACGCGGAAACCCACTTGAACACGCGTGCGGTTCAAGAGGATGCTTCTCCGGACGGCACTCGCGGGGTTTTTTTTACTCGGAAGAGCGCAGCACTTCCGCCGGATCCAGGTGTTCCAGGTCGCAGCCCTCCACCGTGACGATCCAGGAGGCCAGGCGGTTGGCCAGGCGCGCGGAACGTTCGGCGGAAAAGCCCCGCAGCTGGCCGTACAGGTAGCCGGCCGCAAAGCAGTCCCCGGCCGCAGTGGTGTCCACGGTACGCACCGGGAAGCCCTCGATCCGGGACACCTGCCCGAAGAAATTGACCAGGCAGCCCCCCGCCCCGATCTTCATAACCGCCTGCGGGGCCAGTTCCCCGGCCAGCGCGGCCAGTTCGCCGTCATCCAGCCCTTCGCCCAGCAGCAGCCGGAACTCCTCCCGGTTGCCGAACAGCACCTCCACGTGGGCGGGAATCCAGGAAAGGTACTGCTCGCGGTAACGCCGCACCGCGTAGGGGTCGGCCAGGTCGAAAGCCACGCGTACCCCTGCGCGCAGGGCCGTGACCCCCGCCGCCAGCGCCGCCTGCTTCTGGTTTTCGGTATCCCACATGTAGCCGGTCAAGTACAGGTACCGCGACGAACCGAGAAGCTCCCGGTCCAGGTCCTCCGGCGTGTACTCCCGGCAGGCGCCCAAGAAGGTGAACATGGTGCGCTCGCGGTCTGGGGTCACCAGGATGACCGAACAGCCGGTCGGCTGCTGCTTGCAGGCCAGGCGGGTGACGACCCCGGCGGAGGCGAGCAGCCTCTCGTACTCCTCCCCCTGCGGGTCGCAGCCGACCGCGCCGCTGTACGCGGGCGGAGGCACCGCTCCCGCGCGCGAAAGGCAGGCGATGGCCCGGACCGTGTTGGCGGCGCTCCCCCCCGGAAGGCTGCGGTATTGCCCGGCCAGCCCCAGCACGCGGCGCATCTGGGGGTAGTCGACCAGGTTCATCGTGCCCTTCGGCGCCCCCACCGCGGCGATCACGGAATCCGCGACGGCGGCGACGTGGTCGAACAGGGGGTTTTCCAGCCCGAAAACCGAATACTCTGCGCTCAAAACTATATCCTTCATTGACAGGTCGCGAGAGGTTCAACTATATTAGCCCAGGTGCCCTGCGGCCGTCCAGGCACTCGAGGCGGACTCGTGATCACCAGCCAACAGCTATCCAAGTACTACCAGGAATACAGCGGGAGCGAAGTGACTTTCACCAGGGAGGTGGCCCAGACCCTGCGCCTGCTGCCCCGGCAGGTGTTCCTGAAATGCCAGGCCGAAACCCTGCCGTGCATCATCTACTCCAGCTCCCTGTGCGCCGCCAAGGTGATCGCCAACCTGCGCGCCGAGGCCCTGCGGCTCCTGCAGCAGTCCAGCGGCATGCTGGCGCTGCGCTTCTGCTTCGCGCGCGACAAGAGCGGGGCGCCGCTGGCCTTCTTCGTGGCGGCCAGGCTGACGGGCCAGACGGCGTACAACAAGGAAACCCCGGAGCTGTACTTTCTGTCCCTCGAGTACACGCACCGCCCCCCGGACGACCTGATCGAGATTCTGGGCGAGCTGCAGGAGGCCAACAGCAACGCCCAGAAGAGAGCCGAGGAGCGCATCGAGGTGAGCCCGGCCAGCATGAAGCACCTGGGCCTGGAATCACGCGAAGCCGCCCTGTTCGTGGACGGCGTGGAGGGGCGGTGCCTTCTGCGCGACCTTTCCTTCTCCGGCGCCAAGGTCCTGGTGTACGGCAAGCAGGAGGCCCTGCGGGAAAAGCCGGTCCTGCTGGCCCTATGCCTCGCGGACCAGAAAACCCCTGTGACTCTGGCCGGGCGGGTGCTGCGCTGGGAAAGCATGGCCAACCGCGAGGACATCGGGGCGATCGCGATCCTTTTCGAGCCGGACGGCATCCCCATCCAGTACAAGCTGGCCATCAATGCCTGCCTGCGCCAGCACAATCACTACGCCGGGGGGACCAGGGGGTGAGCCGCCTGGACCCAGCCGATCCCCTGGCCCGCATCGCCTACCTGGCGATCGACAGGCTGCAGGCCCGCCAGCTCGGGAGCTTCCAGCTGGATCCGGCCGTGCCCCTGCCCATCGAGCTGCCGTCGAGCGACCGGCCGCCGACGCCCGCAGACATCAGCTGGCAGGCCATCATCGCGGCCATGCTCAAGATCCTGGCCTACCGCCCGCAGGCCAGCGAGGCCGACTACTACCGGCGCTTCATCCTGGCGGTGCAGCCGGGCATCAAAGAGGAGTTCACGCAGGCCGGGGTCCTCAAGGCGGAGCGTGGCGAGCTGGACCTGGCGCTGGACATCTTCCGCTCCCTGGCCGGCCTGTTCCCCGCCTGCGGCCAGACGCAGAACAACCTGGCCCTGGTATACGAACAGAAGGCCGCCCAGGTCGAGGTCAGCGGCGAAGCGGGCGAGGCAGGGAGCCTCCGGGAGCAGGCTTTCGCCGCCTACAAAGCCGCGCTGGCCGCGGAGCCGCAGCTGGCCGCCTGCCACCTGAACTTCGCCCACTTCTACCTGCGCAGCGGCAACCCGGGCAAAGCCCGGCAGCATCTGGGCTTATTCCTGAAGCATAACCGCGACCCGGAGCGGGTCGGGCAGGCGCGCGCGCTGGATCTCCGCCTGGAAGGCTACGAGCGGGTCGAGCGGACCTGCGCCGAGGCGTTCGACGCCATCCAACTGGGGCGCGAGCAGTCGGGGATCGAGCTGCTGGAGCCCGTAACCCGGGACCACCCCGAGCTGTGGAATGCCTGGTTCCTGCTGGGCTGGGGCCGGCGCAGGCTGGGCAGGTACCGGGAGGCCCGGGAGGCCTTCGAGCGGACCCTGCGCCTGGCCCCCGCCAACCCCGACGCCCTGAACGAGCTGGCCATCTGCCTGACGGAGCTGGGCGAGCCCGCGGAGGCCCGGCGGCGCCTGGAGGAGGCCCGCAGCCTGGACCCGGCCAACCCCAAGATCCTCTCGAACCTCGGCGTGGCGGCCCTGAGAATGGGCGACCAGGCCCAGGCCCGTCGGCTGTTCCAGAGGGTTCTGGAGACCGATCCCGAGGACCCCGTCGCCCGACGGTACCTGGAAAAAGAAAATTAATTTTAAAGCTCGTAATGACGATCTAAGGATTAAGGCGAGCTTCGGCCTGCTCCACCCGGGGGGAGGGCCCACTTCGCCGCTATCGCTAGTATCGTCTTTTTTTAGGGGAGGTTTAGGGGAAACGCTGTAAACGGGTCGCCCCGCCCGGAACAGACCGCGGGAACGGAAGCCCGCGGAAAAATCAATTCAGGGAGGATCTATGATCATCAATCACAACATGAGCGCTCTGTTCGCCCACAGGCAGCAGAAGCTCAACAGCTGGGTCCTGGACAAGAACATGGAGAAATTGTCCTCGGGCCTGCGCATCACCCGCGCCGGGGACGACGCCTCCGGCCTGGCCGTGTCCGAAAAGATGCGTAGCCAGGTTCGGGGCCTGAACCGCGCGGAGAAAAACGCCATGGACGGCATCTCCTTCATCCAGACCACCGAAGGCTACCTGCAGGAGAGCCAGGACATCATCCAGCGCCTCAGGGAACTGTCGGTCCAGGCGGCCAACGGCATCTACGCCGACGAGGACCGCATGCAGATCCAGGTGGAGATCTCCTCGCTGGTGGACGAGGTGGACCGGATTGCCTCGCACGCCCAGTTCAACGGCATGAACCTGCTCACGGGCCGCTTCGCCCGGGAGACCGGCGAAAACATGGTGACCGCCTCCATGTGGTTCCACGTGGGAGCCAACATGGACCAGCGCGTGCGGGTGTTCATCGGCACGATGACCACCGAGGGGCTGGGCCTGCGCAACCAGGCCAGCAAGGAGATCGTGTCGGTCTCCACCCCCGACCAGGCCAACCGGGCCATCGGGGTGCTGGACGAGGCGCTGAAGATGATAAACAAGCAGCGGGCGGACCTGGGAGCCTACCAGAACCGCCTGGAGTACACCGCCAAGGGGCTGGCCATCGGCGCGGAGAACCTGCAGGCTTCCGAGTCCCGCATCCGGGACGCGGACATGGCCGAGGAGATGGTGCAATTCACCAAGAACTCGATCCTGCTACAGTCGGCCACGGCCATGCTGGCCCAGGCCAACCTCAAGCCCCAGACCGTATTGCAGCTGTTAGGGTAGAGGGCTATAATTAAATTGTAGAGTTTCGCCGTTCTGTTCTTTGAAAATCCTCACCCTCCCTCCAGTTATGCGAGGGAAAGGGATCCGTCGGGCAGCGCCGGCCGTAAGGCCCGGGGCCCCCAGGCCGGCCGCTCTTGAGGATCTCCTTGCCAGACAGGGAAACATCGGGAACGGCTGCGGAGCCAAGCGCGAGAACCTCCGCGGGAACCTTGTCGGCATAGGAAGAGAAAGGCAGGGAAGCCTTTTTCGATGGGATCAAGGAGGGTGAGATGATCATCAATCACAACATGAGTGCGCTGTACGCCAACCGGGTGCTCAAGTTCCAGAACTGGGAAGTGAACAAGAACATTGAGAAGCTTTCCTCTGGAATGCGCATCAACAAGGCGGGCGACGACGCATCGGGACTGGCGGTCTCCGAGAAACTGAGGTCGCAAATCCGGGGCTTGAACCAGGCGGAGCGGAACATTGAAAACGCCGTCTCCTTCATTCAGGTTTCGGAGGGGTACCTGGCGGAGACCCACGACATCATGCACAGGATCAGGGAGCTGGCGGTCCAGTCCGCCAACGGCATCTATTCCGACGAGGATCGGATGCAGATCCAGGTGGAGGTGTCTCAGCTGGTGGACGAGGTCAACAGGATCGCCTCCCACGCGCAGTTCAACGGGATGAACATCCTGACCGGCTCATTCGCCAACCCCGAGCTGGGGGGCACGGATGTCCGGCAGATGTACTTCCAGGTAGGCGCCAACATGGACCAGAGGGAACGGGTGTTCATCGGGACCATGACGGCCCAGGCCCTGGGACTCCAGGGCACGACTGCCAGGGACACGATCTCGATCTCGACGCCGGAGCAGGCCAACCGGGCCATCGGCCTGGTGGATGAAGCCATGAGAGCGGTTTCCAAGCAGCGGGCGGACCTAGGTGCGTACCAGAACCGGTTCGAGATGGCCGCCAAGGGTGTGGCGATCGCCGCCGAGAACATGCAGGCGGCCGAGTCGCTCATCCGCGACGTGGACATGGCCTCCGAAATCGTGCAGTTCGTGAAGAACAACATCCTGGTGCAGACCGGTACAGCGATGTTGGCGCAGGCCAACCTCAAGCCTCAAAGCGTGCTGCAGTTGCTGAGCTAGAAAGTAGAGAGTTTTTCGAGCTTCGTTCCCGGAAGGAGAGGTTTCTGGACGTCACCTCTCCAGCTACCGGATGGGGGGGGTCGCGCCCCTCCCCGTCCATTTTCTTTCACGGAGGAAAGACCATGGAAATGAAAATTCCAACCATCACAGGCTCCCCGGTACCGCCGGAGCTCACTGTCGCCCGGCATGAACCGCCGGCGGGAACGGAAGCCCGCGGCGCGTCCGCCCACCAGGCCGAGCCGGTTTACAGCGTCGAGGAGATCCACCGCTCCGCGCAGCTGCTGGAGCAGACCTTCAGGCTGTTCAACAAACGCCTGCGCTTCAGCGTTAACGAGGAGATCAACCGGGTCGTCGTCAAGGTGCTCGACGCCAAGACCGATAAGCTAATAAAGGAGATTCCGCCGGCGGAAATTCAGCGGCTGATCGCCAGGATCAAGGAGACGATCGGCCTGCTGTTCGACGAGCAGATTTAAAGTTCATCAGGATTCATGTCCGACCTGAGCATACCCGGTGTAACCAACAAGTATAATACCGAGAAAAGCATCCAGGCCCTGGTCGAGACGGAACGCGTCCCCCTCAAGCGCCTGGAGGCTGACCGCGAGACCATGCAGGGTCAGCGCGGCGCCTGGTTGGCACTGAACCAGAAAATGACCTCCGTCCGGGAAGGCGCCCGGGAACTGTACGGCTTCCAGAACCCCTTCAACAACAAGCTGGCTCAATCCTCGGATGACTCCATCCTGACGGCCACCGCGGCGCGCACGGCGCAGGAGGAGAAGGTCGAAATCCGGGTCAAACAGGTCGCCGCCGCCGACCGTTTCCTTTCCCGCTCGCTGGCCCGCGACCTCAAGGCCCCCGCGGGCCTGTACCGGTTCACGGTCGGAGCCGAGGAGGTGAAGGTGAACTTCCGCGGCGGCAGCCTGCGGGAGTTGGCCGCCGCCATCAACGCCAAGGGCGGCAGCCTCCTCTCCGCCTCGGTCGTGGAGGACACCCCGACCACGCAGGTTCTGGTGATCGAGTCCAAGAAGACCGGCGCGGCCAACCCGCTGACCCTGCACGACCAGGCCGCCGCCTTCGCGGTCCAGATCGGCCTGCTGGAGCGCTCCCCCACCGCAGGCCGCGCTCTGGAGATCAGCCCCGGGAGCGTGGTCGCGGCGCAGGGCACGAAGATCTCCGAGGGGGTGCTCAGCTTGAGCCCCGGCGCGGAGGCCCGCCTGCCCATCCAGCCCCCGGTCTCCCTCACCGGGTCCATGGTGCTGTCCCTCGAGGTGCGGGTTTCCAGCCTGCCCGAAGAGGCCTTTCAGAAACCCTCCGCCCCTCCCGGACCGACCATCCCGGACACCGGCGGGATCGAGTTCCAGGGCATCCGCGTCCAAAGCGCCCGCTCCCGCACCGTGCTGCCGAGCTGGGAGGAGCCCAAAGCTCCCGTGCGGGTCGACGATCCGGCCGTGCTCTTCGCCGAGGCTCAAGGCCGCAGCGTGGGCCTGCCCCCGCTCAAGGACTCCCCCGAGTTCTACACCGTGGAGGTCGGCCCCGGGGAGCTGCCCGGCGAGCTTTCGGCCCTGGTCCTGCGCAACCGCAACACCCACCGGGTCGTGGAGCTGCGGGGCGTGCGCATCTACGACAAGGCGGCCCGCGGCGACTTCCGGCCGGCCCGGCCCCTGTCCACCGCCAAGGACGCGGTCATCGAAATGGACGGCGTGGAGGTGAGCCGGCCGGAGAACACCCTGAGCGACCTGATGCCAGGGGTGACCCTGAGCCTGCACTCCGCCGGCGAGAAGCCGGTCAGCCTCGACGTGCACAAGGACCTGGTATCCATCAAGAACTCCCTGATCCGGTTCTTCGGCAACTACAATGACTTGCTCACCCGGGTGGACATCCTCACCCGCAAGGACGAAGCGGTGATCCGCGACGCCCAGTTCCTGAGCGACCAGGAGCGCGAGCAGGCGGCCAAAGAGCTGGGCCTGTTCACCGGCAACACCACCCTCATGCAGCTGAAAAGCAGGCTGCAGCGCATCATGATGGACCCCTACCCCACCGACGGGGGCCGCGAGCTTTCCCTGCTGGCCCAGATGGGGATCACCACCTCCGCGGGCGCGTTCCAGGCCGGCGGCGCAATCAACAAGAGCCTGCTGCGCGGCTACCTGCAGATCGACGAGGCCAGGCTGGAACAGGCCATCAACCGCAACCCGGATTGGGTCCGGCAGCTATTCGGCTACGACCGGGACAAGGACCTGGTCGTGGACTCTGGGGTGGCCATCGTCACGGACACCTACCTCAAGTCTTATGTGGACACCGGCGGCATCGTGGCCGGCAGGGTCGGCGCCCTGGCCGACAACATCACCCGCAAGGCCCGGGAGATCGAGTCCTACAACAAGCACCTGGTGGAGTACGAGGAGGAGCTGCGCCGCAAGTTCGGGATCATGGAGGGGGCGCTGGACACCCTGGAGCAGAGCTCGCGGACGATCGAGAACCTGAACAGACGTCAGGGGCAATAGGAGAGCCTTTTGGAGATACGGATCAACGATCAGCCTCTGGCCTTCAGCCTGGAGAACGAGCGGACCCTCGGCGAGGTGGTCCGCGGCCTGGAGCGCTGGCTGGCCGGCTCCGAGCTGGTCCTCTACGAGGTGCGCTGCGCCGGCCGGGAGCTGCTCGGCGCCCCGCCGGAAGAGTGGGAAGCCACTCCGCACGGGGAGGTCGAGCGCCTGGAGCTCACCGTCCGCCATGCCTCGGAGGTGCGCCTGGCCAACCTGCGCACCCTCCTGGAATACCTCGAGGCGGTGCGCGGCTTCGCGGCCGGCCCCGAGGCCCGCGGCGCGCAGGAGCTCCTACGGGGATACCCCCTTTTCGTCGAAAGCCTGCGGCGCCACTTCAGCGAGGCGGAAACCGGCGGGGAGCTGGCGGACCTGGCCGTTCTCGGCGGCCGCCCCGAGGCCCTGCTCGCCCTGTCCCCCGAGCTCCGCGACAGGGTGGACGGCGCCGCGGCGAGGCTCGCGGAGCGGATCGCCGGCCGCCTGGAGGAGCTGGACGACCCGCGCGCGGCTCTGCGGCGCCTTTCCACGGAAGTCGAGGCCACGGCGGCCGGTATCAGCGAGGTCTCCGTGTTGCTGGCTGCCGGGCGGGATCGCCAGGCCATGGAGGCGGTGGTGCGCTTCTCCGAGCTCTGCCAGCGCCTGCTGCGGCTGCTGGCGGGGCTCGGGGTGCCGGAGGTGGGCGGCCTGAAGCCCCGGGAGTACTTCGCCGAGTTCAACCGGGTGCTCGGCGAGCTGGCCGCCGCCTTCCAGGCCAAGGATACGGTGCTGATCGGCGACCTGCTGGAGTACGAGATCGCCCCGCGCCTCAGGCAGCTGCAGGCGGTGCTGTGATGCCGTGGGTCCTGCTGCAGGGGCGCTACCAGTTCCTCCCGACCGCGGACAACCGCACCACTTCCCTGTTCGTCCTGATCGCGGGCGCTGTGATCCTCCTGCTGGTGGTGGGTGGGGTGGTCGCCTCCCGCAGCCGGCGCAACCTGGATCCGGAAAGCCGGCGTAAGTACAGCCGCCTGGTCTTCCAGAAGATGGCCCGCAACATCGGCCTGGCCAAGATCCACATCGATTACCTGGATTACCTGGTGCGGGTCTGCAAAGTGCAGCAGCCCTTCCTGGTGTTCTCCAACCCCGGACTGCTGGACGATCTGCTGCGCAAGGGCATCTACTCCCTGCAGCAAAACGCCGCGCTGAAGCCCGAGGACCGCGAAAAGCGCATGGGCCACCTGTTCCAGATCAAGCAGATCATCGAGCGCAACGCTAAACGCGGGATCGGCATCAAGTCGACCAGCTTCCTGAAGATCGGGCAGGGCCTCGCCATCAGCCCCGAGGCAGGCGGGCAGTATCAATGCCGGGTCATGTCCAACATGCGCGACCTGCTGGCGGTGAGCTCTCCGGCCAGTGAGTCGGGCACCGCCGTGCGCTGGCCCCGCGGCACCCGGGTGAAACTCTCCTTCTGGCGCGAGGGGGACGCCGGCTACGGGTTCGAGAGCAAGGTCGTGGCCTACGACACCATCAAGGGGGTGCCCAGCATCCTCATCCAGCACTCCAAGAGCCTGCGGCGGGCGCAGCAGCGCAGGTTCCGGCGCACCGCTTTAAACCGCCCTTGCTTCTTCTACCCGGTGCACATCGTGGAGCGGCAGGAGGGGCGCGCCACGGAGCGCAAGGCGCTGGTGCAGACCGCCCGGCGCCTGCTCGGGCACCTTTTAGACATCTCGGCGGGCGGCTGCTCCATCTCCAGCCTCTCCCCTCTACCGGCCGGCAGCCTCTGCAAACTGGAGTTCGAAATCCGGCGCCAGAGCCGCATCGTGGTATTCGGCAAGGTCAAGCGCACCCGTGGGCTGAAATCGCAGCACGGGGGGGTGATGCACCTGATGTTCACCACCCTTTCCAGCCAGCACCTGAACCAGATCTACACCTTCGTGTACGGCTACTCCCCACAGGGCTCCTCACCGCGCTCGGCCGCCCCGTCGCGTTGACCCTCCCCGCGGGATCACGTACCATGGCCCGGTGGAAACCGAGCTGATCAGCCGCGACCCGGAAGCGACCGTCCTGGCGGGCAGGCACATCGGCGAACGCCTCCAGCCGGGCGACGTGCTTTCGCTGGAAGGCGTGCTGGGCTCCGGCAAGACCACCCTGGTCAAGGGGATCGCCCTGGCCCTGGGGATCGACGAGCCGGTCTTGAGCCCCACCTTCACCCTGATATCCCTGTACCGCGGCCAGCGCGGGGGGCAAGCGGTGAGCCTGGTGCACATCGACCTGTACCGCATCCGCCACGAGCGGGAGCTGGAGGACCTGGGGCTGGAGGAGGCTCTCGGCGCGGAGGCGGTCACCGTCATCGAGTGGGGCGAGAAGGCGCGCGCGTTCCTGCCCCCGGAAACCCTGCGCCTTCGCCTCGAGCTGCTGCCCGACGGAGCCCGCCGGCTCCTGCTCGCGGGTCTGGACCTGTGAACGTGCTGGCCGTGGACACGGCGACCGAGGCCCTGGGCCTCGCCCTGCGCGCCGGGGAGCACTCCCGGGCCGAGCTCGTTCTAGCCGGCTTCCGCCACTCCGAGACCCTGCTGCCGCACATCCGCCGCCTGCTGGCCGATGAGAGCCTACGGCCCGCCGACCTGGACCTGATCGTCTGCTCCCTGGGCCCCGGTTCCTTTACGGGCATCCGCATCGGGCTGGCCGCGGTCAAGGGTCTGGCCTTCGCGGCGCGGCCGGGCGGCATCCCGGTGGTCGGGGTCTCCACCCTCGAGGGCCTGGCCTGGCGGCACCGGCAGCTGCCCTGCCCCGTCGCCGTCGTGAACGTGACGCTGCGCCGGCGCTTCCACGCGGGCCTTTTCCGGCGGGGTCTGCTGGAAGGGGATTTCCTGGAGGAGGAGCTGGCCGGGCTGGCCGAGCGCCTGGCGGCGGAGCCAGCGCTGCTGCTGGCCGGCTCGGGGGCGCCGCGGCTCTACGAGCTGCTGACCGACAGGCGCGGGCAGGCGGGGCTTCTGCTGGACGCCTGCGCGGCCCCGGCCGACCCCCTGGGGCTGCTGGAGGCCGGGCTGGCGAGCTACAGCAGGCACGGCGCCACGCTGGAACCCACGCCGCTGTATCTGCGCAAAAGCGAGGCCGAGATCCACCGGCGCGGCGGCTAGGTTTTTTTCTTGTCCTGCTTGCTGCTGTCCAGCAGCCGGTCCAGGTTGGGCAGCGAGGCGGGGCGGGCCCGGGCCGCCTCGATGTTCTCCCGCTGGATGGCTTCGTAGACTTCCTGGCGGTAGACCTTGATGTGCCCGGGGGCCTGGATGCCGATCTTGACCTGGTCCCCCTTGATGTCCACGACCGAAATCTCGATCTGATCGCCGATCATGATGCGCTCGTCGATCTTGCGGGAGAGCACCAGCATGCCCGGCCTACTTTTCCCGCACCCGGGCGAGCTCGGCCAGGATGGGGTGCCGCACCTGCCAGCGCGGGTCGCCGGAGATGGACTGCCTGCCGGTGCGGGTCTCCTTGTGGATGATGAGCGGCCCCTGGAGGTTGGCGGTCATGTCCCGCGGGTCGTCGGGAACGGTGACGATCGCGAACACCAGGGCGTCCTCGGGCTTCAGGATGCCGATCTCCGCCAGATCCTCCGGGGCGACCGACAGGCTGTAGTCGGGGCGGAAGACCCTGGGGTCGATCAGCACGAAGGCGATCTCCACCACCTCCAGGGACTGCAGCCAGTAGAAGGGCGCCTGCTCGGCGTCCAGCAGCGCGTAATCGTGCAGGCTCTCGAAACCAAGCACTCCGAAGGGGAAGCGGATCCGCTGGCGCTCGTCCAGCTCCACGGTCCCGAAGGGCTTGGTGAGGATCGTGGCCACGGCTCTACCTCAGGAAGTCCAGGAGGGTCGGCCGCAGGATGCGGGCGGCCGTGGACAGCGTGGCCTGGTGGGTGTACTCCAGCATCTTCAGCTCGGTGATCGCCTGGCTTAAGTCCAGGTCCCGCTCCTGCGAATCGAAGCGGGTGTATTCCGGCTTTTCCCAGGCGAGGCGCTGGCCGGCGACTTCCAGGCGGGTGTCCAGCGCCCCGATCTCGGCCAGGTGGGAGGTGAGGGTCTCGATGGAGTCGTCGATGCCCCTTAAGGCCGAGCCGCCGACCGCCTCCTGGTCGCCCCGGTACAGGCTGCCACGCAGGTGCATCATCATATCGAACACCGACCCGCCGTAGACCGCCGCGGAATCCGCCGAGTTAAGCGGCGGCGCCCCGTCGCCCCGGGACAGCACGCCCAGGTCCTGCAACACCTGCCCCACGTCCTCGGCCCAGATCTGGTGCGGGTAGGTCCCCTCCAGGGCCAGGGAGTTATTCACCGGGTCCAGGCGCGCTTTCACCGGCGCCTCCGACGCGTTGATCCTCTCGATGATCGCGAAGACGTTGTCCCCCTGGAATAGATCGATCTGCACCCCGTCGATGCGGATGGCGGCATTGCCTTGCACCCGGTAGCCGGTGGCATCCTGCGCGGCGAAGATCTGCTGCTTCTCCGCCCAGAACACCTGGTTGCCGGGCAGGGTGTAGTCGCTCACTTGCAGCTCGTCGATTTCGGCCCGGCCCCGCCCGATGTCCCCGACGTACTGCACGCCGGTAATCACCTCCGTCCCCCGGCTGCCTTCCACCCGGCCGTTGTGCACCCGGAAGGGCTCGGTGCGGGCGCGGTGGCCGGAGAACACGTAGTTGCCCTGCCCGTTCCTGGCATTGGCCACCGCTAGCAGCTCGCCGAGCAGCTGGTTCACCTCGTCGCCCATGTAGGCGAGCTGCTCCCGGCTGTAGATGCCGTTGGCCCCCTGCACGGCCAGCTCGCGGACGCGCTGCAGCACGTCCAGCCCGGAGTTGAGGTTCCCCTCGGCGATGGTGAGCTCGCCTCGGGCCCGGGTCACGTTCTGGGAGTAGCGCTCCAGGCGGGCCTCCCGGGACTGGAAGCGCGTGGAGTGCCCCGCGGCCAGCGGGTCGTTGCGCGGGTCCTTGATGCGGGTCTGCGCGGCCATCTTGTTCTGCGCCTCGTTCATCTGCCACTCCCGCAGGCGCAGGTGGTAGCTCAGGTCGTAGTTGGGCAGGTTGGTGCTGATCCTCTTCATGTTGGCTTATACCCCCATCCGGTTGATGATCGTGTCAATCATCCGGTCCGACTCGGTGACGAAACGGGCCGCGGCCGAATAGCCGTGCTGGTACTTGATCATGTTGGCGAGCTCCTCGTCGATGTTGACCCCCGACAGGCTCTCGCGCAGGTCCTTCAGGTCCTTCATCACCTGGCTCTGGGTCTGCAGGGCCAGCTCCGCGGTCTCGCCCCTGAGGCCGATCTCCGTGGCGGCGGCCGCGAAGTACTCGTCGAAGCTGCCGGTGGCGCCGAGCATGACCGGCCGGGTGCGCAGCTGCGCGATGGCCAGGGCCGCCGAGCCGTCGCCCAGAGCCTCGCCGCGCCCGGCCTGGGAGGCGGCCACGGAGAGGGGGTCCCGGGCCAGGGCCGGGTTCACTTCGATCCATCCCGCGGGGTGCGACTGCGGGGCCACGGCGAAGGCGGTCGCGGGGCTTAAGGCCAGCACCGCATCGGCGCCGCCCCAGTCGAAGGCCCCCTGCGGGCCCGCGGCGGCGAGCAGCCCCGCGTAGCCGACCAGGAGCTGCCCGGAGTCCTCCACGTGGCGCAGCACGAAGTCCGGGTCGTTTGGGGCTTCGGAAGGCACTCCGGTGAGTGTCAGCTCGCCCGCCTGGCTCAAGCGCGCGGCGATCTCGGCCCCCGAGGTGTTGATGCGGCGCACGATGTCCTCCACCGTGTCAGTGGGGAAGTACTCCACCTGCACCCGCCCTGCGACCGCGCCCGGGCCGGCCGAAAGGGTCAGGGTGCCGGCGAGGCCCACCTGCTCCCGGGCCTCCAGGCGGTTAGATCCGCTCAGGCGGAAGATGTAGCTGGAATCGTATTCCCCGTCGCCGTTGCGGTCGTAGTTGCCGGCCAGGTTGTTGAGGAAGGGCTGCTCCCGGAAGAAGTCCAGGCCCGTCTTGCCGTTCAGGCCGTAGGCCCGGCGGTGGATCTCGTTGACCAGGTCGATGAAGTTCACGGTCAGCAGGTCCAGCTTCTGGATCTCCTCGCGCGCGTCCAGGTCGCGCAGGCCCAGCAGCGCCGCGAGCTTGCCGCCGCGCGGGGCCACCTCGTCGGGGGTGCCCTCCCACATGACCCGGGAGTAGCTCTCGTTGTCCGGGTCGGGCACGCTGTCCAGCGGCTCCCAGTGCCGGCCCTGCACCAGGTGCCGGCCGCCGGTGTAGACCACGAACTCGTCCGGGTCCTGGTAGCCGGTGGTGATGTCGACGAGCTCCGCCAGGCGGCCCACCAGCAGGTCGCGCCGGTCCAGCAGGTCGTTGGGGTTGTCCCCCAGGGCCTTGATCTTCACGATCTGCTCGCTTAAGCCCGCGATCTCCCGGGCCAGTTCGTTGACCTGCGTCACCACCCCACGCACGTCCCCCTCGAGCATGTCGCGCGTTTCCTTGAGGCGGTTGAAGCGGCTGTGCAGGCCGTCGATCAGGGCCTTGCCGCGCTCCAGCACCGCCTGCCGGGCGCCCACCTCCGTCGGGTTGACCGAAAGCTCCTGCCAGGCCGACCAGAAGCGGTCCAGCAGGGTGCGCACGGACAGCTCCGTGGGCTCATTGTGGATCTGCTCCAGCATCAGGACATACTTGTCCCGGGCCGCCCAGAAGCTCTCTCCGGAGGCCTCCGCGACGATGCGCCCCTCCAGCAGCATGTCCCGCACCCGCTCGATGCGGCTCACCTCCATGCCCTGGCCCAACTGCCCGGGGCGCAACTCGCGGTTGTACTGCGGCATGTAGATGGGGTCGAAGGCCTTCATCTCCACCCGCTGGCGGCTGTAGCCCTCCACCGAGGCGTTGCTCATGTTGTGCCCGATGGTGTTCAGGCCCAGGGTGTGGCCGATCAGACTGCGCTTGCCGATCTCGATTCCGGTGAACGTCGAAGGCACTTATTACCCTCCTAGTACTTGCGGTCCAGCATCAGGGACTCGTCGGCCGTGGACCTGGCCCGGCCGGAGCGGGAGTACAGTCGGCCTTTGCGGTGGGGGTATAGTTCCTCCAGCACCTGGTGGCGCGCCTGCAGCGCCGAGCGCACGTAGTAGCCCAGCAGTCCCGAAGAACCCTTGACCCGGACCACGGCGATCTTGAGCCGGCGGGCCAGCTCCCGCAGCTCGTCGCGCTCGGGGGCCTCCAGGCGCTCGGCCACCTGGTCAAAATGCTCCTCGGCGGGCAGGAAATGCTCTGCCTTCAGGGCCCGGAAGGCCTCCACTCGGGCGGTCTCCGCCGTCTCCACCTCGCCGGCCAGGTTCCTCAGAGCCGCGATGCCCTTTTCCACCGCGTCCCAGTTGCGCTTGCCGATGATCCGTTGCAGCTCCTGGAGGCGGGTTGAGTAGTCGTTCAGCAGCCCGGCCTCCACGTCCATTGCCTTCGCGAGTGATCTGGCGTGCACGAGTGTCTCCTTAACTTGATTGTCGGTAGGGGGGAATCTTTATTGAGCGATTCAGGGGCGCTGGCGGGCGAGGCGACCCTCGTCCTCCCGCAGCAGGCTGCTCTCCGGAACAACCAGCAGGGCCCGGCGCAGCACGATCAAGGCCTCCTCCAGGCGCCGGGCGTTCACCAGGCTCACCACCTGGTTGTGCACGTACACCTCGTAGCCGGCCTCAAGCGCAGCCTCCGGCCCCAGCTCCTCCAGCCCCCGGCGGAGGATCTCCGCGGCCTCGGCGAAATCGCGGCGGGAGGCTTCCTGGGCGCGCAGCTGCCGGATCGTCACCTCCAGGCTCCGCCACGGCTGATCGGAAAGCTCCCCGCGGGACCGCCGGGCGTCGATCAGGCGCTGCGCCTCCTCCAGGCGGCGGCCGGTGATCAGGGACACTGCCCAGTTATGGAGCAGGTCCTCGCGCAGCCTGCCGAGGCGCGGGTCCTCGAGCCGACTGCCCGCTTCGTCCAGGAAGCGCACGCCCTCCTCGTAGCGGCCGGCCAGGCCGTGCGCGGAAGCCACGTTCAGGCAGGACAGGGTGAGGCGCTCGCGGGACTCCGGGTCCCGGCGCAGCAGGTCCGCGTCCACGGCGGCCTGCAGCGCCTCCAGGTACCGCCCCCGCTCGGTGTCGTAGGCGTTGCGGTTGTACAGGATCAGCGAGAGCAGTCCCTTGTCCCCTAGCTCCCTGCGGCGGCTGTACTGGCCTGGGGGCACGTAGCTATAGCCGGTCACGCGCCCGAAGCTGTCCGTGAACTCTTTGCGGGAGCCCGGGTCAAAGCCGTATGGGGAGGTGGTCTCCACGTCGTAGCCTGCGGCGCCCACGAGGACCCGGATCAAGGCATGGTCGGGCGTCTGCACCGCCCGGAAATCCATCCCCAGGTAGCGGGCTAGCACGCCGAAAAGCACCGCCGAGGAAACACAGTTGAAGCGGCCGGTGGCCAGCAATTCATCAAGGCGCGTCTGCCGCTCGTCGTACTGGCGGAACACCTCGCGGTGCAGGATCGCCAGCAGCCCTTCCGCCCTGTCCCGGGGCGCTCGGGACCTCAATTCCGCAGCCGCCACCTCCACCAGCGCCTCGGCCCGCACGCGCGCCAACTCCAGCTCCCGCCCCTGGGCCCCGGAGAAGCTCAAGGCCGCCTCGAGGAAGGCTTTGGGCTCAAGCGGCTCCTCCAGCTGGGCGAAGCGTGCGGCCGCGTTGGAGGGCTGGAGGCCCTGCTGGGCATGAAGGACGGCGGGGGAGAACAGCAGCGCCAGCAGAGGCAGCAGCCGGAGCCATGAGGCCTGGCCCTGCCCCGAGGTTGCCGGCGCCGGTCCCTGCAGCGGTTCCATGTTTTTCAATTTATTGGTATCCTGGCGGCAAAGCAAGAAACTGCAAGTCAGCGGAGGCGAGCATGAAGGCCGATCGGGATCTGATCATCATCGGCGCGGGGGCGGCAGGCCTGACCGCCGCGCAGTACGCCGCCAGGGCGAACCTGTCCCCGCTCCTGTTGGAGGAGCTGGCCAGCGGCGGGCAGGCTCTGCTCATCGACCGACTAGAGAACTACCCGGGCTTCCCGGAAGCGATCCCGGGCACGGAGTTGAGCCGGCTTTTCGAGGAGCAGGCGGCGCGCTTCGGCACGGAGGTCCAGTACACGGGAGCGCAGTCCGTGACGCAGAGCGACGGGGTCTTCACGGTCCACACCGACAACGGCCCCCTCACCTGCCTGGCGGTGATCCTGGCCACGGGCGCCAAGCACCGCACGCTGGACGTACCCGGGGAAAAGGAGTTCACCGGCAAGGGGGTGTCCTACTGCGCCACCTGCGACGGCCCCTTCTTCAAAGGCAAGCCCATGCTGGTGGTCGGCGGCGGGGACGCGGCCTGCGACGAGAGCGCCTTCCTGGCCCACCTGTCCGACTCGGTGCTGCTGGTGCACCGCCGGGAGCGCCTGCGCGCCCAGCGGGCCCTGGCCGAGCGCACCCTGCGCAACCCCCACATCCGGGTGCGCTTCAACACGGAGCTGAAGGAGATCCGCGGCGGCGCCAAGGTGGAGGAGGTCACCCTGCTGGACAAGAAGACCGGGAGCACCTTCGCCGAGAAGACGGCGGCCGTGTTCGTTTTCGTCGGCTCCCTCCCCCAGACCCGGCTGGTCGAGGGCCTGGGCGTGAAGTTGGACGAGGCCGGCTACATCCAGACCGACCAGCGGATGCAGACCAGCGTGCGGGGCCTGTTCGCCGTCGGGGACGTGCGCGCCACCCCGTTCCGCCAGCTGGTGGTGGCCGCCGGCGAGGGGGCCGTGGCCGCCCACGCCGCCGCCCAGTACATCGACGAGCTCAAGGGGGACGCCTACCGGTGAAGCTGCGCGGGCAGGTTTCCTTCCGCCTGATCCGCCAGGCGCCGGGCGACGGGCAGGAGAACATGGCGGTGGACGAGGCGCTGGCCGCCGGCGCGGGGGAGGGCCTGTCCCCGCCCACGCTCCGGTTGTACGGCTTCTCGCCGCCGACCTTGTCAGTGGGGCGTTTTCAGCGCGCCCGGGAGCTGGTGGACCCCGCACGCCTGGCGGCGGAAGGCATCACCCTGGTGCGCCGGCCCACCGGCGGCCAGGCCGTGCTGCACGACCGGGAGCTCACCTACTCGGTGGTTCTGGGACGGGAGCACCTGGAGCCGTTCTCCAAGCGTGAGATCTACCAGTTCATCGCCGGGCTGCTCCTGAGCGGCCTGGAGGCCCTGGGCATCCGCGGCCAGTCCAGCCGCGCCGCGCTGGGCAGCCCGCACAACCCGGACTGTTTCCGCTCTACGGGGCAGTACGAGATCGCCGACGCCGCTCACCGCAAGCTGATCGGCAGCGCCCAGGTAGTGACCCGGGGATTCTCGCTGCAGCACGGGGCTATCCCCCTGGACGGCTCCTACCGCCGCATCCAGGGCTACCTGCGCACCGCGGCCGGGCAGGAGCACGGCCTGCCCTCCTCCCTCGGCGAGGAGCTGGGCCGCGAGGTGAGCTACGAGGAGGCCGCGGCGGCCTTCGCCCGTGGCGCGCGCTACGCGCTGGAGCGTCAGGGGCTCACCCTCCAGCCCGGGGAGCTCTCCGCGGAGGAGCAGGAGCGCGCGGCCGCGCTTCTGGCCGCCAAGTACTCGCGGGACGAATGGAACCTTCAGTATTGAGGCGCCTGCTGCCGGCGCTGGCACTCGCCTGCTGGGCCGCGCTCGCGGCCTCCGCCAACCCGGGCGCCGTCGACCCTTCGCGGGCTTTCTGGGAAACCCCGCCCGCCGCTCTGCCCGCCGCCCTCGCCGCCGGCATGAGCGACGAGGAGCTGCTCGGCCAGTCCTTCATGATCGGCTACCTGGGCGAGGCCCCCTCCGGCGAGCTGCTGTCCTGGATCCGCCGGCGCAGCCTGGGCGGGGTGAAGATCTTCACGCGCAACGTGGACACCCTGGAAGGCCTGGCCCGGGCCATCCGGGGAATGCAGGAAGAGGCGGCGCGCACCCGCCTGGGCATCCCGCTGTTCATCTCCACCGACCAGGAAGGCGGCTGGGTGCGCCACGTGAAGGCCGGCACCTCGGAGACCCCCGGGAACATCGCCCTGGGGGCCGCGGGGCTGCCCCGGGATGCTCTTCTCACCGGCTACTACATCGGCCGCGAGCTGGCCGGGCTGGGCATCAACATGAACTTCGCCCCGACCATCGACGTGTACTCCAACCCCTCGGCCGCCGTGATCGGGCCCCGAGCCTTCTCCTCCGACCCGCGCTCCACTGCTCTGTTGGCGCTGGCCTATTTCCGGGGCCTGGCGGCCAGCGGGGTGATCTCGACGGCCAAGCACTACCCTGGGCACGGGCACGCGGACCGGGACTCGCACGGGGCCCTGCCCGTGGTGCAGATCGGAATCGAGGAGCTTTGGGAGCGGGAGCTGCTGCCCTACCGCGTCCTGATCCGCGAGGGGCTGCCCGCCATCATGACCGGCCACCTGGCTTACCCCCGCATCCTCGGCGACCTCACCCCCTCCTCCCGCTCCCCCTACCTGCTCACCGGGCTGCTGCGCGGGCGCCTGGGGTTCCGGGGCCTGGTGATCACCGACGACATGGAGATGACCGGGGTCCTCGGCCCCGGCGTGGACACCCCCCAGGCCTGCCTGGAGGCGCTGCAGGCGGGGAGCGACGTCGTGCTGGTGTCGCACACCCCGGAGCTGCAGGAGAAGACCTGGGCTTTCCTGCTTTCCCGCCTCCGCGCCGACCCGGCCTTCCGAGCCCGCCTCCGGGAGTCGGCGCTGCGGGTGCTGGAGCTGAAAACCAGGGTGTTCCGGGTCGAGGGTTTTCCGGTGCACCCGCCTGTCCCCCTCCGCCAGGCGGTGCCCGCCCCGGGGGCGCGGGAGTTCTTCGCGGAGTCGGCGCTGCGCAGCGCGACCCTGGTGAAGGGCGAGCGCCTGCCCTACCTCCCCGGGCCGCGGGAGCGCGTGCTGCTGGCGGGGCAGTTCGACGAGTTCCTCGCCCAGGGACTGCGGCGCTTCCCCCGCGCCGACACGCTGTCCTTCTCCTACCTTCCCTTCTATTCCTCCCGCGCGGAGGACAAGGCTCGCGCGCGCCGCCTCGCCGCCTCCTACGACACGATCATCTTCTGCCTGGCCAACTACAACAGCCTGGAGGTGCTGCAGGAGTTGAGCCCCCTGGCGCCGCGCCTCATCGTCATCTCCACCCTCTCCCCCGTGTACCTGCGCGAAGTGCCCTGGGTCCGCACCGCCATCGCCGTCTACGGCACCGGGCCGGTGTCCTTCGCCGGCGGCTTCGCCGTGCTGGCCGGGGATTTCCGCGCCGAGGGACGGATGCCCGTGGGCCTGGACCCGTGAGCTGGAAGAAGGCCGAGCGCGCGGACCTGCCCCAGCTGGTGGCGTTGGCCAGGCAGCGGGAGTGGCGCTGCGTTCACTTCAGCTCCCGCCTGCGCCCCTCGAGGACCGGCGCGCAGGCGGGGCTGCCGCCGCGCCTGGAGGCCACGGTCCTGCTGCACCAGGCCGGGCCGCAGGCGTCCGCGGCGCTGCTGCTGACCTCCGGGGGGCTGCTGCTGCCTCTGCTCTCCCCGCCGGACGGGCCGGGGGGGGAAGCCGAGTCGCCGCGCTTCCCGCACTGGCGGGGCCTTTCCCGCAGCCTGCACTCGGTCATGGGTCCGCTCCGGGAGGTGCGCTGGGCCGAAAAGGGCCTCGACCTCCCGGCGCGCCTGGCCATCGACTACCACCTGATGGTGCTGGAGCGGCGGGATTACCGGCCTGCGGGGGAGCAGCCCGCGCTTCCCGGCCTGCGGCTGCGCGAGGCCGGACCGCAGGACGCCCGGGGCCTGTACCCCCTGCAGCGGGACTACGAGCTGGAGGAGGTGCTCATCGAGCCGGGCCACTTCGACGCGCAGGCCTGCCTGGCGAATCTGAGGAAGACGCTGCGGCGTCAGGTCGTGATCCTGGCCGAGCGGGACGGCCGGCCCGTTTCCAAGGCCGGCACCAACGCGCGCGGCTTCGGCGTGGACCAGCTCGGCGGGGTGTTCACGCTGGAGGGGGAGCGCGGCCGGGGGATCGCCCGCAGGGTCATGGGCGCCCTGTTGGAGAGGATCTTCCGGGAGAAGGCGACTGTCAGCCTGTTCGTGAAGAAGCACAACGGGCCCGCCGTGGCGCTGTACCGCCGGCTGGGCTTCCGCGAGTTGGAGGACTTCCGGATCAGCTACTTCCGCGCTTGAGCCTTGCGCTCCAGGCGCGCGCGGCGGGAGTCCAGCTCGCGCCGGGTCCGCGCCGCCAGCGGCAGCCCCCAGGCCTGGGCGCTCTGCACCCAGGCGAGCGCCTGGTGGGGGTCGCGCAGCCGGTGCTCGGCGTGCTTGGCCAGCTCCACCGCGGCGAACAGACTCGGCCGGCGCGCGGCCAGTGCCCGCCAGACCTCCGCCGCCTCCTCCCACCGGCCCGCGCGCTTCAGGTGCAGGCCCAGGGCCCGGCCGGCCCGCTCGTCGCCGCCTGCGAAGGACTGCCGGAGCAGCTCCCGGCCGCGCTCGGCCCCGCCGGCGGCCAGCAGCCAGCTTCCCAGCGAGGCCAGGTCCGTGCGTTCGAGGGCCTCCCCCCGGCCGAGCACCCGGTTGAGGCGGGCGTACAGGCTGGCCAGGCTGCGCACGTCCTGGAGGTTGTGCTCCCAGACCAGGGGGAGCCGGGGCGACCAGCCCCTGCGCAGGTATTCCAGGTAGATGCCGGGCACCTCGAAGCCGGCCACGTCCTGGCCGCGCTCGACCCCGAGCACCTCCCGCTCGATGCTGCCCAGGGAGCAGTCCCCCAGCGCGCGCTTCCACAGGCGCCGGGCCCAGTACAGCAGGTCGCTGTGCCCGCGCGGCTCCAGGGACAGGCGGTTCATGGTGAAGCGGCCGGCCAGGATGGGCGCGTCGAAGGTCCGGCCGTTGTACGAGACCAACTGCCCGGCGGACTCAAGCGCGGGGGCGAGGCGCTGCAGGAACTCCGGCTCGCCGGGGTAATCCGCCAGGAAGAGCTGCTCCACCTCCAGCCGCTCGCCGGCGAGGCGCCCCAGAGCGATCAGGAACACCAACGTGCCGGCGCCCCCGGAAAGCCCCGTGGTCTCGGTGTCGAAGAACAGGAGGTCCCCCGCGGAAAGGCCTCGGGGCAGCAGGTGCTCCGAGATCTCCTCTCCGGCCAGAGGGTTCTCGAAGCTCGAGACCCGGCGGTAGGTAAGCTCGCCGACCCGCTCCCAGCCACGCAGGCCGGTTTCAACGGCAGTGCCGGCGGCTGCCGGCTCAGGCTCTCTGCCCTCCTCCTGGTCTTCCCCCGCCCGCCGCTGCAGGGCGCCCCGCAGCAGGCGCAGGCGGGCGGCCAGGGGGTCAGGCACCGAGGCGCTCCAGGAGCTCGGGGTAGCGATAGGCGCACCCCTTCGCAGCCGCGACCCAGACCGCGGCCCGGGCCTCTGCGCGCTCCTGCGCGCCCCGCAACTCCGAGTCCAGCAGCGCCGCCAGGCGCGCGATCCAGGCGACCAGGTCGTCCCAGACGGCCGGGGCGAGGCGCGCGGAGGGAGCATCGGCCGGGAGGCGCAGCGCGGCCCTCCCCTCCGCGGAGGCCAGCAGCCGCCGCAGCTCCGTCGCATCTTCCGGGTGCTCCAGCCACGGGCGCAGGGTGAGGAGCAGGCGCAGCAAGGCCATCTCTGCGGCGGCCTCCTCGGGAGCTAGGCCCAGCACTTCCCAGGCCGGGCGGATCACCCACTCCAGGCGCAGCTCCTCCAGCAGGCGCTGCCCCTGCCCGGGGGTGCCGGTCAGCAGCACCCAGGCCCACAGCAGGCCCCACTCCCGGGGCGTAAGCCGCCTGTTGGCGCGCGTAAGCCGCCTGTTGGCGCGCGTCTCCAGGCCCCGCATGCGGGCCAGCAGGCCAGCGGCCGCGGCCGCCCGCTCCCCGGCGTCCATGGCCAGCCCCGGCAGGCGCGACAGCGGCCTGAAGAAGGCCTCCGCCAGGGCCTGCGCCCTTCCCGCTTCCTGCCCTGCTTCCTGTCCCGGCGCCTGTGCGGGCGCCGCGCCGGCTTCGCCGGCCTTCGCGCCGGCTTCGCCGGGCTTCGCGCCGGCTTCGCCGGGCTTCGCCCACTCCTGCGCCAGGGCCCGGATCACCGCGGGCTCGTAGGCCGCCCGGAAGCCCTGCTGGACCGGGCGCAGTACCAGGTCGGCGAGCGCATCGTCGAGGCTGGGCACGCCCCGCCCGGCGAGGGCGGCGTGCAGCTCGCCATAGGGCGCGCCCTGCGCGTCGCGCGCCTCCCGGAAGTCCAGGAACACCTGGCACCGGTAGGCCGAAAGCTCCACGTACAGCCCCTGCTCGTGCAGGTCGCGCGCGGGGCGCAGGTACTCCAGGCCGCTGGCCATCTCACGGAAGCGGCAGTAGACCCCGTCTTCCTCAGGCAGGCCCAGCGCCTCCCCGAGGCTCTCCTGGGAAAGGACCCGCTCGCCGGCTTCGCCGGGTTTCACGCTCGCCCGGAAGGCGGCCGAGCGGCGCAGCCACCCGCGCGCCTCGGCGTAGCGGTTGTTGTACAGCACCAGGGCCCGCTCCCCCCCGGCGCGGTTGGAGAAGGCGAAAACGTCCTCGTTCACGGAACCCTGGTGGGTGAACAGGTCGAACAGCCGGAAATGCTCCACCTCGGCGAACAGGTACCTGCGCCGCAGCAGGGGAAAGATCTCCCGCTCGTGCCGGCCGATCAGCTCCCCGTCGGGGCTCTCCTCCACGTAGGCCCGGCTGTACTCCATGCCGTACTTTTCGCGCAGCCCCTCCACCTGGCCGTGCCCGAACATGGGCAGCCCCGGGAGGGTGGCCATGAGCAGGCAGACGCCGAAGTATTTGTCCCCGGTGCCGAACTGGGCGATGGCCGTCTCCTCGTCCGGGTTGTTCAGGAAGTTCACGTAGCGCTTGAGGATCTGCGGATCGAACTCCAGGGTGTTCTTGATCAGGGTGCGGAAGCCGCTGTTGTCCTCGGTCTTGAGCATGTTCATGAAGGCGCTGTTGTACACGCGGTGCATGCCCAGGGTGCGCACGAAGTAGCCTTCCATGAGCCAGAAGGCCTCGGCCAGCAGCAGGGTGTCCGGCGCCTCGAGGGCCACCCGCTCCACCACCTCGCGCCAGAACTCTTGGGGCATGTGCCGCTGGAACTGGGCGCGGGTGAGGCCGTGCTCCGCCCGGGAGGGGATGTCCCCCCCGGCGCCGGGCTCGGGGAACCACAGGCGCTGGAAGTGGCGCCGGGTGAGGGTCATGGCCGCATCGAAGCGGATGACCTTGAAGCGCCGCGCCACCCCCAGGATCTCGCGGATCACCGCCTCGCGCACCTCGGGGTTCAGGTAGTCCAGCTGGGCGGTGTCGTTCCAGGGCAGGTGTGTGCCGTCGTTGCCGTGGTACAAGTAACGCGTCCTCGCGGCGTCGCTGCGCCGGAACACCACGGCGGCGTCAGTGCGGTCGTAGTAGTGGTCCTCCAGGAAAATGCCGATCCCCGGCTGGCCGCACAGGTTCGCGCCGTTGAAGGTGTAGCCGGGGAAGGGCGGGGCGTCGACCTGGATGTACCAGTCCGGGTGCTCGCGCACCCAGTCGGCATCCAGCCCCGTGTGGTTGGGCACCATGTCGCTGGCCAGGCGGATGCCCCGAGCCCGGCAGCGCTCGCTCAAGGAGGCTAGGGCGGCCTCCCCCCCCAGCCTTTCGGCCACCGCGTAGCCCGACAGGGAGTAGGCCGAGGACTCCGCCTCGGGGTTGCCGCACAGGCGCTTGATCGTCCGCGAGGCGGGGGAGCGCTCCCAGATGCCGATCAGCCACAGCCCCGTGAAGCCCCAGCGGGCCAGGGTGTCCAGCTCCTCGTCGGGCACCTGGTCCAGGGTGCGGATCGGCCGGCCGTAGCGGCGGCTCAACTGGTCCAGCCAGACCAGGGTGCTCTTGGCCATGAGCACCAGGCGCGGCATCCAGTCGCGGTCCGCGCTGTAGCGCTCCCCCTCGAAGTCCGCCTCGCTCCACTCCGGCGCCCGGGCGATCCCGGCCAGTGGCAGCCGCAGCTTCTGCTCCTCCCTCAGGAAGTCCAGGGCCCGCAATAACTTCTCCAGATAGTCGCCCAGCAGCGCGCCCCAGCGATAGCGGATGTACTCCAACTGCCCGAACAGGGAGTCCGGCGAGGCCACCGCGGGGCTGCGCAGCATGTCCACCAGGTTCTGGTCGTCCGGGCCGAAGCGCGGCCGGGAGGCGAAGAAGCGGTGCAGGGCGTCGTACAGCGCGGGGTAGCTCTTGTGCTTCGCCAGGGCGCGGGGGTCCAACAGCTCCCGGTACGGCAGGTAGGCCGGGTTGCGCTCCGCGATCTGCAGCAGGAACAACCCCTGGGCGGCCAGATGGCGGTTGGCGAAACCCCCGGTCGCGCCCTCCAGCCAGACGCGCGGGTCGGCCTGCCGGAGGTACACCTCCAGCGCCGGGAACTCGCGCCCGTAGGCCGCGAGCAGGGCCGCCAGGGGAGCGACGCGCACGCGGGGCGTAGCCAACAGGTCCCGAAACAGTCCGGGGGAGGCCTGCCGGAGGTACAGGTGTACGACGTAACGCAGGATCTCCTCGATGAGCGCCAGGGCGTTGAGCTCGGAGGCGCGCGGCGAAGCCCGCTCGCGGCGCGAAGCCGGCTTGACGCCAGGGCCCGCGCCGGGGGAGGAAGAGATGCGGTGGGCGAGCTCCCGGGCCGTGCGGAAATCGGTGGTGAACGGCGCCTCGAAGCCGTACTTCTTCCGGAACTGCCGCGACAGCTCGACGATGCGGTAGGCGGGCGAAGCCGGCTCGCCGCGCGAAGCCGGCTCGCCGTGCAGGCCGCGGCCGTTTCCGTCCTGGGCAGGCGTGCCGGGAAGGTTGTTCACCGCCCCTCCCCGAGCCAGGAGCGCAGGAAGGCCAGGACCGTGCGCTTGGGATCCACGCTCCCCTCGGCCGTTGGCGTTTCCGCCTCCATGGGTCCGATGCAGGACGGGCAGCCCCGGGCGCACGTACAGCCGGCCACGAGGTCCAGGGCCCCGCGCAGGATGGCCGGGGCGTTCTGCACGAAGCCCTCCGCCAGGCCGGTGCCCCCCGGGTAGGCGTCGTAGACGTACAGGACCGGGCAGCCGAAGGTCGGGTCTTTCAGCCGCTCGGCCACGCCCAGGTCGCGCGGGTCGCACAGCAGGAACACGGGCGCCACGTTGCGCACCAGGGTCCCGAGGCGCTGCATGACCAGCGGCCGCTCGGCCTCGCTCAGAGCGGCGAAGGCGAAGCCCGCGCCGCAGCCGTCTGCCAGCAGCAGTACCACGGCGCGGGTGTGCATTTCCTCGGCCGGCAAGTCGATCTCCCCGTAGCCCACGTTTTCGTGGGTCTGGAACTTGAGCTTCTTGTACTTGGTGGTCTGGGTACGCACCAGCACGTCGCCCAGCGCCAGCTCCAGGGCGCAGCCCGCTATTTGCGGCGCGCAGCCCGCTATTTGCGGCGCGCAGCCCGCTATTTGCGGCGCGCAGCCCGCTA
>CAZMWZ010000004.1:31777-43721 GCA_964570045.1 uncultured Spirochaetaceae bacterium
TTTGCGGCGCGAAGTCGAGCTTCTCCCGGCGGTCCTCGGCCAGCATCTGGATGTCGGTTTTTACGATGGAGTCCGTGTAGTAGTTGGCCGTAGTCTCCTCCACGTAGCAGCGCTGGTTTTCCAGGTCCAGCTTCTTCACCACGTACTGGTCCCCGGCGTGCAGGTAGATGGCCTCGTTGAAGAGCAGCAGCTTGGCCGAAGGCTTGTCCATTTCCCCGATGACCGCGTCGCGCCCCCGGGTCACGTCCACGATCACGATGTTGCCGGGTGCCGAGGAGCGCAAGGAAACCTTCTCGGCCGGGTAGGAGCGGTCCGCCCAGTACCAGCGGCCGCCGGTGTGGCGCAGCACGCCGTTCTCCTCCAGGTAGTCCAGCAGCCCGCGGTAGCGTTCGGCGGTGGGCTCCCCCTCGCTGAAGGGCAGCTCGAAGGCGGCGCACTTGAGCTGGTCGCTGAGGATGAAGAGGTTGTCCGGGTCCACCCAGCCGGACTCCGGCGAGGTGGCGAAGAAGTACTCCGGGTGGCGCAGGATGTACTGGTCGATCGGCGAGGCGGAGGCCACGAGCACCGACAGGGACACCGCCGCCCGCCGGCCGGCTCTCCCGGCCTGCTGCCAGGTGGAGGCGATGGTGCCCGGGAAGCCGGCCAGGATCGAGGCGTCCAGGCCGCCGATGTCGATGCCCAGCTCCAGGGCGTTGGTGGACACCACCCCGCGGATGTCCCCCTCCCGCAGGCCCCGCTCGATCGCCCGGCGCTCATTGGGCAGGTAGCCGCCGCGGTAGGAGGCCACCTGGATGCGGCCGTCCTCGGTGAAGGGGTTGGCCAGCGACTGGCGGATGTAGCTGGCGATCAGCTCCGTGCGCACGCGCGAGCGGGCGAAAACGATGGTCTTCACCCCCAGCTTGAGCAGCTGCGTGGCCAGGCGCTGGGACTCCTTGACCACCCCGCGGCGGATGCCCTGCACCGGGTCCACCAGCGGCGGGTTGTACAGCACGAAGTGCCGCTCGCCGGCCGGCGCGCCGTTGTCATCGATGAGCTCCACCGGCTCTTCCAGGATCCGCTCGGTGAGCTCGCGCGGGTTGCCGATGGTGGCTGAGCAACAGATGAACTGGGGCTTGGCCCCGTAGAAGGCGGCTACCCGCTTCAGGCGCCGCACCAGGTTGGTCATGTGCGAGCCGAACACCCCCCGGTAGGTGTGGATCTCGTCCACCACCACGAAGCGCAGGGATTGAAAGAACTTGATCCACTTGGGGTGGTTGGGCAGGATCCCGGTGTGCAGCATGTCGGGGTTGGTGATCACCACCCGCCCCTCCTCGCGCACCGAAATGCGGATGGACTGCGGGGTGTCCCCGTCGTAGGTGAAGATCTTCACCGGCAGCTCTCCGCCCAACAGCACCTCGTTCAACTCCGACTGCTGGTCCTGGGAAAGCGCCTTGGTGGGAAACAGGTACATGGCTTTGGCCGCGGGGTCCTCCAGCATGGTCTGGAGGATGGGCAGGTTGTAGGCCAGGGTTTTGCCCGAGGCGGTGGGGGTGACCACCACCACGCTGCGCCCGGCACGCACGCCGGCGAAGGCGGCGGCCTGGTGGGTGTACAGGCGGTCGACCCCTTTTTCGCGCAGCGCCGCCAGGATGCGCCCGTCGATTCCGGGGGGGAACTCCACGGTGCGCGCGGGGCGGGCGGGCAGCACCTCCCAGTGGGCCACGCAGGCCATGAAGGCGCGGTCCCGGCGCAGCTCCCGGATCGCCTGCTCGAGCATTGCTCATCATAGCACCGGGCGGGCGTGCGCGGAAACCCCTTTTCCTTGACGAGCCTTCATTGCGGGTGCTACAATAATCGGATAGACCATGCCCAGGATCCTGTGCATCATTCTCGGCGGAGGGCGGGGGGAGCGCCTATACCCCCTGACCAAGGAGCGGGCCAAACCGGCCGTGCCCTTCGGGGGCAAGTACCGCCTGGTGGACATCCCCATCTCCAGCTGCATCCACTCCGGCTACAAGCAGATCTACGTGCTCACCCAGTACGCCTCCACCAGCCTGCGCAACCACATCGCCAACACCTACATCTTCGACTCCTTCACCCAGGGGTTCGTCGAGATCCTGGCCGCCGAGCAGACCTACGAGCACTCCAGCTGGTACATGGGCACGGCGGACGCCGTGCGGAAGAACTTCCTGCACTTCCACACCCAGGACCCGGACTACTACATCATCCTGTCCGGCGACCAGCTTTACCGCATGGACCTGCGCGAGTTCTTCCGCAACCACGTGGAAAGCCAGGCCGAGGCGAGCGTGGCGGTTACCCCCGTGGCCAAGGACCGGGCCCCGCACCTGGGCATCCTGGAGGTGGACGGCCAGGGGCGGATCGTGAAGTTCGTGGAGAAGCCCCCGGCGGGGCAGGACATTTCCCACCTGAAAATCCCGACCAACCTGGCCGCCAACCTGAAAGGCCTGAAGCCGGGCCGCGAGTACCTGGCCTCCATGGGCATCTACATCTTCAACGCCGGGGTGTTGGAGAAGGCGCTGGACAACGAGCTGACCGATTTCGGCAAGGAGATCATCCCTCAGAGCGTGGGCCGCCTCAAGCTGCAGGCCTACGTCTTCACCGGCTACTGGGAAGACATCGGGACCATCCGCAGCTTCTACGAGACCAACATCAGCCTGACCACCATCACCCCGGAGTTCGACTTCTACAACGAGGACCACCCGATCTACACCCGCCGCCGCGACCTGCCGGCTTCCAAGATCAACGCCTGCGTGATCAACCAGAGCCTCACCGCCGACGGCTGCATCATCACCAACGCCAACATCATGAACTCCATCGTGGGCATCCGCACGATCATCGAAAGCGGCGTCACGCTGGACGGGGTGGTCTGCATGGGAGCCGACTACTACGAGACGGCGGAGGAGAAGGCGCGCAACCGCAGTCTGGGCATCCCGGACATCGGGATCGGCCGGGGCACCCTGATCCGCAAGGCCATCATCGACAAGAACGCGCGCATCGGGGAGGTCTGCCGCGTCGGGGTGGACAACCTGGGCCGCCCCGAGGGGGACTTCGGGCACTACTACATCCGCGACGGGGTCATCGTGATCCCCAAGAACGCCGTCGTGCCCTCCGGCTCGGTGCTCTAGCCCCGCCCCCGGGTTGCCGTTGGACCTTCCGTTTCGCTATCTTTAACCCGTCAGGAGGACGTATGACCCGCAACCGACTGGTCGCCGCGGCGGCCTTGATAATAAGTGCGCTGTTCCTGGCGGCCTGCGGCCCGGCGTTCAGCACCGGGCAGCGCGAACCGGCGGTGAGCGTGCCGGTCCGGCAGAGCCAGGCCGTACAGGTCCCGGAGAGCCTGGAGCAGATCCAGTACTCCTTCCGCGACGTGGCCGGGGCGGTGCTGCCGGTGGTCGTGGAGATCAACACCGAGGAGCTCGTCACCCAGCGCTCCCCGCGCTTCCAGTCCCCCTGGGACTTCTTCTTCGGCAACCCGGAGAACCAGCAGCCGCAGGAGCGGGAGTTCCGCCAGCCGGGCCTGGGCTCCGGCGTGCTGGTGCAGCGGGAGGTAAACAAAATCTACGTGCTCACCAACAACCACGTGGTGGGCAGCGCGGACAAGATCAGCGTCCGGCTGCACGACGAGCGGGAGTTTTCCGGCAAGCTGGTGGCCGCCGACCCGCGGCGCGACCTGGCCGTGGTGGTGTTCGAGACCCGAGAGCAGGTGCCGCTGGCCAGCCTGGGGGATTCCGACGCCCTGCAGGTGGGCGACCTGGTGCTGGCCGTGGGCAACCCCTTCGGCTTCGAGTCCACGGTGACCATGGGCATCATCAGCGCCCTGGGGCGCCGGACCGAGGCGGGGGCCAGCGTGGCCAACCTGACCGACTACATCCAGACCGACGCGGCCATCAACCCCGGCAACTCCGGCGGCGCCCTGGTGAACCTGCGCGGCGAGGTGATCGGCATCAACACCTGGATCGCCTCGCAGACCGGCTCCAACAGCGGGCTGGGCTTCGCCGTCCCGATCAACAACGCCCGCAAGACTGTGAGCGACATCCTGTCCAAGGGCAAGGTCGAGTACGGCTGGCTGGGCGTCTCCATCAACGACCTGGACGGCCGCCTGTTCCCGGGGGTGCGCGAGCAGTTCAAGATCGGCGACAAGGGCGGGGCCTTCGTCCTGAACGTGTATCGAGGCTCGCCGGCTCAGAAAGCCGGCGTGCAGCCCGGCGACTACATTACCTCGATCGGCGGCCAGTCATTGCGCAATTCCGACCAGCTGACCCAGGTCGTGGGCAACCTGCCGGCGGGGAAGGACTACGAGATCAAGATGGTCCGGGGAGGGACCCCGCTCACCCTGAGCATTCGCCTGGCCATCCGCGAGGAGGAGAAGGAGCTGGCCGCCCAGAACAAGAACCTGTGGCCGGGCCTGTTCGTGGGGGTTATCACCGACGAGCTGCGCAAGCAGCTCAAGCTCGCCGACGGAGTCAGGGGCCCGATCGTGACCGCGGTGTGGGAGAACTCCCCGGCGGCTGTAGCCGGGCTGAAACAGGGGGACGTGGTCCTCAAGGTGAACGACACCGAGGTGCGGACCGTGTACGACTTCTACCAGGAGCTGAACGCGGCCAGCAAGGACGTGATGCTGCGCCTGTTGCGCGAAGACAACGAGGTGGTCATCGGGCTAGTCAAGTAGCCCCGCGGTTGACGCCGGACGCCATCCGGGCCGGCGCCGCCCCGAAGGTGATCACTTCGCACGCCATCACACGTACGACAACTTCCCCCCCTACTTCCCGCACTTTGCGGACACGATATCGCGCCACACAATCGAGATGCGCTACGAAGCATGGCGTGCGGCAGCCGCATGAGGTCGAGAATCTGCCTATGGAGGTCATCGGGATCTGGCTCGAAGACCTGAATTTGACGACCGGCTTTGAATAGTCGGTGCCTCTGATGAGGGGCAAAGACTTCGAGTACGCTCTCCGTGCTGGGCACTCTGCACTCTCGCTCTCCGGGATACAGTGGCAGGCACTCCGGCCCCTCCCGCGTCATGCCTTGCCGGACCTCACGCTTCAGCAGCGTGTGGACCAGCAGCGCTTCGATCCGGTTGACGCTTTTCAGCCACACGGCTGTGAGGTTCTGAACCGACTTCAGCTGCTCGTGACGTTTCTCCAGCTTCGGCTGGAACTTGTACGTCTCCAGAATCGCCTTGAGAGGCAGGTCCCTGCAATTGGTGATCAGAGGGAACATGCCGTTGGAGCGCTCGTCGGAAGCGTTCACTCCATCCTTGATGTGGGCCGTCACGGAGAACCTAACCCGCTCCTTACGCAGGTACCGGGTGCTCGCGAAGGAGTCGATCGAATCCTTCAGCGGGGAGATGGGCGACATCGACTGCAGGCCGCTCATGGAGAATTACAGTAACTGAGCGGCTCAAATATCGGACCGTAATAGAGAGGGTGGCCTGGCTCTTGGCGCAGATTAATGCTAGGGAAATGGGAGGTTAGCGGTGCCACCGCTTACAAGCTTCGATACCATTGGAAATAAGCGATTCTTTTAGTAATATTATTAGTGCTGCGGCTCGAAAAGTAGAAAGATGTACGCTTATTTCATACGTAGGCTGCTTTTAGTCATCCCCACCCTGTTCGGTATCATGCTGCTGAACTTCATTGTTATCCAGATCGTGCCAGGAGGACCGGTTGAGCAGCTGATCGCACAGCTATCCGGAACCGCCGTCTCCCCCACAGCCCGCTTCACCGGCGGGGCTGGCGAAACGGCGCCCTCCGCCTCAGCTCAGAGCCTGTCTCTGCAGCCTGATTCCAGCATTACTAGCAAGTACAGGGGCGCCCGAGGACTCGATCCGGCCTTCATCAAGAAAATCGAGAAAATGTACGGGATGGACAAACCCCTCCATATCCGATTCTTCGACATGATGAGGAAGTACATCACCTTCGACTTCGGCGAGAGCTTCTACCAGAACCGCAGAGTGATCGATCTGGTACTCGACAAGATACCCGTTTCGATCTCTCTAGGTCTTTGGACGACGCTACTCGTGTACTTCATCTCGATTCCTCTGGGAATCGCGAAGGCCGTGCGGGACGGCACCCGATTTGATATCGCAACGAGCGGTGTCATCACCTTTGCTTACGCTATCCCAGGTTATCTCTTTGCGATCCTGCTGATAATCTTCCTTGCCGGCGGGAGGTACCTGAGCCTGTTTCCATTGAGGGGGCTCGTCTCGGAGAACTGGAAGGAGCTGAGCCTCCTGGGGAAGATCGCCGACTACTTCTGGCACATGACGCTGCCCATTCTGGCCATGGTCATTGGCGGGTTCGCCGGGCTGGCTATGCTCACAAAAAACTTCTTCATCGACCAGATCAAGATGCAGTACGTGACCACCGCAAGAGCGAAGGGTCTGACGGAGAGGCAGGTGCTATTTAGGCACGTGTTCCGTAATGCCATGCTTCTGGTGATCGCAGGCCTGCCGAGCGCTTTCATAAGCATCCTCTTCACCGGTTCGCTGCTAATCGAGGTGATCTTCTCCCTTGACGGGTTGGGCTTGCTTGGATTCGAGGCTGCTCTCAAGCGGGACTATCCCGTCATGTTCGGCTCTCTTTTCTTCTTCTCCCTTCTGGGTCTGATTATGGGTATCGTCGGCGATCTGATGTACGTTGCCATCGATCCCCGCATTGATTTCGAATCAAGGGAAGTATAGCCCATGAGGCAGCTCAACCGCAGGAGATGGGCCAACTTCAGGGCGAACCGCCGCGGGTACATCTCTTTGTGGATCTTCGCCATCCTGGTCATCGCCAGCCTCTTTGCCGAGTTCATCGCCAACGACAAGCCCTTGCTCATCTATTTCGGCGGCACCCCCCTCTTTCCCATTTTATTCTCCTATCCGGAGACGCGCTTCGGCGGGGAATTTCCTTCGGAAGCAGACTACCGTGATCCTTTCGTGATGAAATTGATCTCAAAGAAGGGATGGATGATCTGGCCGCCCATCCCATACTCCTACGATACAGTGGTTCACGGCCGGCCAGCGCCGGCACCGCCCTCCTGGAAGAACTTGATAGGAACCGACGACCAGTCGCGGGATGTCCTGGCCCGGCTCATTTACGGATTCCGGATCTCCGTACTTTTTGGCCTGGTTCTCACCTTTTTTTCCATGATCATCGGGGTGAGCGCTGGGGCGATCCAGGGATACTTCGGAGCCTGGATCGATCTGGGTTTCCAGCGCTTTATGGAGATCTGGTCGGCCATGCCGACCCTGTACCTGCTGATTATCCTGGCCAGCGTCGTGCAGCCCAACTTCTGGTTGCTTCTGGGCCTCCTGCTACTGTTCAGCTGGATGGGCTATGTCGGTGTTGTGAGGGCTGAGTTCCTCCGGGCCAGAAATTTCGACTACGTCAGAGCCGCTAAGGCCCTGGGTGTTTCCAGCAAGAGGATCATCTTCCGGCACCTGCTTCCGAACGCGA
Organism: uncultured Spirochaetaceae bacterium; assembly: GCA_964570045.1. Lineage (GTDB taxonomy): Bacteria > Spirochaetota > Spirochaetia > SZUA-6 > DRHE01 > MIBK01. The sequence continues at coordinate 39,223 of CAZMWZ010000004.1, forward strand.
CCGTAGCTACCATCACCTTTCTGCCCTTCAACCTGAGCGGAGCGGTGACCGCGCTGACGGCCCTGGACTTCCTCGGCTTCGGTCTTCCTCCTGGCTCACCCTCCCTCGGAGAAATGGTAACCCAGGGACGCAACAACCTACAGGCACCCTGGCTCGGGCTGACGAGCTTCGTCACCCTTGCCACCATGCTGAGCCTCCTTATCTTCATCGGCGAGGCATTGAGGGACGCCTTCGATCCCCGAAAAACGTTCGCAGCACGAGGGCAGGCAGCCAGATGATGCCTCTTCTAGACGTGAGGAACCTCGCCGTCGACTTTACCGTCAACGGCGACCTCGTTCATGCTGTGAAGGGTGTCTCTTTCACCGTGGACAGAGGCGAGAGCCTGGCTCTCGTCGGCGAATCCGGGGCGGGGAAGTCGGTTACCGCGCTGAGCGTGCTCCAGCTGTTGCCGTACCCACAGGCTTGCCACCCCAGCGGGAATATCCGGTTCGATGGGCAGGAGCTTCTCGGCGCGCCGCAGTCGGTGCTCCATAAGGTGCGCGGAGACCGCATCTCTATGATCTTCCAGGAGCCCATGAGTTCCCTCAATCCTCTGCACACCATCGAGAAACAGGTTAGCGAAGTCCTGATCCTGCACCGAGGGAAGAGTTCCGAGCAGGCCCGCGAGCGCAGCCTTGAGCTCCTTCATCTGGTTGGGCTCACCGAAGCGGAGAAGCGCCTGAAGGCATTCCCGCACGAGCTCTCCGGCGGCCAGCGCCAGCGGGTGATGATGGCCATGGCGCTGGCAAACGAGCCCGACATTCTCATCGCAGATGAGCCGACGACCTCCCTTGATGTGACCATCCAGGCCCAGATCCTCACTCTGCTCAAGGACCTACAAAAGCGATTCGGCATGGCCCTGCTATTCATTACTCATGATCTCGCCGTGGTCCGTAAGATGTGCGATCGAGTCTGTGTCATGAAGGACGGGGAGATCGTCGAATCAGGCCCCACCTCTCAAGTCTTTCACGCACCCTCCCATCCTTACACACGCAAGTTGGTCAATTCCGAGCCTCGTGCGGCCGCGGGGCCGAATGCAGGCTCAAGGGTTCTAATGCGGGCCGAAGATCTGAGGGTCTGGTTCCCCATCAAGGTGGGAGTGCTACGGCGTATGGCAGGGCATATAAAGGCTGTGGACGGAGTCAGCCTGAAGGTCAATGAAGGCCAGACAGTAGGAATCGTAGGCGAGTCGGGCTCGGGAAAGACGACTCTGGCCCTCGCCCTCCTGAGGCTCGCCTCTTCAAAAGGCGCCATCTACTTCGAAGACCGGATGATCCAGGGGCTGCGCCACCGGGAGCTTCGCCCCCTGCGCCAGGAAATCCAGATCATCTTTCAGGATCCCTTCGGAAGCCTGAGCCCGCGCCTGTCCGTTGAAGAGATCATCGAGGAGGGTCTCGAAGTCCACAGGATAGGGGCAAGTTCCGAGGAGAGAGAAGCCCGCATCATCAAGGCGATGAGAGACGTCGGCCTGGATCCGGAGAGCCGCAACCGTTATCCTCACGAGTTCTCCGGCGGCCAGAGACAGCGGATTGCCCTCGCCCGGGCAATCGTGCTCAAGCCCAGGCTGATAGTTCTGGATGAGCCCACTTCAGCACTCGACATGACCGTGCAAGCGCAGATCCTGGAGCTGCTGCGGGCACTGCAGAGGGAGCACAGCTTAGCGTACATCTTCATCAGTCACGACTTGAAGGTAATCCGGTCGCTGTCTAACTATATCCTCGTGATGCAGAATGGGAAGGTGATAGAAGAGGGGACTCCGGACGACATTTTCGAGCGGCCGCGTCATGAGTACACGAAAGCTCTCATGGCGGCAGCTTTCGAGCTGGAGAGCCTCTCGGAAACCGCAGTCCAGACGTAGGAAAGAGAAATGGGGTCAAGAGAAAGGCTGTGCCGCGCGAGCGGGCTAGCACGAAAGGGTAAATCAATGAAAAAGACTCTGTTCATCTTAGGCGTGATCGTCTTCGCTTTAGGGCTATCCGCTCCGGCCTACTCCCAGAAGGTCTTCAAGGAGCACGCTATCGCTATGAAGGGTGAGCCCAAGTATGGACTAGACTTCAAGCAATTCGATTATGTCAATCCTGACGCTCCCAAAGGCGGAACCGTCGTCATCGGTGCCATGGGAAGCTTCGACAGCCTGAACCCCTTCATCCTCAAGGGTCAGACCGCAGCGGGAGTGGGGGCTCTGTTCGAGACCCTGCTGACCTCCTCCCTCGACGAACCCTTCACCGAATACGGCCTGCTCGCCGAGACGATCGAGTGGCCCGAAGATCGATCCTGGGTCGCCTTCACGCTGAGACCTCAGGCTCGCTGGCACGACGGCAGGCCTGTCACGGTCGAGGATGTCATCTGGTCCTTCGAGACTCTGAAAGCCAAGGGCCACCCCTTCTACCAGCAATACTACAAGGACGTGGCTAATGCAGAGAAGGTCGGGGACCGAAAGGTGAAGTTCACCTTTAGCGGCGGCCCCAATCCCGAGCTGCCCCTGATCACGGGGCAGCTTCAGGTCCTCCCTAAGCACTACTGGCAGGACCGCGATTTTGAGGCCACGACACTGGATCCGCCCGTCGGAAGCGGTCCTTACAGGATCAAGGGCCTGAATCCCGGAAAGTCCATCACCTACGAGCTGGATCCCAACTACTGGGGCAGGAACCTCAAGGTCAATGTCGGCCAGGACAACTTCGCCGTTATCCGCTACGACTATTATAGGGATATCGCGATCCTAAGGGAGGCTTTCAAGGCCGGGGCCATAGATTTCTTCAGTGAGAACATGGCAAAAGAGTGGGCTACCGGTTACAATATCCCGGCTGTTCAACAGGGCGTCATGATCAAGCGCGAGATACCGCATGAAAACCCCCAGGGCATGCAGGCCTTCGTCTTCAACACCCGGAAGGACATCTTCAAGGACCGCAGGGTGCGTGAGGGTATCGGATACGCCTTCGACTTCGAATGGAGTAACAAGAACCTTTTCTACAGTGCCTACAAGCGCAGCACGAGCTTCTTTTCCAACTCCGAACTCGCCACAAGCGGCCTGCCGAGCCAGGAGGAGCTGAAGATCCTCAGCAAGTACCGCGGGCGCATCCCTAAGGAAGTCTTCACCAAGGAGTACTCCCCGCCTAAGACCGACGGCTCCGGCGAGATCCGGGCGAATCTGCGGGCAGCGCTCAGTCTCCTAAGCGAGGCGGGCTGGAAAGTCGTCGACGGTAAGCTGACCCATACCGGTACGGGCAAAAAGATGAGTTTCGAGATCCTTCTTGACTCGTCGGACTTCGAGAGGATCGCGCTGCCGTTCACGAAGAACCTGGAGAGACTCGGCATAGAGGCGAAGGTCAACACCGTCGACACGGCCCAGTATCAGAACCGGGTGGATAACTTCGACTTTGATATAGTGACCAAATCGTGGCAGCAGTCACTTTCGCCGGGCAATGAGCAGCGGGATTTCTGGGGCTCCCACGCGGCCGATACACCAGGCTCCATGAATTTGGTGGGCATCAAGGACCCAGTGGTCGACGAGCTGATCGACCTGATCATCACCGCTCCGGATCGCGATAGTCTGGTCCACCGCACCCGCTCCCTCGACCGCGTGCTGCTCTGGGGCCACTACGTGATCCCTCAGTGGCACATATCCATCTACAGGGTAGCCTACTGGGACAAGTTCGCCTCGCCAAAGATCAGGCCCAATTACGCTCTGGGGCTGAACACCTGGTGGATCGACACTGCGAAGGAGACGACCCTGGAGGGGCGAAAGCGAGCGCTGAGGTAGCAAGCAGCCCCAGCCGACATTCCTGAGCACCGTTAAAATCCCGGTGGAAAGGAGGACGCGGTAGTGTAAGGGTTCGACGAAGTAGTGCACATATCAACAGTGGAGCTCGTCATAGTCTCGGGGCAGCGCTTCATGGAGGTCTGGTCGGGGATACCCACCCTGTTCATCCTGATCATCCTGTCCTCCGTAGTGCAGCCCAACTTCTGGTGGCTCCTGTTGATCACCCTGCTGTTCGGCTGGATGAGCCTGGTCGGGGTGGTGCGCGCCGAGTTCCTGAGGGCGCGCAACTTCGAATACGTGCTGGCGGCGCGTGCCCTGGGGATGAGCAACGCCCGGAGCATGTTCCGGCACGTCCTGCCCAACGCCACGATCGCCTCCGTCACCTTTATGCCCTTCATCCTGGGCGGTTCCATCACAACGCTCACCTCCCTGGATTTTCTAGGCTTCGGGCTGCCGCCCGGATCCCCATCCCTAGGCGAGCTGTTGTCCGAGGGCAAGGCCAACCTGCAGGCCCCTTGGCTAGGCATCTCGGGTTTCGTGATCATGGCCTCGCTGCTGATCCTGCTGGTGTTCGCCGGCGAGGCCGTGCGCGACGCTCTGGACCCGAGGGCCGCCTCCTAATGGGTACCAACGGGCCTCTTCTCGAGATCAAGGACCTGCACATCGGCTTTCGGAAGGGCGAGCGGGTGGACCTGGTGGT
>CAZMWZ010000005.1:0-4978 GCA_964570045.1 uncultured Spirochaetaceae bacterium
CTTCAGCGAGATGATCTGGCCGCGCACCACGCGCGCCTCGGTGAGCCAGCTCACCAGGGCCAGGCAGACGAAAAGGTTGATCAGATTTCTGCCGAAGATGGCCATGAAGATGATCACCAGCAGCATGTAGGGCAGGCCGTACAGGATGTCTACGAAGCGCATGGCCAGGTAATCGAAGCTCCCGCCCAGGTAGCCGGCCAGGGCGCCGATGATGATGCCGATGAGCACGGCGGTGAAGGTGCCGACGATCCCGATGGAGATCGACACCTGCCCCCCGTAGATGAGCCGGGACAGCATGTCGCGGCCCAGGGAGTCGGTTCCCAGCAGGTAGCGCTTCTCGTGGATCCGCACCGGCTGGCCGTCGAACTCGATGGTCTCGGTGGCCAGCCGCTCGCGCAGGGTGACCAGCTCCTGCGCCATCTCGGCAGTGATGCCGGAAAGCCCTTCCGCCTTGGCTGCCTCGCGGAACAGCCTCTCCTGCCGTTCGTACAGCAGCTCGCCGGCATTCTTGTGGAGCGCAGGCGGCAGGTACTGATGGTCCAATACCTGGTGCTTGTAGGAGTGGATCGGCAGGACCGCCGCCAACAGCGAAACCAGCGTATAGAAAATCACGATGCCCAGGCCGGCCAGGGCCATGCGGTTGCGCTTGAGCCGCCTCCAGGCATCCAGCCACAGGCTCACGCCCTTGATCGGCTCGCCGAACTGATTCAGCGGCTTCCGGGCGGTCTTTTCGACTACGGTCACAGCCAACGGATTCCTCCTACCGGTACGAGATCCTCGGGTCCATGAAGCCGTACACGATGTCCACGAGGAAGTTCATGAGCAGCAGAATCACCGAGTACACGATCACCGTACCCATGATCAGGGTATAGTCCCGGTTCACGGCCGACTGGACGAAGAAAACTCCCAGGCCCGGGACCCGGAAGATCGACTCCACGACGATCGAACCGGTCACGATGTTGGCAAAGGCGGGGCCCAGGAAGCTCACCACGGGCAGGAGCGCCCCCTTGAGGATGTGCTTGAACATGATCACGGATGGTGAGAGTCCTTTCGCCCGGGCGGTCCGCACGTAGTCGCTCCTGAGCACCTCCAGGATACTCGCGCGCGAAAGGCGGGCGAAGTAGGCGAAATACGGCAGGGTCAGGGTAGCCACCGGCATAAGCGCCGTCTTCCAGCTCCCGTCCGCCATGATCCAACCGGAGGTGGGAAGCCAGCCCAGCTTGATGGAGAAGATATACATGAACACGGGACCGATCACGAACAGGGGAATCGAAATACCCACGATGGCCACGGCCATCGAGGAATAATCCAGCCAGCTGTTCTGCCGGGTGGAGGACACGATGCCCGCCGTGATGCCCAGAAACAAGGCCAGGAACAGGGAAATGAGCCCGAGGACCATCGAGTCCGGCAGGCTGTTCCAGATGTAATAGTTCACATCGTGATCTTTATACCTGTAGGAAGGCCCCAGGTCGCCGCGCAGGATGTCGAGCATGTACCGGCCGAACTGCATGATCAGGGGCTCGTCCATGTGGTACTTCTTCTGGATATTCTCCAGGATCTGCTTCGGCAGCTTCTTCTCGTACGAGAAGGGCCCTCCCGGAGCGATCCGGATAATGAAGAAGCTGATAGTGATGATGATGAACAGGGTCGGCAATAGTCCTAGAAAACGGCGTATTACGTATTTGGTCATGGCTATGATGAAACGGCGGGAGCAGGCCTGCGGCCGGCTCCCGCCTCCTAAGCAAATGCTATTTCTTGAAAATGGCCTTGTACGGATGCACGTCCAGCAGGTTGGTGTACCAGCCGCCCCACTTGTTGGCGTCTATCATATTCTGCGACACGTAGTAGTAGATCGGCATGATCGCTTGGTCCTGGTCGATGCAGATCGTTTCCGCCTGGGCGAAGACCTTGTTGCGCTCCGCTCCGGCCGCCATGGAGTTGGCCTTGCGGATCAGCTCGTCATACTTGGGGCTGTTCCAGCGCCCGTCGTTGAAGTCCAGGTTATCGGACAGCCACATGAACAGGAAGTTGAAGGGGTCCTGGTAGTCCGCGATCCAGCCCGCTCTGGCCAGATCGAACTGCTGCTGGCGGCGGGTCTCGAGGTAAGTCTTCCACTCCTGATTGACCAGCTCCACCTTCACGCCGAGGGTCTGTTCCCACTTTTGCTGGAAGTACTCGGCGATCTTCTTGTGCGTTTCGGAGGTGTTGTACAGGATCTGGACCGTCGGAAAACCCTTGCCTCCCGGGTAACCGGCGTCGGCCAGCAGCTTCTTGGCCTGCTCGACGTTCTCGCCGATGCCCTTGGGCGGAATGTAGCCCGCGAAGGCCGGAGTGTAGGCGAAGGCTGGAATCTGGCCGGTCTTGGTGATTTTCTCGACCAGCTCCTTGCGGTTGACGGCCATGGAGAAGGCCTTGCGGACGCGCACGTCGTCGAACGGCGCCTTGGTGTGGTTAAACAGGTAGTAGTAGGTACCCAGCTCGGGAGTGATGACGAAATCCTTCCGCAGCTTCGCCTCGTCGATCTTCTCCGGAGGCGGCGGCTGGGTGTTCCAGTCCACCTCCTTCATGATGAACATGTTGTACGTCGTCGCGTAAACGTCCGAGGCGATGAAGACGATCCGGTCGATCTTCACATTCTTGGCGTCCCAGTATTTGGGGTTCTTCACGGCTACGATCTTGTCCTGGGGCATCCACTGCGATAGAACATAGGCGCCATTGCCCACGAAGTTCCCGGGCAGGGTCCACGCCTTGCCGTACTTCTCGATCGCGTGCATGGGCACTACCGCGAAGGCGTAGTGGCACAGCATCGAAAGCACGTAGGGGGCCGGGACCTTGGTATTGAACTGGAAGGTCTGGGCACCGACGGCTTTCAGGGCCACGTCCTCGGCGGCTCCTTCGCCTCTGTTGTACTCGGCGGCTCCCTTGATCACGTCGGTCAGGAGCGAGGCATACTCGGAACCGGTGTCGGGGTTGAGGTTCCGCAGCCAGGAGTCCACGACGTTCTGGGCCGTGAGCGGGGTCCCGTCGCTCCACACCAGGCCCTTGCGCAGCTTGAAGGTCCAGGTGAGGTTGTCCTTGCTGGCCGTGTAGCTTTCGGCCAGGCCGGGGACCGGGTTGGCGGTCTTCGGATCGTAGGTCATGAGCCCCTCGAAAAAGGCCTGATAGATGCGGTTCTCCGGCACCCCGGAAATCAGGTGTGGATCCAGGGATTGCGGTTCCGCGCCGTTGGCCACGCGGAACTCCACTTGCGCGAAGGCGGGCAGCGCCAGGCACAGCACGACTAACAGCAACAGTAGTTTTTTCATACTACCTCCTTGATGAAATTATCCTGACTATACCACAGGCTAAAGGTATTGGCAAAGCAATAATCGCCCGGGTTGCAGGCGGCAGGCCCCCGCGATACACTCGGGGACGATGATCGTCGGGTTCCGCCTCACCCTGCGCAGGCTTTCCGACAACCGGCTGGCGCTGACTATCCCCCTGGCGTTCCGGCTCCTGCTCCTGGCCTTCGGCCTGGTGCTGATCTTCGCCCTTTTAGCCACTTCTCCCGGTGGAGTCCGCGGAATCTTCGTACCCGCCAACATGATCCCGCTCGCCGTATGCGCGCTCTGCCTGTTCGGGGCTTCCTACCGGGAATCGTGGACCTTCGACCGGCAGAAGAACACCTTGACCTCGCTGGCCGGCATCCTGTTCATCCAAAGGCGCAGAAACTGGGCCCTCGCGGAGCTCGCCCGCCTGGAATTGGGTCAGTTCATCCGGGGCAGGCCCTACGCCCCGACGGGCACGAAGCCCGGCCTGCTGGCTCGCCCGATCCTGACCCTCACGCTGCATACTACAGAAGGAAGCTCGCATCGCCTGGAGATGTACAGCTTTACCCAGAAAAACCGGGCCCGGCTGCAGGCGCGGCAGATCGCGGCATACTGCGGCATTTTGTATCTCGATCTGAGCGAAGGTGTGGAATGAAGCCAGCCCCGCTCCCCGTCCGCGACCTGCCGCCCGAGCGCTGCCGGGCCCTGGCCACCCTGCTCACCGACGTCGATGACACGCTCACCACTGACGGCCTGCTGCCCGCCTCCACCTTCCAGGCGCTGTGGGCCTTGTCGGAGGCGGGGGTGCGGACCCTCGTGGTGACCGGCCGGCCGGCGGGGTGGTGCGACCACATGGCCCGGATGTGGCCGGTGGCGGGGGTAGTCGGCGAGAACGGGTCCCTGATCTACGCCTACGACCGCCCGGCGCGCCGGATGCGGCGCACGTATCTGCTGAAGGAGGCCGAGCGCCTGGAGGCCCGCCGGCGCCTGGAGCGGATCCGCGAGCGCGTCCTAAGGGAGGTGCCTTCCTGCGCCATCGCCGCCGACCAGCCGTTCCGCCTGGCCGACCTGGCCGTGGACTTCCGGGAGGACGTGGGGCCCCTGAGCCAGGAGGAGGTCCGGGAAATCTGCCGGATCATGGAGAGCGAGGGGGCGGTCTACAAGGTCTCCTCGATCCACATCAACTGCTGGTACGGGGATTTCGACAAGGTGAAGGGGGTGCGCCGCTTCCTGGCCGACGGGGGGGAGGACCTGGACGACCCGCGGGTGCAGGGCGCGGTGCTGTTCATGGGCGACTCCCCCAACGACGAGCCGCTGTTCCGCGCGCTTCAGGCCACGATCGGGGTGGCCAACATCCGGCCGTTCCTGGGCAGCCTGCAGCACCCGCCCGCCTACATCACGCAAGCGGAAGCCGCCGCCGGCTTCGCCGAGGCGGTGGACATCATTCTGACGCACCGAGGTCGTAGCCCAATTCCACGGCCACCGCGCTGAAGCCCAGGCCCTCGAACAACGGCGCCAGAGCCAGCTCAGGACCGGCGAGGGGGGCCAGCACGCGCGCGTAGCCGCTGTCCCGGGCCTCCAGGATCAGCCGGCGCAGCAGCTGCGTTCCCAGGCCGATACCCCGGAAGTGCTTGCGCACGGCCAGCTGCACCAGCCTCCAGGAAGCGGGG
>CAZMWZ010000005.1:5078-12197 GCA_964570045.1 uncultured Spirochaetaceae bacterium
GATACCCCGGAAGTGCTTGCGCACGGCCAGCTGCACCAGCCTCCAGGAAGCGGGGACCTCCGCGGCAGCCCAGGCGAAACCCGCGAACTCCCCGCCGGCGAGCTCCGCCGCGAGGAACAGGCTGCGGGTGTCCAGCAGTGGGGGCAGGTCCGCCCGGCTGTATGGCCCGGCGTACAGCTCGCCGAGCACCTTCTGGTCCAGCTTCAGGGAGGGCTCCACGTGCCGCGCCTCGCCCCGGAGGATGGAGAAATCGCTGGCCACCAGCTCCAGCGGCGGCTCCCCTCCCGTCGCCAGGCGCTCCAACCCCGAGAGCTCCCGCTCCGACTCGTACCACTGCTCGACCACCTGCCGCATCTCCTTGTCTTTGAAGGAGAACCACAGGCGCTCGATCTCGCGGTTCTTCCGTAATATCTCCTTGAAACGGCGGAAAACTCCCTGGCCCGAGGACAGGGCCTCCCGCAGCATTTCGGCGAAGATCGGGTTACGCAGTTTCAGCACGAAGCGCTCCCTGAGGTGGAAGCCCTCCGCCGGGCCCCAGGTCGGGATAGGAACGAACTGCGCGTTGCCCCCTTCCACCCCATCCAGGGCCGCCGGCTCATCTCCCCCGGCCTCCTGCGGCTGCCCGAGCGCGGCGCGCCGCTCGCGGGCTGCGCCTGGCTCCAGATCGTCGTCCCGGAACACCTCGCCGCTCGCGCGGTCCACGACGAAGCGGTGGCGCTGGTCCTCCATGGCGAAAATGATCTGACTCACGAACTGTTCGGTCAGCGGAAAGGTCACGCCTCAGGCCTTCGCGCCGCGAGCGGGCTCCGCGCCGCTCAGGGCCTGAACGGTGCGCGACACCTGGGCGGGGCTTACCAGCGTGATCCGCCCGCTCTGGCGCTCCTGAACCTCCACCAGGCCCTCAGCCAGGTGCTTGGTGGAGACTACCAGGCGCAGCGGGATGCCCAGCAGGTCGGCGTCCTTGAACTTGACCCCGGGGGAGTCCTCGCGGTCGTCGAACAGCGCCTCATCCCCCAGCTCCCCGGCCAGCGCCTCCGCCGCCTTCTTCACGGCCAGCGACTGCCCGATGGCCATCAGGTAGACCCGGAAGGGGGCGAGGGCCCCCGGCCACACCAGGCCGCGCTCGTCCCGGTTGGCCCAGGCCACCGCGTCCATGAGCCGCCCCAGCCCGATGCCCCAGCAGCCCATCTGGGGGTAGGTGCTGCGGTCCCGGTCATCCTGAAAGGCCAGGTTCATGGCGCGGGTGTAGTAGTCCCCCAGCTTGAAGATGTGCCCCACCTCCACCGCCTGGATCTCCTCGAGCGTCCCGCCGCACTGCAGGCAGATCTTCTCACCCCGGGTCAGGGAAATGTCCGCCACCTCAGGGCTTTCGAAATCCCTGCCGAAGTTTCCGTTCAGGAAGTGAAAGCCCGGCTCGTTTGCGCCGTACACCAGGTTCGCCGAGCGGGCCACCGCGTCGTCCACCACGACGCGTAGGCCGGGAGGCAGGCCGATGGGCGAAAGGCTGCCGGCGCTCAGGCCGACGGCGGCCAGCTCCCGGTCCCCGGCCAGGCCGTACACCGGCACCTTCAGGAAGGCGGACAGCTTCTCCGGCGCCGCCTCGAAGTCCGCCCGCACGACGGCCAGCACCGGCCCCCGGGGGGTGAGGTACAGCAGGGACTTGGCCAGCCGGCTCTTCGGCTGGCCCAGGAATTCCGCCAGGCGGTCCATGGTGCCGCAGCCCGGGGTGGCCGTCTTTTGGAGCGGCAGCGGCTCGCCGCGCAGGTACTCCTTGCCGCCGATGGCCACCTCCTTGCTGGCGGCGTACTGGCACTTGGCGCACCGGATGAGGGCGTGGTCGCCGGAGGCGGCGGGCATGAGGAACTCGAAGGACTTCTCCCCGCCGATGTACCCCAGCCCCGCCTCCGCGGCGATGGTTTGGATTCCGCAGCGCTCGAATATTCGACGGAAGGCCTTGAACAGCCGGGGGAAAAAGTTGTTCAGCTCATGGTAGGAGCGGTGGAAGGAGTAGCCGTCGTGCATGTAGATCTCTTTGGTGCGCGAAAGGCCGTCCTTGGGCCGCTCCTCGTCGCGGAACTTGATCTGGAACTGGTACAGCAGCAGGGGCAGGTCGCGGTAGGAGGACAGGGCGGCCCGCACGACTTCCACGAAGGCTTCCTCGTGGGTGGGGGACAGGACCAGCTCGCGCCCGTGGCGGTCCTGAAAAAGAACCAGCTCCCGGATCCAGTCGGCCCGCCCGCTGCGCCGCCAGATCTCCGCCGGGGTCACCACCGGAGCGTAGATCTCCTGCGCGCCCATGGCCTGCATTTCCTCGGTAATGATGCGCTGGAGGTTGCGCAGCACCCGCAGGCCCAGCGGCAGAAAGGCGAACAGGCCCTGGCCGAGCTGGCGGATGTAGCCGCCTTTCAGCAGCAGGGCGTAGCTGGGCGAGCGGATGCCGTGGGGCTCCTCCCGCAGGGTCTTGCCTAGCAGGACAGAGTAGCGCATGCCAAGCACATTCTATGGCTGGTCCCGGGCGGGGTCAAGCAGGATTGCTTGACATGAGCCGACGGCCTGACCATATTAGCCGTATGAGCATTATCGAATGGGTGGAAGCGCGCGAGATTCTCGACTCCCGCGGGAACCCCACGGTGGAAGTCGAGGTCCAGCTGGAGAGCGGGGCCCTGGGCCGGGCGGCCGTGCCCTCCGGGGCCTCCACGGGCGAGCGGGAGGCCGTGGAGCTGCGCGACGGGGACAAGAAGCGCTACCTGGGCAGGGGCGTACTGAAGGCGGTGGAGAACGTGAACAACGTCATCGCCGCCGAGATCGTGGGCCTGGACGCCCTGAACCAGGTGGACGTGGACCGCACCATGATCGCCAAGGACGGCACGGAGAACAAGAGCGCCCTGGGCGCCAACGCCATCCTCGGGGTGTCCATGGCTACCGCCCGGGCCGCCGCCGAGTACCTGGAGCTGCCGCTGTACAAGTACCTGGGCAGCTACCACGCCTGCCTGCTGCCGGTGCCCATGGCCAACATCATCAACGGCGGCGCCCACGCCGACAACTCGGTGGACTTCCAGGAGTTCATGGTCATGCCCGTGGGGGCCGAGAACTTCCACGAGGCGGTGCGCATGCTGGCCGAGATCTTCCACAATTTAAAGAGCGTGCTCAAGGGCAAGGGCTACGCCACCTCTGTCGGCGACGAGGGCGGCTTCGCCCCCAACCTGAAATCCAATGAAGAGGCCGTCGAGGTGATCCTGGCGGCCATCGAGAAGGCCGGCTACAAGGCCGGCGACCAGGTCTTCCTCGCCCTGGACCCCGCCGCCTCGGAGTTCTACGACCAGGCCAAGGGCAAGTACGTGTTCAAAAAGTCCGACAAGCGCGAGCTCTCCTCCAAGGAGATGGTGGACTTCTGGGCCAAGTGGGCCGAAAAGTATCCGATCATCTCCATGGAGGACGCCATGGCCGAGCAGGACTGGGACGGCTGGAAGGCCCTGACCGAGCGGCTGGGCAAGAAGATCCAGCTGGTCGGCGACGACATCTTCGTGACCAATACAAAAATCCTGAAAGAGGGCATCCAGAAAGGGATCGCCAACTCCATCCTGATCAAGGTCAACCAGATCGGCACCCTGACCGAGACCCACGAGGCCGTGGAGATGGCCAAGCGGGCCGGCTACACGGCGGTGGTGAGCCACAGGAGCGGCGAGACCGAGGACGCCTTCATCGCCGACCTGGTGGTGGCCCTGGAGACCGGGCAGATCAAGACCGGTTCCATGTCCCGCTCCGACCGCCTGGCCAAGTACAACCAGCTGCTGCGCATCGAGGACCAGTTGGACAACATCGCCCACTACCCCGGGCGGGAGGCCTTCTACTCGATCCGAAAATAAGCGGGCTACCAGCCGACGGTGAACCCCGTGTAGGCGCTGCGGCTGGGCTCCAGGCGGCTGTCCACGGCGCGCACGTGCGCCCCCGCGGGACCGTGGGCCAGCCAGGCGCGCAGCCGGGCCAGGCGCTCTTCCTCCCCCTCGGCCACCACTTCCACCCGGCCGTCCTCCAGGTTGCGCACGATACCGTTCAGCCCCAGGGCGCGCGCCTGGCGCACCGTGGCGTAGCGGAAACCGACCCCCTGCACCATCCCGTCCACCACCGCGACGAGGGTCTTATTGCCCATCCCCCGCGCCCTGGAGGGCTGCGGCGATCATCCGTTCCAGCTCCGAGTAGTCGAAGGGCTTGTACAGCACGGGAAAGGGGATGGGGAACTCCGGCTTCAGAAAACCGCTGGTGATGATCACCCTCATCTGGCGGCAGTACTGCTTCAGGAAACGGATCCAGTAGTCGCCCCCCAGAGTGTCCATACGGAAGTCGGAAACGATCAGGGCGACGTCGTTGTCCAGCAGCTGTTTGATCGCCCCTACCCCGTCGGAGGCTACGATGACCGTGTAGCCCTTGCTCTTGAGGTAGTCCCGGAGCGTCAGCCGGATGGAATCTTCATCCTCGACGATCAGGATGCAGGACCGCGCGGAACTGTTCATACACCCCCCAATGCTGTTACCATACAGGAACGGACGCGAGGCCGTCAATGAGTTTTCGGGAGGCGCTCCAGGACTATCGCCATCTGAAAAACCGGGGGTACCCCGAAAAGGCCGCCCTCAAGATCGTCGGCGACCGCTGGCGCCTGGCCGGCCCGGAACGCAACTGTCTCTTCCGCGGGGTGTTCGCCGCAGCAGACTGCAGCGCGCGCCGGCTCAAGCTCGTGCCGCCGGAGGCCGTCCGCGGCCAGGCGCTGGGCGTGGACTGGTACAACGTGCTGATCACGGTGGAAAGCTACCTGAAAGGCTGCCCGGTGTTCCTGGCCGACGACGGGGTCCTGCGCGACTCCTCGGGCGTGCACGGCAGCTACCGGCCCGGCAGGCTCACCGAGGCGGCTCTCGGGCGGATCCTCGAGGCCCTGACCCTGCTGGCCCCATCCCGCCTGGAGCTGTTCCTGGACTCCCCGATTTCCTTCTCCGGCGACATGGCCGAGGACCTGCGCCGGCGCGCACCGGACACCTACCCCGTGGAGGTGAGGGTGTCGCCCTCCGCGGATTACCCCCTGAAGAGCTTCGCCGGCGTGGTGGCCACCTCGGACTCCAGCATCATCGACCGGGACACGGTCCGCCGGGTGGTGGACCTGGCCCGCTTCGTTCTGGAAAGCGGCTACGGCACCCGGGTCCCCGGCGTGGAGGAGATGTTCAGCCGCCCAGCAGCTCCCGGATGAGGCTACGGCGGAACCCCCGCCTGGCCAGCGCAGCTTCCAGACGCTCGGGGGTCATGCCGGACCGGCGCCGGAGCTTCTCGGCCAGGGCCGTGACCCCTGCGCGCTCGGCCTCCTCGGTGAGTTGGGCGCGCACGGTCTCCTCGGCTATCTCCCTGGGCACCCCGCGGCGCTGGAGCCCGGCCAGGAGCGGCCCCGGACCTTCCGGGTGCCTGGCCAGGCGCTGGCGCACCCAGGCTCCCGCGTAGGCCCGGTCGTCGAGCAGCCCGCAGGCGGCCAGGCGCCGGAGCTCGGCGGCGACCAGGTCCGGGTCGGCGCCCCGGGCGAGCAGTTTACGTTCCAACCCGCGGGTGCTGTGGGCGCCCCCGGCCAACAGGCGCAGGGCGCGGTCGCGGAGCTCACTCGCGCGGGCCAGCGTTCCGAGCCTGCGCACGGCTTGCTCTTCCAGCTCCACGCCGGGCGCGAGCGCCGCGAAGTCGTGATCCTGAAGGCCAGCCTCCGGGAAGGAAAAAGAAGAACCATCGCAGAGCGTCACGCAAAGGCGCTCCCCGATGGTTCCGGAACGGGTGACCGACTGGACGCGGAGCCTAGCGCTTGGAGAACTGGAAGCGGCGGCGGGCTCCGGCCTGCCCATACTTCTTGCGCTCCACCGCGCGCGGATCGCGCGTCAGGAGCCCATTGGCGCGCAGCGGCGCGCGGTTGGCCGGGTCGTAGGCGACCAGGGCGCGGGCCAAGCCGTGCTTGCAGGCGCCCGCCTGCCCGGCGGGGCCTCCGCCCCTCACCTTGATCAGCACGTCGAACTTCTCCCGGCTGGAGGTCACCTCCAGGGGGGTGGTCAGGGACTTGACCAGCAGACCGAAGGGGAAGTACTGCTCCAGGGCCTTGCCGTTCACGGTGATGGCCCCGTTGCCGTCGCGCAGGTATACCCGCGCGGCGGCGGTCTTCCGCCTCCCGGTGCCGTATGCCAGATTCTTTGTCAACTCTTCCTACCTCACAACTCGATTTTCTGCGGTTTCTGGGCCGCGTGGGGATGACTGGAGCCCGCATAGACCTTCACGTTCTTGAAGAGCTTGCGCCCGAGTGGTCCCTTGGGCAGCATTCCCTTGATCGCCTTCTCCATGGGAAAGGTGGGCTTGCGGGCCATCCTGCGTCCCATGGGCTCCTGGCGCACCCCGCCGGGGTAGCCCGTGAACCGGTAATAGATCTTGTCGGTGAGCTTCTTGCCGGTGATGCGCACTTTGTCCGCGTTGACCACGATGACCCAATCCCCCACCTCCTGGTGGGGTACGAAAGCGGCCTTGTTCTTCCCGCGCAGCACGAGCACGATGCGGCTGGCCAGGCGTCCCAGGGTCTGGCCCTCGGCGTCCACCAGCCACCATTTCCTGTCTACTTCTTTAGGATTTACAAATATAGTCTTCATAACAGAGGAGCAATCCTGGCATATACCCTTTTTTTTGTCAATACAGGGTAAAACCCCGTACTCGGGAGTAAAACCCCGTACTCGGGAGTAAAACCCCGTACTCGGGAGTGAAAGCCCGTACTCGGGCCCCTCACTGCCCCTTCTCCTCCTTGCTCTCCTCCTCCTCTTCCTCCTGCTCCTCTTCCTTGCGGCTCTCGATCTTGTCCTTAATGTCCGCAACCCCGACGAAGAAGGAAATCAGGCCGATGAACACGGCGATCAGGGGCACGCCCCCCTTCAGGAACTGGATGACGTCCGGCCACCAGCGCAGCGCCCAGGGAAAGGGCAGTACGGCATACACGGCGAAAAGGACCAACAGCACACCTATGAATAGCGCAATCATCGGTTTCCTCCCCGTTCTGTCACGTCTATATCAAGCTAAGATATCAATTTATAGGAATCTGTCAACAGCTGCGGGTGAGAAAAA
>CAZMWZ010000005.1:12297-15833 GCA_964570045.1 uncultured Spirochaetaceae bacterium
CACCCCGCCAGCGTGGCCGTTGCCGGGCAGGGCTTGCGACCCACCGCTTTTTCGTATAACCTTCCGGCTAGCAACAACTCTTCATAAAGGAGTGCCCAATGAAAGTAAGGATCGATGCGGACCTGTGCACCGGGTGCGGCCTGTGCACCGACAGTGTGCCGGACGTTTTCAAAATGGGCGACGACGTGGCTCAGGTAATCAAGGCCGATGTCCCTGCCAATCTGGAAAAAGCGGTCAAAGAGGCGACGGAGGACTGCCCGGCGGAAGCCATCATCGTCGAGTGATAAACCCGACCAGACAGCAGCCTGGCCGCGGGGCCGGGCTTTTTCTTTGCCTTGCGCCTGCGCACCGCCATCCGTGGCGGCGCAGGCATCAACGGCATCCTGCCTTGCGCCTGCGCACCGCCATCCGTGGCGGCGCAGGCATCAACGGCATCCTGCCTTGACAATCCTCGGAAAGCTTGCGATTTTTACTTGCCGGGGCCCATAGCTCAGTTGGTTAGAGCGGCGGACTCATAATCCGTTGGTCCGGGGTTCAAGTCCCTGTGGGCCCAGTTCAAAGCCGGGACAGCAGCCCCGCGGCTTCCCTGCCCAGCTCCGAGGAGGCGTCCAGGCGCACCGCCCTCTGCAGCGCCTCGCGGGCCGCGTCGCTCTTCCCCATTCCCTGGTGCGAATACGATGAGAGGATCAGCAGCGCCTGGGCGAACCCGCCCTCCGGGTTCAACCGCAGCTGGCTGTCAAACAGCTCCAAGGCGTCGCCGAAGGCCAGGCTTTCCAGCAGGAGCTGGCCCTTGAGCAAGACCAGGTCGGTGTACATCGCCTCCTGCGGCTCCAGGCGTGCGCGGTCGAGGGCACGCAGGGCCAGCGAGGTCCGCTGCTGCTGAGCATAGACCGAGGCAATGTAATAGTAGAACGCGCCCTCTTCGCCGGTGTACGCCTCCTTCAAGGCGGCCTGCAGAACCTTGAGCGCCTCCTCGTAGCGACCCGCCTCCATGAGGGACCGGCATTCGGCCAGCGCCTCCTCCGAGCCGGAAGCCTCGACCCACTCGACGCTGGCCGGCGCCCCGGCCGCGGCCCCGCGCGCACCCATGGCGGCCGTGCCGTCACCCTTCCGGCTGCCGGCCACCGCGCCCTTGAGCTTGCTGCCCACCACCTGGCCGAGCTGCCAGGAGGCCACCTTCCTCGAAGAGGCCAGCAGGTCGCCGACTAGATAGGTGCCGGACTGGCTTACCGACAGGCGTGTCGCCCCCTGGGCCAGCTCCACGAAGCCGTCCTCCGCCAGCCGGATCCGGGCGGTCGGTGGCAGCTTGTCGCCCGGGTTCAGTTCCTTCCAGCCGCTGCCCGCGGCCAGTTGGACCCCGCCTTCCGTATACTCGACGCGCAGCTCCTGCGCCGACGCACCGATAGCCGCCAGCAGCAGGACCCCGAGGATCAGGTTCTTCATATCCCCAAAGGTAGCGCCTCCGACCGGGAAAATCAACGCGCCCCTTGCCAACACGGCGGTCCTGGAGCACAATATGGGAATGCCCTACATTCCGCTGCCGGGCTCCTATGGCCTGCTGCTGCCAGTACATGTCGGGCTGGTGAGTCTGGCGTTTCTGCTGTCGCTGGCCGGCATGTACTTCCCCCGGTACCTGAAGCGCCACAAGTGGTGGCTGCAGGCACACATGCTGTTCGCCGGCCTGGGCGCGGGGCTGGGCGTGGCCGGCGTCGGCGCGGCGGCGCAAATGGTCGTTTCCTCGACCCGCGCCCACCTGCGCCTGCCGCACGCCATCTCCGGCACCGTCACGCTCGCCCTGAGCTTGGCGGCGCCGATTCTGGGCCGCATCATGTTCGAGGTGCACGGAAAGCTGGGGGGGTACCGTACCGCCCATCGCTGGGTAGGCCGGGCGGCCATCCTGGCCCTGGCCGGCACGATCCTGTTAGGACTGCTGCAGGCGAGCTGGCTGCGGCTTTAGCCGCGAGGGCAGGGCGCCGTTCACTGGGCGGAGCGGTCCGGCCGAGCCAACCCGGTGTCGGGGACGCGCAGCACCTCGCGCGGCTTGGAGCCCTTGGCCGGGCCGACCACACCCATGCGCTCCATCTCCTCCACCAGGCGGGCGGCGCGGTTGTAGCCGATCTTCAGGCGGCGCTGCAGATAGGAGGCCGAGCCCTTGCCAACGGCCAGGACGATCTGCAGGGCCTCGTCCATAAGCGGGTCCTCGGCGCCGGTGCCCTCGAACTCTTCATCCGACTCCGCCAGGAAAATGTCCTCGTCCAGGTAGTCCGGCGCTCCCAGGGTCTTGGCGTGGGCGGTGATGGCCTCTACCTCCTCGTCGGACAGGTAGGTCCCCTGCAGGCGCACCGGCACGGGGTCCCAGGCCGCCGAAAACAGCATGTCGCCCTGCCCGAGCAGCTTCTCGGCCCCCACCGCGTCGATGATGATCCGCGAGTCGAACTTGCTGGCCACCATGAAGGCAATGCGCGAGGGGATGTTGGCCTTGATCAGGCCGGTGATCACCTCGATCGAGGGACGCTGGGTGGCCAGCACCAAGTGAATGCCCACGGCGCGGGCCATGGCGGCCAGGCGGGCGATCACCGCCTCCATCTCCTTGCCGGTGGTGGCAATGAGGTCGGCGAACTCGTCGATCACGATCACCCAGTAGGGGATCCTGGGAATGGTGACCTTCAGCTTCCCGGCCTTGCGGTTGTAGGCGCGGATGTCACGCACCCCCATGTGATCCAGCAGGCTGTAGCGCCGCTCCATCTCCTCCAGGCAGTACTCCAGCACCTGGAAGGTCTTCTTGGGCTCGGTGACCACAGGGGTGAGCAGGTGCGGGATGTCGTTGAAGGATTTCAGCTCCACGATCTTGGGGTCCACCAGGATGAAGCGCACCTCCTGCGGGGACTTCTTGTACAGGATGGAGCAGATGATCGAGTTCACGCACACCGACTTGCCCGACCCGGTGGCCCCGGCGATCAGCAGGTGCGGGGTCTGGGTCAGGTCGATCATCTGGGCCGTCCCGGCGATGTCCTTGCCCAGGGCCACGGGGATCTCCAGGTGCGAGGACTGGAACTCCTTGAGCTCGATCATCTCCTTGAACGACACGGTGGCGCGCTTTTTATTGGGCACCTCGATGCCCACCGCGTGCTTGCCCGGGATGGGGGCCACGATGCGCACGCGCGAGGCGGCCAGGCGCAGGGCGATGTTGTCGGACAGGGCGGCGATGCGGGAGATTTTCACCCCCGAGGAGGGCAGGATCTCGTACATGGTGATCACCGGCCCCTTGCGGATGCCGGTGACCTCGGCGGAGATTTTGAACTCCTCCAGGGTCTTCATCAGGATCTCGGCGGCGTGGCGCGTCTCCTCGTCGATCTCCCAGTACTCCCCGTCGTGATACTCCTTCAGCAGGCCGTGGGTCGGGAAGCGGTACTCCCCCTTGGCGGCGGCCGGCGCGGCAGCGCCCGGCGCCGCCGCAATAGCGGCCTTGAGCCGCGCCTGCGGGCGGGGCCGCGGGGGCTCCTCCATCGGGACGGGCGAAGAGCCGCCGGCGCCCG
>CAZMWZ010000005.1:15933-36882 GCA_964570045.1 uncultured Spirochaetaceae bacterium
GCCTCCACCGGCGGCGGCAGGCGCAGCCGCGGCGGCGCCTCGTCGGCCTGCTCCCGCGGGGGCCGGCGCACGGCCAGGATCAGCAGGAGCTCGAGCACGACGAGCGCGAACAGCAGGACGCCGGCCGGAAAACGCCCGAGCGCGCTCACCAGCAGGTCCGGCAGGAAGGAGCCCGGCACGCTGCCGTGGAGCGCCACCTTGTGGAACAGGGCGAGCGTTACGAAGGGCAGCAGCAGCAGGTTCAACACCCCGAAGCGCCTCGGCGAGAAGCGGCGCGACAGCAGCAGCCCCGCCAGGACGGCCGGGTAGACGGGCACGAAGAACGAGGCCCAGAGGAAGGTCGAGAACAGGAACCTGCCGGGGGCCGCTATTGCGGCCCGCACTGGCGACGCGGCCAGCACCGAGCCGATCCCGGCCAGGTGAGCCGCCAGGGAGGCGAGAAGTACCACCCCGGCCCCGCACAGCAGGCCGGCCAGAGCATACGCCGGGACCAGAGAACGCCGCAACAAAAATCCCCCTACGTTGGTTATCGGAAAGAACGGCCGCCGCGCTGAGGGCCCTGGGGCCCGCTCAGTCCCCGCCGGCCAGCTGCGGGAAGAACAGGCGCACCGTGTCCTGCGGGGCCAGATCGTAGTAAAGCCGACCGTATTGCACGGCCGACACCAGGATCTTGCGCACGTACCGGCGGGTCTCGGCGAACGGAGCGGCCTCCACCAGGAGGTCGCTGGGAAGGCCGGCGAAGCTGCGTTCCCAGCCGCGCAGCCGGCCGATGCCGGCGTTGTAGGCGATCAGGGCCTTGGGCAGGTCCTCGAGCCTGCCGGCAAGGCGCGCCAGGTGCCGCGCCCCGATCCGCAGGTTCTGGCTTGGGTCGCGCAGGTCCGGCTCCTCCATTTTCAGCAGCCGGGCAACTTCCAGGGCCGTCTCCGGCAGGAGCTGGGTCAAACCCACTGCCCCCGCGCTGGAGACGATGGCCACGTCGAAATGGCTCTCCTCGCGCACCAAGGCGAAGAATACTGCCGGGGGGATGCCCTCCTTCCGGCACAGCTCCTCCACCTCCGCGGCGTAGCCGCGGGGGTAATACAGGCGGAGCACCTCCTCGGTCGGGGGCGCGCGGTCCAGGTAGCGGGCCAGCAGGCGCAGGGAAAGCAAGTACTGCTCCCGGGCGGCCAGCTCCCGCGCCGCGCGCAGCAGCACGGCCGGTTGGGGGCGCTGGGCGAGGATGCGCCGGTAGCCGGCCTGGTACAGCCCGTGCTCGATGAAGCCCGCGAGGAACGCCTCGGGCGCATCACCCGCTAGCGGCGCGGGCTGTGCCTCCTCCTCTTCCTCCTGCTCCTCGCCGTCACGGGGCGCGAAGGCCGGGCGCTCATCCGCCGGGGCGCAGCCCGGCGAAGCCGGCAGCAGTGCGGCGGCCAGGCGGCCGTAGTAGCCGCCCGGGTCCAGGCGCGCGGCCTCGCGACAGGCTTCCAGCGGGTCGCCCGCGTGTAGACCCAGCCCCCGCAGGCGTCCCTCCAAAAAGGCCAGCCGCGCGCGGGCTCCGGGCAGCTCCACGCGGCCGAGAGCCGCCCGCAGGCCTCCCAGCAGGGCCCACTGCCTTCGGGCGACCATGGCGGAGGTTTCCTGCTCGATCAGGTCGGCGAAATACGAAGGGTCCGCCCAGGTCTGGGCCTCCAGCTCCGACAGGAAGTCCTGGGCGGAGCGGTCGCGGGCCATTTCCAGCAGGAACCAGGAGGCCCGGTCGCGCTGGGAGGGGTCCGCGCTTTCCCGGGCTACCCGCCGGAAAGCGGTCGCCGCGGCCTGCAGGTCGCCCGCGCGGCGCGCCAGCCTACCGGCCCATTCGTGCGCATCCGCGTCCTCCGCCAGCGAGACAATGAAGCGGGCGCCGCGCGCGAACTCACCGGCTTGCAGGAAAGCGCCTGCGGCCTCGGGGACAAGCGGGGCCCGCAGTGCGGGGGACAGCCCGGGCAGCGAGGCCTCCAGTCCGGGCAGGGCCTCCGCGGCGCGCCCCTCGGCCAGTGCCGCCTTGGCCCCGAAGAACGCGGCTTCCACCGGCGAAAAGCTCCCCAGACGCTCTTCGAGAAGCAGGAAGGAATAGGCCCGGGGGTGCAGCTCGGAAACCTTGCGCCGGTAGAACAGCTCGCGGAACCGCTCCGGCCAGTCCGGGGCGCTCAACCGGCAGGAAGCCGCGGCCCGGAACAGATCCAGCTCGCCGTCCCCCGGGTCTGCCAGCCTGTCCAGCCAGGGGAGCAGCTCGGCGTCCTTGCGCTGCCAGTATAAGGCTTCGGCGAGGTCCCGCTCGCATTTGCGGCGCAGCTCCGGGGAGCGCAGCGCCGGCAGGAAACGATGAGCCTGGCGCTCCGCCTCGGTCCACTGCCCCCGCGCGGCCAGCCCCGCCAGCAGGGCCAGCGCCGCCTCCTCCTTCCACCGCCCTCCGCCCCGCTCCCACTGCAGCGTGAGCAGCGCCTGGGCCTGGGCCGGGTCGCCGCCCTGCTCCGCCCAGAAGGAGAGGTAGTACGGGGAGCCCGGGCCGAGGCGGAAGGCCTCGCGGAGCGCGTCCTCCCGCACCCCGCGCAGGAACGAGGCGTCCCCCCGCCCCAGGCGCTGCCAGGCCTCGCGCAACGGCACCCCCCAGATGTCCTCTGCGCGGCACTGCGTCAGGGAAAGGGAAGACAGGAGCAGAAAAGGCAGGAGCCTACTTTTTCGGAATGAACAGCCTGCGTCCCGCAATGATCAGGTCCGGGTTGGGGATCTTGTTGGCCCTGGCCAGCCTGGGGTACAGCCAAGGGTTGCGATAGTAGGTGCCGGCCAAGTCCCAGAGGGTGTCGCCCCAGCGGATCCGGTACCAGACCCCCTCGGGCTGCGCGGGTGAGCTCTCCGCGACGGGCTGCGGTTGCACCGCCGGCTGGGCCGCCGGCTCGGCTGCGGCCGGTTCGGCTGCGGCCGGCTCGACCGCGGTCACCGGGCCGGCCTCCGGCTGGGTGCTCTGCTGCCCGCTGGCTCCGCCGAACAGCCTGGGAAGCCCTTCCCCGTCCAGCAGCCGGTAGACCAGGTAGGCGGCCCCGGCCAGCACGATCAATCCCAGCAGGACGAAGCCGATCACGGCCAGCACCCGCGGCTGGCGGCGCTCCAGGTGCTCCTTGCGGCGGTCGGCCGCCCCGATGGGGTAGGACTCGCCGGCTAACAGCGACTGCTCAAAGGCCTCGGCCCGGACGGCCGGGCGTGGCCGCTTTTTCCCTTCCAGGTCCAGCTCGCCGGCGGCCGCCGTCTCCACGCCGGTGAGCGACGGCAGGCTTACCGACAGGCTCTGCTTCTCGCCGCTCAGAGGGTCGGAGGCGATGGCCTCCAGGTTCCCTTCCGGGTCCACGCCCAGCTGCAGGTCGATCTCCGGCTCCTTCTTGGGGGCGGGGTGGATGTTCTCGATCATCAGGCTGCCGATGTAGCTGGCCTGATCGGCCCTCTCGCCCGAACCCCGAAAAAGATCGATCTGCACGGAGTCCTGGTTGTCCCGCGCGGTGGTCACCACGAGTTTCTTGCGGCCGTTAAAATCCTCTTCGAGGATAGGATAAAAGGAACCGTCGGCCAGCTTGATCCCGATCTCGTTCCCGCTCAAGGCTCCTCCTGTCCCTCCCATGGCTAAATCGTAGCCCTCCGCCCCGGGTTTGTCAACGTTAGCGCGGTAAAAATCGGGCTTTCCTTGACAATCCTTTGCTTCTCCAGAACAATCAGGAGGCGATGTCTGTGTGGCTGTACATCCTGATCGCTGCGGTTTTTCTCGGGGGGGCGGTGTTCGCCTGGCTGCGCCTCCGGGTTGCCAGGCCCGACGGCCGCAACCGCTTGGCCGAGGTGCGGGAAGCCAACCGACGCCTGGCGCAGAACCCCCGCGACCCGGAGGCGCTCGCCGTCCTGGCGGCGGTGGCCTTCGAAGAGCAGGACTTCCCCCGCGCCTTCCAGCACTATCAAGCTCTCCTCCCCCTGGTCTCCGCGCACCCCTCCCTCAATGAGGCCGAGGTCACCCTGCGCTACGCCCAGGCCGCCCGCAACTGCGGGAAACGCGAAGAGGCCTACAAGGGCTTCCTGCTGGCCCGCAGCCTGGACCGGGAAAGCTTCGAGGCCAACTACAACCTCGGCGTGCTGGAGTACGACCGGAAGGCCTTTCCCAGGGCGGCCACCTACCTGCGCCAGGCGACCGCCGCCCAGCCGGGCCACGCCCAGACGCTGAAGTATCTGGGGCACAGCCTGTTCCAGATGAAGCTCTACAAGGAGGCCGCCGCGGCGCTGCGCAGGAGCCTGGATCAGGAGCCGGAGGACAAGGGCTCGCAGTTCGCCCTGGCCCGCTCCTACTACGCCCTGAGCTCCAACGAGCCGGCCCTGGCCATCTTTTCTCGCCTGCGCACCGACCCGCAGTTCGGCGCCCAGGCGTCGCTGTTTTCGGGCACCATCCGCATGAACACCAAGCAGCACCCCCAGGCCCTGGAGGACTTCGCCATCGGGCTGCGCCACGAGGGCGTGCCGGCGCCGGTGGCCCTGGAGCTCAAGTACCGCACGGCGGCCATCCACGTGCGGGAGGGCGGCATCCCGGCCGCCCTCGGGCTGTGGAGGCAGATCACCGCCGTGCAGCCGGACTACCGCGACGTGAAAGACCTGCTGGTCCGCTACCAGGAAGTGCACTCCAGCCGGCACTTGCAGAGCTACCTGCTGGCCTCCAGCGCGGAGTACCTGAGCCTGTGCCGCAAGGTGGCCGTGAAGTACTACGCCGGCAGCGCCGCCAAGCTGCTCAGCATCGGGCTGCAGCGCGCCGAGTACGCCGACCTCCTGGCCCAGGTGCGCACGGCCCAATGGGAGGAGCAGGTGCTGTTCCGCTTCCTGCGCACCGGGGGTTCGGTGGGCGAGCTGATGCTGCGCGACTTCTACGCCCGGCTGAAGGAGGTGCGGGCCGGGCGCGGGGTGTGCCTCACCGCCGGCGTCTTCTCGGAGCAGGCCAGGGCCTTCGTGGAGGCGCGCATGATCGACCTGGTGGAGAAGGAAGGCCTGCTCAAGCTGTTCCGGCGCGTCTAGGGTTTCACCGGGGCCCGCAGGAGCACCAGGTGCCGTTCCTCTCCGAGGAAGGGGACCTCCAGTGGCAGCACCTCGGCCTCCCCTGCGCCCAGACCCGCCCCGGCGAGCTCTTCGGTAATGCGAACCCGCCGACCCTTATACGCCGCGATGCGCCCTCCCGGGGCGAGCACCCGGAGCAGGCCGGGGAGCTCCCGCGCCAGGGGGCTCAAGGCCCGGAAGGTGACCAGATCGAAACGCTCCCCCAGGTTGCGCAGCTCCAGCTCCCGCACCTGCGCGTTACGCAGCCCCAGAATCAGGATCACGTTGGCCAGGAAGGCGGCCTTGCGCGCGGAGCGCTCCAGCAGCACGACCTCGGAGTCCTCCAGGAACAGGGCCAAGGGCAGGCCGGGGAAGCCGGCGCCGCTGCCCACGTCCAGGACCGTCCGCCGCGGGGAAAGGCCACGCAGCACCGGCAGGCCCGCCAGGCAGTCCAGAAAGTGGCGCACCACCAGTTCTGCGCCGGAGGCCTTCACGAAGCCGTACCTCTGGTTCCACCGCTCCAGCTCCAGACGGTAGCGCTCCAGCGCCTCGAGTCGGGCCGGCGGGCAATCGATCCGCAGGCGCCCCAGGCCTTCGGCCAGCAGCTCCTTCTCCCGCACGGCCTTCAACCGCCCTTCCGCAGGCAGATCAACAGCACGGCCAGGTCCGAGGAGCGCACCCCGGCGATCCGCGAAGCCTGCCCGAGGGACAGGGGGCGGATGTTCTGAAGCTTGTCCCGGGCCTCGGCGGAGAGTCCCGGCGCCCGGCTGTAGTCGAACCCCGCGGGGATGCGCAGATCCTCCAGGCGGCGGAAGCGCTCCACCTGCGCCTCCTGGCGGCGGATGTAGCCCTCGTACTTCACCTCCAGCTCGGCCAGGGCGAGCCAGGGGGAGCCGGCGAGCCCGCCGCAGAAGGGGAGCAGGTCCTCGATGCGCACGGCGGGGTCCCGCAGTGCCTGCTCCGGGGTGTGGCCGGCGTGCGCGCGCAGGGCCTCGGGCAGGTCCCGCCCTGGCAGGCCGCCGGCGCGCAGGGCCTCCCGCAATGCCGCGATGCCGCGCCGCTTGGCCTCCACCGCCTCCAGGGCCCGAGCGTCCTGCAGCCCGAGGCGGGCGCCCAGCGGCAGCAGCCTCAGGTCGGCCGTGTCGTGCCGCAGCGACAGGCGGTACTCCGCCCGGGAGGTGAACAGGCGGTAGGGCTCGCGGGTGCCCAGCGTGACCAGGTCGTCGATGAGCACGCCGATGTAGGCGTCGGCGCGCGACAGCACCAGGGGGGGCTCCCCGCGCAGGAATAAAGCGGCATTGATGCCGGCCATCAGCCCCTGGGCGGCGGCCTCCTCGTAGCCGGAGGTGCCGTTGGTCTGCCCGGCCACGAACAGCCCGCGGATGCGCTTGGTCTGGAGGGCCGGGGTGAGCTGCGTGGGGTCCAGGTAGTCGTACTCCACGGCGTAGCCGGGCCGGACCACGATGAGCCTCTCCAGCCCGGGCACGGTGCGCAGGAAGGCCTCCTGCACCTCCTCGGGCAGGGAGGAGGAGATGCCGTTCAGGTAGGCCTCCTCGGTGTCCAGGCCCTCCGGCTCCACGAACACCTGGTGCCGCTCGCGGTCCGGAAACCGCATCACCTTGTCCTCGATCGAGGGGCAGTAGCGCGGACCTACCCCCCGGATGCGTCCGGCGTACAGCGGCGAGCGGTGGATGTTCTCCCGGATGATGCGGTGGGTCTCGGGGGTAGTATAGGTGATGTAGCAGGGAAGGGAGGGGCGCTGGATGCGTTCGCCGGAGAAGGAAAACGGCCGCATTTCCGGGTCGCCCTCCTGCACCTCCAGCCGGGAGAGGTCGATCGAGGAGAACAGGGCGCGGGCCGGCGTGCCGGTCTTCAGGCGCCCCACCGTGAAGCCCATCGCCCGCAGGCGATCCCCCAGGCCGCTGGCCGGAGGCTCCCCGAGGCGCCCGCCCGGGGCGCTGAACTCCCCAATAAATAGCCTCGCCTCCAGGAAGGTGCCGGTGGTGAGCACCACGGCGCGCGCGCGGAAGCGCCGCCCCCGCTCGGTGAGCACGCCGCGGATCTCCCCATCCTCGAGCAGGAAATCGGTGACCGTGTCCTGGAACAGCGCCAGGTTGGGGGTCTTTTCCAGCTCATGCTTGGCGGCCGCGGCGTACTGGGCCTTGTCCGCCTGGGCCCTGGGGGCCTGGACCGCGGGTCCCTTGGAGCGGTTCAGGATGCGGAACTGGATCATGGTGCGGTCGATCAGCCGGGCCATCAGGCCGCCCAGGGCGTCGATTTCCCGCACCAGGTTGCCCTTGGCCAGCCCGCCGATGGCCGGGTTGCAGGACATCCGGCCGATGGTGTCCAGGCTCTGGGTGATCAGCAGGGTGGCGAAGCCGAGGCGGCCCAGGCTGCTTGCCGCCTCGATGCCGGCGTGCCCGCCGCCGATGACGATGGCCTGGAAATCCACGATGTTGCGCCTACTTGCCCACGCAGAAGCGCGAGAAGATCTCCGACAGGATGTCCTGGGTGGCCACCTCCCCGGTGATCCGGCCCAGGGCCTCCAGGGCCTCGCGCAGGTCCACGGCCAGCAGGTCCAGCGCCTCCCCGCTCGCCAAACCCCGGCGGAACTCGCGAAAGGAGGCCGACGCCGCCTCCAGCAGCTCCTTCTGGCGCAGGGAGTCGATGACCGCTTCCTCCCCGGCGTCCGCCCCTCCCGCTCCCGCCAGAATGCGTTCCCCCATGATCCGGCACAGCTCTTCGATCCCCTCCCCGGTGGCGGCGCTCACCGGCAGGAAGCCCGGCGGGACACCCACGGCGACGGTCCCGGCGAGGTCGGCCTTGGCCCAGACGGGGATCAGCCTGCTCTCCCCGGCGTGCTGCGCCAGAAAGCGCCGGTCCTCCTCCGCGAGGCCGGCGGCCGCGTCCACCAGGTACAGCACCAGCTGGGAGCCGTCCACCAGGGCATCGGTGCGCCGCTGCCCCTCCGCCTCCACCGGGTCGCCCGCCTCCCGGTAGCCGGCCGTGTCGAACAGCCGCACCGGGATGCCCTCCAGGTCGATCCCTCCCTCCAGGTAATCGCGGGTGGTGCCGGGGGCCTCGCTGACGATGGCTCGCTCCTCGCGCAGCAGCCGGTTGAACAACGTAGACTTTCCGGAGTTGGTGCGCCCCGCCAGGACCGCGGACACCCCTTCCTGGAAAAGGCGCCCGATGCGGTAGGTGGCCGCCAGCCCCTCCAGCTGCCTCTGGAAACCGTCCAGCTCCGCCGGCGGCACGACCTCCGCGGGCAGCTCCTCCTCCGGGTAGTCCAGGCGCACCTCGACGGCGGCCTGGAAGCCGAGGAGGCGCTCCTTCAGCCCCCGGATCCGGCCCTCGACCGAGCCCGCCAGGCGGTGCAGGGCCAGGGCGCGCGCCCGATCGGTGCGGGCGCGCACGATCTCGTTCACGGCCTCCGCCTGGGTCAGGTCCAGCTTGCCGTTGAGGAAGGCGCGCAGGGTGAACTCTCCGGGTCCGGCGGGCCGGAAGCCTGCGCGGTTCAATATGTCCAGGACCCGGCTGGCGATCACCGGGCTGCCGTGCGTGCAGATCTCGGCGGCCTCCTCCCCGGTGAAGCTGCGCGGCGCTCGGTATACGAGGACCAGCACCTCATCGACGCGCTCCCCGCCGCTGGCGGGATCCAGCAGGTGCCCGCGCACGGCCCCGTGGCCGGGAGCCTCCGCCAGTGCCCGGGCCGGCTCGAACAGCCCGGCCAGGAGCCGCAGGCTGCCGGCGCCCGAGACGCGGATTACCGCCAGGGCGCTCTGCCCCCAGGGGGTGCTCAGGGCGGCGATAGCGTCGTGCGGGGAATAGTCCAGGCGGTCCATGTGGAGCCTCATATCTTATTAACAAACCAGGCCTTTGTCAGTATGTTTGAGGCGTGGACACGGACATCGACTCCCTGGATTACGGCTCGGCCCGGGAATACGTGCTGTCCTTCCTGGTCACGCTCAAGCAGACGCAGAGGCAGCGGGCCATCGCCGAAGAGGAGCTGTTCCACTGGGAGCACCGGGTGAAGCTGGCGGCGAACCGCGGCGAGCCGGTGCTGAAGAAGACCGCCGGGGAGCGGGTGGCGGAGCTGCGGGAGCGCACGGCCCGACTGGCCGCCGAGGAACGGGAGCTGAAGCGCAAGGTGGTAGTGCTCAGGCAGAAACTGCTCATCCTGCGCGAGCGCGCCTCCTTCGCCGTGGACGCCGACGCCCTCCTGGCCCAGCTCACGATGCTGGTCGGCGAGCCGGACGCACTGGCCCGGGCGCTGAAGGACGCGGAGGCGCAGGCCGCGCTGGAGGAGCTCAAGCGGAGGCTCGGTGGGTAGGGCCGGCGGGCTGTTTACCGACCCGCACGCCCCCGTACTGCTGTTCGGCCACCGGGGCTACTCCGCCCTGGCCCCGGAGAACACCCTGGCCGCCTTCGGCGCGCTGACGGAGCGCGGCATCCCCGGCGCCGAGCTGGACGTGCAGTTGAGCCGGGACGGCGAGCCGGTGGTCATCCACGATTTTACCCTGACGCGCACCGCCGGACTGCAGGCGCGGGTGCGGGACACCCCGCTGGCTGAAATCCGCGCGCTGGACGCCGGGGGCTGGTACGGGACGGGGTTCCGCGGGCAGAAGGTCCCCCTGCTGGAGGAAGTCTTTGCCGAATACGGACGGCGCCTGTACTTCGACGTGGAGCTCAAGTGGGATTCGAAACCAGGCAACGGGTTGGAGGAGAAGGTCGTAGCGGCCATCCGGCGGCACGGCCTGGCGGAACGCTGCCTGCTTTCTTCGTTCAACCCCTACTGCATCCTGCGCGCCCGTCGCCTGGCCCCGGAGCTGCCCACGGCGCACATCTGGACCGACTCTAGCGAGCTGCCCTTCCTGCTGCGCCACGGAGGGGCGGCCCTCGTACTTCCCGGCCCGCTGGCCAAGCCGGAGGGGATCCGCATCCGGGCCTGGAACTCAGGCCTGCTGCGCCTGCTGGGCAGCCGCCTCGTGGCCTGGACCGTGGACGACCCGCAGGAAGCCCGGCGGCTTCTGCGCCTGGGCGTGCGCGGGCTCATCTCCAACGACCCCGGCAGGCTGAAGGCGGCCGGGCTGTTCCCCTCCGGATGATCCCGGCAAAGATCAGCGCAGCTGGTTGGCGACGGCCTGCCCGATATCCTCGCCGAGCTTCTTGAACGCCGTGGACAGGGCGGCGGAGGCGTTAGAGCCCTGGGCCCGCTTGGACTTGTTCACCGTGAGCAGGACCTTGCCCGTGCTCAACTCCACCACCTTCACGGTCCCGCTGACCTGGATGATGATGGTCTGGCCTTCCTGCACGCTGTCGGCGATGCGCGCGGTGCCGAAGATGGCCCGCTCCACCTGGCCTCGGTAGCCGGCGATCAAGGCGGCGATCACCTGGTTGTCGGGGCGCCCGGCAATTTCCGGGGCGCTGACCGGCAGGGAAACCACCTTGAAGCCCGCCTTGCCCAGCTCGCCGAGCAGGCCGGAGGCGGTTTCGGTTAATGCGATGGGGTTGCCCGTGGCGTCCAGGTCGAAGACGGCGATGCCGGTGGGTATCGTGCCGGCCAGGGACAGGGACTCGTAGGCGAAGCGCACGCTCTTGGCGCGGGCCAGCTCCTGCATGGCTTCCACCTGGGCGTACAGCCGGTCGGGTACCTCCTGCAGGGCCTCCAGAGCCTCGTCTAGGTCCAAGGCCATGGTCAGGTTCTCGGCGCCCACGAACTCGGTGGGCGGAGGCAGAAAACTGAGCCTCCCGTCCGCGCCGCTCTTGACCAGCTGGGAGCGAGTGGAGGCCTTGCCGGAAGCCTTCATTTCCTTAAACGAGACGCGCACCGCGACTCCTGCGATCCCGGGGTCGGAGGGGGCGGAACCCGCCACTACTTTAAGAAGGAAACCGGCGGGGAACTCCTTGCCCACGTAGACCTTCAGGTTGTCGTTCAGCTTGACCAGGCCGATGCGGCGCACCGCCTCCCGGGCCTGGTTCAGGTTGCGCTCAAACTTGATGTCCGCATTCTCCAGATCGGACTTGAAGGCCGCCGCGGCGGCCTCCAGGTAGCGCAGGGCGGCCTGGTACAGCTGGCCCCGCCCCTCCAGCTCGCGGCCCTCCTGCTCGGGGCCGGAGATGGCCTGGATCTTCTCGCGGAAGATCTCCTCCAGGCGGCGCTTCTCCTTGGCCAACTCGGTCTGGTTGTAGCGGGCCAGCAGGTACACCCCGGTCCTGCCCTCGCGCTGGCTCACCCAGCGCTCGGCGATCTGGAGGCCTACCACCCGGCCCGCGGAGGTGGACTTCAGGGTCTGCACCACGTCGGCCTGGTAGGACTCTAGCGTTGCTTTGGCCGTGGCCGTGGTCTCGGAGCTGATGCGCACCCCCAGGTAGCGCATGATCTCGTCGATCAGGGCCCCGCGGGCGAACTCTTCGCCCTCGGCCATGCTGCCGGTCTTGGACTCCCCGGAGCCGACGAAGTACATGTACTGGGCGTCGGCCTCCGGCGGGTTCAGGACCCAGGCCGGCGGCGCCTCCTGAGCGGATACGGGCTTGGGTGCGGAGCCGCAGGCGAACAGGAACGCCGCGGCCAGGGCAGCCGCGAGAATCGTCAGAGGGCGGGTAGTTTTCATCGAATGCTCCTGGCCAGCGGGTGCGGCGAGAGGGCAACCCCCGCCGCACCCAGCGGATTGCAGTATTCTTGGCTCCCGCCGGCAAGCGGCGGGCGGTCTACAGAATCGGCTTACATGCCGTCGGAGAACAGCTCCTTCACCCGGTCGCGGGCGGTATTTTCCTCTTCGGTCTTGGGCTTGGCCTTGCCGCTCTGCGCGTCCAGAGCGCGCTGGATGGCCGCGTCGATCTGCTCGCGGGGAACCGTGTACAGCAGCAGGTAGCGGTAGATCTTGTCGGTCGGCTTGCCGTCGTCGGAGTAGTACTGCTGGTAGACCCAGAAGTCCGCCTTCTGGCGGGCGCCGGCGTACTCGGCTACGGCGAGGATCTTGGCCACCTCTTCCATGTAGGTCTCCACCATGTCCTTGTCGCCGATCTGGGCGCCGACGAACTTGTTCATCACCCGGGTGGACACCATGCGGGCCACCTCGGTGGCCGCAGTGAAGCTGCGGGTCCAGGCCTTCACGCCCTCCAGGTCCTTGCCGGTCTGTTCGAACTTGAACACGTACAGGCCCTTGTAGTCCTTCACGGCTTCGATGTCCGCCTGCTCCTCGAACACCCAGTTGGGCACGTCGCTGCCGAAAGCGGTGCCCTTGTGCTCGATGGTCTTGGGCGGGTAGACCTTGGGCTCGACCTTGATCTCGCCCTTGGGCTGCTTGGCCTCGGGGCCGCCCGCGCAGGCGAACACGAAAGCGACCATGGCGATGACCGCCACGACGATCCAGAGCTTTTTCATCGATCCTCTCCTTGTACTCCTAGAGTGGTTCACGAGGCGACGCCTCGCTTCAGTTCCCGGTATTAAAGGTAACACTTTTTCCCCGCAGCACCACCTGGTACATGCCCTCCAGGCCGGGGATGCCTTCGGCCACGTCCAGCACCTCGTCGGCCAGGTCTTCCAGGGAGCCCAGCAGGAACACGTTGTACTTGGTCTCCTCGGCGGTCTGGCTGACGGTGGCCACGTCCCTCACCTGCCGGCGCAGCTTGCGGCGGAAATCGGACATCGCCTTGGCGTCCGAGCTTCCCTGGATGACCAGCTCGTACTTGATGCCGTTGGCCAGGGCCTTGGCCATGTAGGCCTTGGCCTGTTCCAGCACGATCGGCATGGCCTTGTACACGCTGGTCTGCAGGGCGTTGATGCGCGCCGCCTGCTCCGAGGCGGTGGAGAAGGTGCGCGGGCTGTTCCACGGCTGCGAGCCCAGCAGGCGCCCGGTGGAGGCCTCGAAGCCCTTCAGGGTGATGTTGGCCTGGCCGTAGTACTTGCCCGCCGAAGTCTCGCCGGTGGTCTTGCCGTCGATCTCCACGTACACGTCGGCGTTCAGCTTCTGGGCGATCCACTGGATCATGGAGATCGACTCGCCGGTTTCCTCCTCGTACACCCGCTGCTGGTCCTTCTTGAGCTTGTCCACCTGCTCCAGGTCGATCGCCTCCATGGCGTTGGAGGTCAGGTACTCATTGGCGATGCCCACCGCGGCCTTCATGTAGAAGGGGTCCTCGGTGGCCTGGTCGTGGAAATAGACCATATAGGTCATGTTATTCAAGTAGCGGGCGATGAACCTCTTCTCCTCGGGCGTGGGCTCCGCGCCAGGCTCCGCCGCGGCCGCCTCGTCGACCTTGGCCGCCGCCTCGGCGGTCGCGCCCTTGGAAGCGGCAGCCGCCGCGGCGGTTTTGTCTCCCGCAGTCGTCGTCTCGCCGCCCAGCAGGCCGTTGGCCTTCAGGGTGTTTTCCACGGCCCGCAGGTTCACCACCACGCGCACCTCGAACAGGTACTCCTCGCCGACCTTGTCCTTGCGCAAAGTCTCCAGCGTGTCCTTATTGATGTAGGCGTTGGGGTTGGAAGTGTTGTACAGCACGGAGGCGAGCTTTTCCTGGTTGGCCTTCTCGCCACCCACGCCGATGAGGTCGATCACCCCCTTGCGCACGGCGTCCATGATGGCGAAGCTGCGCGCGTTGAGCATGGAGGCGTCCTTGCCCGCCCCCTCGTACACCTTCTCCGCCGGGGCGGGCTTGGACGCGGTCTTCTCCTCGGCCGGCTTCGCCGGGGCCGGCGGAGTGGTCGCGCACATGGCCGCCAGCAGTGTGATTAAAACGAGCGGTATGAACGCCGCGATCAGTACATTCCGTTTCACGGTTCGCACCCTCCCTTACAGCTTGATCGTCAGCCCCGCGCCGACGAACAGGCCGTCGTAGTCCGCAAAAAACACATCGTTGACGTACTTCAGCGGGACGAAGGAAAACATGTTCATGTAGCCGACGTCCGCCGTGAAGCGGAGTTTTTTATTGACAAGATAGGCAACACTGACATTGGCCTTGGCTCCAAAGTGGGTGAAGGCGAACTTCTCTTTTTCCGATACGCTGTCTCCCAGGTACCAGAGGTAGGCGCCGCCGATGCCCAACGCGGCCATGGGCGCCACGGAAAACCGCCCAAAGTACAGCAGGTACTCGCCCCCGAGATAAAGGTTCAAGGGAATGGCGGCAATGATGTTCGTGATGAACGGAACCTCCAGGGCGAAAATCGGGCGGAATCCGTAGAAACCGCGGGAGATGCTCTGGCGCAGTCCCGCCATGGCGGTAATCTTTCCCCGGTCGTACAGCAGGCCGCTGGCCACGTGCAGGTACGGGGTGGTCTCCAAGCCGAGCAGCGGGAACTCCCGCAGCTGGTCGCCTTCCTGCGGCTTCGGCTTGGCGTACAGCACCTTGCCCACGGAGACCTCGTCGCTCACCTCCTTGATCACCAGCAGGCCGTTCTCCGTGGTCAGGGTCTTGCCGGACTGCAGCACCCGGCTGGCCACCAGCACGAACTCATCACCCACCTTGATGCCCATGTCCCGGCCCAGCTCCAGGATGACCTCGCTGCCTTGTACTTCCAGCACGCCGGTTTTAAGCTGGAACTCGGGGATCTTGCGAACCTCATAGGTGAGCTGGAAGGGGATCGCGTCGATGGCGGACTTGGCCGCCGCATCCGGGCTTTTTTCGGTTCCGTCGGTATCGACGAACGCCTGGGCGAAGGTCGTGCCTTTTTCCACGTTGATGAAGCTGAACGAGGTCTTCAGCGCCACGTGGAACTCGCCGTCTTTTTCGACCTCCAGGACGTAGTTGGCCACCGCGGGGACGACCACGATGAAGGAGCCGACCAGCCGGTCGAAATCCGCCTGGGTGAAGAACTCGCGGCCCATCTGGACCGCCTCCGGCATCTCGACGCGCTCCTCCTTGTACGCCTTGATCTTGGCGATGAACTCCGTGAGGTCGCCGGGCTCCAGACGCTGAGTCATGCCCAGGACGTTGAAGCGGCCGATGTTGACGAACACCCCCCGGATCTCTTCGTCGATCCCGCCCAGGACCGAGTTGGGGATATCCCACTGGTAGTAGCTCAGCTTGAACACCGCGATGTCCTTCTTCTGGGACACCTGCTGGGCGACCGCCAGGGGGACGGTCGCCAGAACCAGGAGCAGGATAGCGATGGCTCGCCTGGATTTCATGCCGTACCTCCCTTTGGCACAATGACGATGGGTATGCTTAATAACATACATCCGAACCGGCGCGTTTTCCAAGCAATATTATCCTTTTTCCGCGGGCTTTGAAAGCGCCGGCTTTTGTGTTATAATTGTACTTAAGATGCGTCGCCTCGCTGGCAGCGGCCCGGCTGCAGTCCTATTGGCTTTCCTCGCGGTTTCCTGCTCGGACATGTCCGTATTCGGCCCGCAGGACGCCGTGCCTGCCAGCATCGAGGTGCGGTCCTTGAGGGAAGGCGGGCTGGTTCCGGCGGGCGAACCGGTGAGCTTCGTGGTGCACGCGGCGAAGGAATCGGGGGAGGACCTGGTCCTGGCGATCTCCCTGAGCGACGCTGCGGGGCAAGCCGTGTGGTCGAGCACCCTGTCCGCGCCGCTGCTGGAGCAGGAGCTGGAGTTGAAACTGCCCGCGCTGGCCGCCGGCGAGCGGCCCGGGGTTCCCGCCGGCCTGTATCGGCTCAAGATGGTCCTGACCCGCAAATCCGGGGCCACCGTGGAGAAGGAGGTCTCCTTCTTCTACATCAGCGGGGCCTACGCCATCGAGGGGATCAGCTCCTTCCCGCCGACGATCCAGCCCGACAGCCGCATCCTGTTGCGCGCCGAACTGCGCTACCCTGCGGGCGCCGACCCCTACGTGCGCTGGACCCAGGACGGCAAGCCGCTGGCCAGCGGCCGCGTGAGCGGGGGCTCCCACCAGGTCACCTGGCAGGCGCCCAAGACCGAGGGCGTCTACCCCGTCCAGGTCGAGCTGTTCCCCGCCCCCCCGCCGGAAGGCCAGGATTTCCAATTCTCCTCGCCTCTGGTGGCCACCGCCAAGCTGTACGTCACCCCTTCCGCCGCGGCGGCCTCCGAGGAGCTGGGACCCCGGGAGTCCTACTTCCGCCTGTTCCATTTCGACGGCTCTCTGCGCGACACGGCGGCCCCGGAGGCCGGGGAGGCCGAGCTTTCCGGGTCGGCCGCGGTGACGGAGAACGGCCTGCGCCTGGCCGGGGACGCCGGGGCGCGCTTCCCGCGCCTGCTTCTGCCGGTGAGCGACGGGCTTCTTGCCCCCTGCACCATCACCCTGCGCCTGGAGCCGGAGAGTAGCGCGGCCGGCAGAGACCTGCTCGTCACGGAGTCCTCCGACCGGGCTTTCCGCTTGAGGATCGCGCTGGACGGGGAAGGACGGCCCTGGGCGGAGGTAGTGCTGCCCGCGGGCGCCGCCCTGCGTGTGCCTTCGGACATGCCGGCGCTGGCACCCGGCGGTCCGCACCGGCTGGACCTTTCGCTTACCCCCACCGCCCGTTCCCTGACGGCGATGTGGTTCCTGGACGGACTGCAGACTTCGCTCTACTCCTTTAAAGCGGAGCCCTCCGGCATCCAGGCCGAAGGCGTTACCCTCATCGGGGGGGCGAACGGCTTCCCCGGCCTGATCACGGAGCTGGGGGTTTATTACCAGGACGAGGGCAAGCGCCCGTCCGTGGACCCGGGGATTTACCGGTCGGTCATGGAGAGGCGACTGGGCCGGCGGTTGATCCTGGCGGAAGGCTTCGAAGGCTCCCGCCTGCCGGAGGGGTTCCGGGCCGCCCCCGAGGCCGCCGCGCGCCTGGCCGGCGGCAGCCTGGTCCTGGACCCGCGGGCCGTCCTGATCCTGCCGTTCTTCGATCTGAACTCAAGCGCCGCCGAACAGACGGTGCTGGAGATGGTCTTTGCCGCGCCCCTGCCCGCGGGCACGAGCGCCTCGCTCACCTGGGAGGGCGACGGCAAAGCCTTCCTGGAAATCCTGCCCGAAGGAAAGGCCCTCGCCCCGGCGCGGGAGCCGGCCGCCTTCCCTCCCCTGACCGACACCCTGCTCCTGGAGCTCGGCTCCGGGAGCCTGACCCTGCGGACCCCTTCCGGGCCCGTGGAGCTGGCCCTACCCGACCCCTCTGCCGCGAAAGAGCGCTGGCTCAGCGTGAGCGTGCGCAGCCCGGCCGCAGAAACGGGCATCGCGATCGACCGAATCCTGGCTTACCGTAAAAGCGCGGAATAGCTTCCGCTTGAGGCGCCGAGCACCTCGTCCACCGCGCGCCGGAGGGCCGCGACGTGCGCGGGCCCCGTGCCGCAGCAACCGCCGATGATCGAGACCCCCGCTCGCACCAGCCCCGGCACGTGACGAGCCATGTCCGCGGGGCTCTGCCGGAACACCGTTTTGCCGCCCTCCAGGACCGGCAGGCCGGCGTTGGCCTGGACCAGGAGTGGGAGGGAGGTGAGAGCGCGGAAGCCGGCGGTGATGGGCAGCATCTGTTCGATCCCGTTGCCGCAGTTGGAGCCCAGCACGTCGGCGCCGGCCTGGGTCAGAGCCTCGACAGTCTCCGGCACCCCCGCCCCCATCATCGTGCGGTACCCCCCGGGGGTGGGACCGTAGGTGAGCGTGGCCATGACCTCCACGGCCACGCCCAGCTCCGCGGCCGCCCGTCGCGCGGCTCGCACGGCGCAGGCCGCCTCCGTGAGGTCGATCATGGTCTCCACGCACAGGATGCGCACCCCCGCCTCGAGCACCGCGCGAATCTGGCCGCGGAAGGCCTCTTCCAGCTCCGCCTCGCCGACCGTTCCCAGCGGGGCCGGAAGCTCGCCGGTGGGCCCGATAGAGGCCGCAACCAGCGCGGGGGTGCCAGCCGCGGCCTCCAGAGAGAGGCGCGCGCCGGCCGCGTTCAGCTCTGCGGTGCGCTCCTCTAGGCCGTGCCGGCGCAGCATCAGCGGGGAGCCTCCGAAGGTGTTGGTCAGGATAAGGTCCGAACCGGCATTCAAGTAGCCGGCGGCCACGGCGCGCACTTCTTCCGGGCGGGTGAGGTTCCACAGCTCCGGGCATTCCCCCGGCTCCAGGCCCCGCGCCTGCAGCTGCGTGCCCCAGGCCCCGTCGGCGACTAAGAGCCTGCAGGAGGCGAGCCGTTCGCGTAGACTGGCCATAAGCAATGAGTATCTAGGAAAAACTCGGGCTTGGCTACGCCTCCGCCGCCGAGGCCAGGGAGTACAGGCTGCGCAGGTGGCTAAAGAGGGGGAGCTTCAGGCGCACCTCGTAGCTCATCCAGGAGCGCTCCTCCGCATCGCGCCCGCACAGGTAGTCGTCGAGCGCGGCCTGCATGGCTTCGATGGCCGGCCGTACGGCCCGGTCAAACTGCCCGGAGGCGGCGGGAGGGATCTCGGGCGGCTCAAACCGTTCCGCCAGCTCGGCCAGGCGCTCCCGGAGCGCCTCTTCCCTGTCGCTCAGATCGTCGAGCCATTCCATAGCACCACCTCTATTATCATTGTCGGAATCTTTAAGGCGACGTTGAGCCCTTGACTGTATCAGTATATCCTGATATAGTGGTATAAAATGGCTCTGGCAACCTGGTTCAAGGCGCTGGCCGACGAGACCCGCCTGCGGATCCTGAGCCTGACCCTTTCCCAGGAGCTCAACGTGCAGGAGCTCGTGGAGATCCTGTCGATGGGACAGTCCCGCGTGTCCCGTCACCTGCGGATCCTGTCCGACTGCGGACTCCTGGGATCCCGCCGCGACGGGTTGTGGGCCTTCTACCGGGTGCCTGCCGGCGGTCCCGGCCGCGAGTTCCTGGGCGCCGTAGCCCCCCTGCTGGCCGGCGACCCGCTCCTGGTCCGCGACCGCGAGCGCGCCGTGGAGCTGGTGGCCGCCGGGCGCGGCCGCTCTCGTAAATTTTTCGACGCGGTGGCCCCCGAGTGGGACCGCCGCAAAGCCGAGCTCCTGGGCGGCACGGACCTCGAGAAGGAGGTCCTGACGCGCCTGCCGGCCTGCAAGGTGGCGGCCGACCTGGGCTGCGGGACCGGGACCCTGCTGGCCGGGATGCTGGCGAAGGCCGCAACGGTCATCGGCGTGGACTCTTCGCCCAGGATGCTGGAAGTAGCCCGCCGGACCTGCGCTACCTCGGGCAAGACCATCGAGCTGCGCCTCGGGGAGCTGGAGCACCTACCCCTGCGGGAGGGGGAAGCGGACGCGGCCGTTCTGAACCTGGTGCTGCACCACCTGCGTTCCCCGCTGGAGGGATTGCGGGAGGCGTACCGCGTGCTGCGGCCCGACGGGACCCTGGTCCTGGCCGACCTCACTCGCCACCAGGAGGAGGAGCTGCGCGGCCGCTTCGGCGACCGCTGGCTGGGCTTCGAGCCCGGCGAGCTGGAAGGCTGGCTGACGGAGGCGGGATTTACGATTGAAAACGAAAGCGGCTTGCCGCTGGCGCGCGGCCTGACCGCGCGGATCATCACCGCAAGGAGAAACGCATGAAAGACTACGAGTTGAACCTGAGCCTGCCGCACAAGGTGGCGGACCTGACCCTTGCCGAATGGGGCCGCAAGGAAATCGGCCTGGCGGAGAGGGAAATGCCCGGCCTGATGGCGATCCGCCGCAAGCACGGCCCTGGCAAACCGCTGGCCGGGTTGAAGATCACCGGCAGCCTGCACATGACCATCGAGACCGCCGTGCTGATCGAGACCCTGAAGGAGCTGGGGGCTGACCTGCGCTGGGCCTCCTGCAACATCTTTTCCACGCAGGACAATGCCGCCGCCGCGATCGCCGCGGCCGGCTCGGCGGCCGTGTTCGCCTGGAAGGGGGAGAGCCTGCAGGAGTACTGGTGGTGCACCGAGATGGCGCTGACCTGGCCGGACGGCTCCGGTCCGGACCTGATCGTGGACGACGGCGGGGACGCCACCCTGTACGTGCACCTGGGAGTCCAGGTGGAGGCGGAGCCGGCCCTGGCGGATAAGCCCCAGGACCACCAGGAGATGCAGATCATCTACGGGCGCCTGAAGGCGGGCCTGGCCCGCGACCGCCAGCGCTGGACCCGGGCGGCCAAGAAGATCCGCGGGGTCTCGGAGGAGACCACCACCGGTGTGCACCGCCTGTACCACATGCAGCAGAAGGGTGAGCTGCTGTTCGCGGCCATCAACGTCAACGACGCGGTGACCAAGAGCAAGTTCGACAACCTCTACGGCAACCGCGAGAGCCTGGCCGACGGCATCAAGCGGGCCACCGACGTGATGATCGCCGGCAAGAAGGCGGTGATCTGCGGCTACGGTGACGTGGGCAAGGGCTGCGCGGGTTCCATGCGCGCCTACGGGGCTCAGGTGTTCGTGACCGAGGCCGACCCCATCTGCGCCCTGCAGGCGGCCATGGAAGGCTACGCGGTTCTGACCATGGAGGAGCTGGCCCCGCTCGGGGACATCTTCGTGACCGCCACCGGCTGCCGGGACGTTATCCGTGGCGAGCACATGGAGAGGATGAAGGACGGGGCCATCGTCTGCAACATCGGGCACTTCGACGCCGAGATCGACATGCGCTACCTCAACACTACCCCCGGCCTCAAGCGGGAGAACATCAAGCCCCAGGTGGACCTGTGGACCCTCAAGTCCGGGCGCTCCATCCTGGTGCTGGCCGAGGGGCGCCTGGTGAACCTGGGCTGCGCCAACGGGCACCCCAGCTTCGTGATGAGCTGCTCCTTCGCCAACCAGGTGCTGGCCCAGCTGGAGCTGGCATCCGGGAAGATGGAGGTCAAAGTGCACATCCTGCCCAAGAAGCTGGACGAGGAGGTGGCCCGCCTGCACCTGGAGCAACTGGGCGTGAAGCTCACCCGCCTCAACCGGACGCAGGCCGACTACCTGGGCGTGCCGGCCGACGGGCCCTACAAGCCTGAGTACTACCGCTACTGACCTGCCGCTACTGCGGCCCCCAGCACGGCTACTGCCGTACTGACCTGCC
>CAZMWZ010000006.1:0-3664 GCA_964570045.1 uncultured Spirochaetaceae bacterium
CCCGGGGGCCCCGGTGGGCTTCATACGGGCGATGGCCTCACGGGGGTCCCGGTGCTTGAGGGAGGGGAGCTCCGCGGCCACCCGGCGGTAGGCGTCCCGGAACGGTACGCCGTCGGCCACCAGCTCCATAGCTCTGTCGGTGGCATAGATCTCCGGCCGGAACCCCGCCGCCAGGCGGTCCTCGTTCACCGCCAGCCGGCTCATGAGCACGTCCATGACGCGTACGCTCATCAGGCCCAGGGCGCAGCCTTCCATGAAGGGCCCCTTGGTCTCCTGCAGGTCGCGGTTGTAGCCGGAGGGCAGGGCGCGCAGGATCGACTTGACCTGGAGGCCGCGGGCGGAAACCGCGGCCGCCTTGGCCCGCACCAGCTCCAGCAGGTCGGGGTTGCGCTTCTGCGGCATGATGCTGGAGCCGGCGCAAAGCTCCTCCGGCAGGGTGAAGTAGCCGAACTCGGGCAGGGAGAACAGGATCACGTCCTGGGCCAAACGGCTCAGGGTGAGCATGACCTGCTCCACCGCGTCCAGGATCACCGACTCGGTCTTGCCACGGCTGTTGTTGGCCGCCAGCACGTTGTTCTGCAGGCGGGCGAAGGCCAATAGCTCGGCCACCAGCTCCCGGTCCAGCGGCAGGGGCACGCCGTAGCTGGCCGCCGAGCCCAGCGGGCAGGCGTCGTTCAACTCGTAGGCCGCGCCCGCCAGGGTGAGGTCGTCCAGCAGCTCCTCGGCGTAGGCCGCTGCCCACAGCCCCACGGAGGAGGGCATGGCCAGCTGCAGATGGGTGCGCCCCGGCATGGGGACCATCTCGTGCCGCCGGGCGAACTCCAGGAGGGTCTCCGCGAGCCCCAGCGCGGCCCGCTGGAACTCCAGCAGGAAAGCCCGGGAGTACAGCCGCAGAGCGGCGAGCACCTGGTCGTTGCGGCTGCGCCCGGTGTGGATCTTCTTGCCCGCCTCCCCCAGCCTGGCGGCCAGGAAGTTCTCGATCGCGGTGTGGCAGTCCTCGTCGGCCGCCTCGATGCGGAAGCCCCCCGCTTCGTTCAGGCGGAGGATCTCGGCCAGGCCCTCGTGCAGCGCCGAGCCTTCCTGCGGGGTGAGGATCCCGATTTTCTCCAGCATGGCCGCGTGGGCCATGCTGGCCAGGCAGTCCGCGTTGACCAGTCCGCGGTCCAGCAGGTAGTCCTCGCCGACGGTAAAGCGCTCGATCAGCGCGTCCAGGGCGTAGCCCTTCTGCCAGAGCTTGCTCATGGGCCGGGCCGGACCTCGGCGTACCGGAGGGCGCGGGCCCGGGCGACTTCCGACAACAGCTCGCGCACCGCGGCCTCGTCCCGGCGGCCCCTGCCGAGGGCCTCGCCCTGCTCGGCCAGGAAGCGCTCTTCCATGTTGTAAAGCTCCCGCTCCAGCGCGCCGGACCACAGCAGGCGCGTGATCTCCGGCGGCGATTCTTTGAGGGCCAGCAGGCGCTCGGTCTGAAGCGCGGCCAGGTACCAGCGCACGTCGTCGATCGACAGGTCCAGCTCTTCGAGCAGCTCCGCGATCTTCATGGCTGCCCGTAGGGTACCCGCTCCCCCGCCCCCCGTCAACTGCCAGCGGACGCCGGCCAGGGGTGTTGCTGCCCGCCGGGGCTATTTAGTATCCTTGAGGCATGGCCAAACAAAAATTCCAGACCGAGGTCAGCCGTCTGCTGCACCTGATCGTCCACTCGCTGTACTCCCACCCGGAGATCTACCTGCGCGAGCTGATCTCCAACGCCTCCGACGCCCTGGACCGCCTGAAATACCTGACCCTGACCGACGAGCAGTTCAAGGGCTACGCCTTCATGCCGCGCATCGACATCGCCTTCGACCCCGAGGGCGGCAAGTGGCTCAGCGTGTCGGACACCGGCATCGGCATGGACGCCGAACAGCTGACCCTCAACCTGGGCACCATCGCCAACTCGGGCACGCGCCAGTTCCTGGACTCACTGGGGCAGGACGCGAAGAAAACCTCCAACCTGATCGGCCAGTTCGGCGTGGGCTTTTATTCCTGCTTCATGGTGGCCGACAGCGTGGAAGTGACCAGCCGCAGGGCCGGCCAGGACAAGGTCTACCGCTGGCTGAGCGACGGCCAGGGCGAGTTCGAGGTCCAGGAAGTCGACGCCAAACAGCAGGGCACCACGGTGAAGCTCATTCTCAACGAGCGCGGCCGGGAGTACGCCAGCCGCTGGCGCATCGAGGGCATCGTGCGCA
This sequence comes from uncultured Spirochaetaceae bacterium, assembly GCA_964570045.1. Lineage (GTDB taxonomy): Bacteria > Spirochaetota > Spirochaetia > SZUA-6 > DRHE01 > MIBK01. The sequence goes on from CAZMWZ010000006.1 coordinate 2,223, forward strand.
AGTACTCCAACCACATCGCCTTCCCGATCCACCTGCACTTCAGCGAGGACAAGAAGGAAAAAGTGGAGCAGATCAACTCCGCCTCGGCCCTGTGGCGGCGGCCCAAGGGGGAAATCAAGGACGAGGAGTACAACGAGTTCTACAAGACCCTCAGCCATGACCAGGAGGACCCCCTGGCCTTCATGCACACCCGGGCCGAGGGGGCGCTGGAATACACGACCCTGCTCTACATCCCCCGCCAGGCGCCGCCGGACCTGTTCTGGGTCAACTACCGCCCGGGGGTCAAGCTGTACGTGAAACGGGTGTTCATCACCGACGACGAGAAGGAGCTCCTGCCCACCTACCTGCGCTTCGTGCACGGGGTCATCGACTCCGAGGACCTGCCACTAAACGTCAGCCGCGAGATGCTGCAGGAAAATCAGGTGCTGCGCAACATCCGCGCCGCCGCGGTTAAAAGGATCCTCGGGGAGCTGGAGAAGATGGCCCAGAACACGCCGGAGAAGTACCGGGAGTTCTACAAGGCGTTCGGGGTCTGCATCAAGGAGGGCCTGTACCAGGACCCGGCCAACCGGGAGAGCCTCCTGGCCCTAGTGCGCTACAAGTCCACGACCCAGGAGGGCCTCACCTCGCTGGCAGCCTACAAGGAGCGCATGGGCGCGGAGCAGAAGGCCATCTATTACCTGGCCGGCGACCGGGAGGAGAAGCTGAGAGCCTCGCCCCTGCTGGAAGCCTACCGCCGTAAGGGTATCGAGGTGCTGCTCATGGACGACGGCATCGACGAGCTGGTGGCCGCGGCGGTGGGCCGCTTCCAGGACACCGAGCTGAAGGCGGTCAACCGCAGCGGCGCCGGTGAGGACCTCGCCACCGACGCCGACAAGTCGCAAGCCAGGCAGCTCGCACCCCTGCTGGCCAAGGTGAAGAAGATCCTGGGCGAGGAGGTCAAGGACGTGCGCGCCTCCTCGCGGCTGGCGGACTCGGCCTGCTGCATCGTGACGGACGACAGCGACCCCACCGTCCAGATGCAGCACCTGGCCCGGGCGCTGGGCCAGAAGGACCTGCCGGAGGTCAAGCCCATCCTGGAGCTCAACCCTCAAGCCGAGCTGGTGCGCAAGCTCCAGGGGCTGGAAGACGAGGACCTGCTGGCCGACGTGAGCCGGCTGTTGTTGGAGCAGGCCCTGATCCAGGAGGGGGCGGAGCTCAAGAACCCGGCGGAGTTTGCCAGGCGCCTGACCCGCGTGATAGCGAGGGCCTTGTAGCGCCCTGCCGGGGCGAATCCTTGACCGGCGGGAGCCGCCGCCCCTATAGTGGGAGCGGCCCGCCCAAGGCCGGCCGGAGTGGTGGAACTGGCAGACACAGAGGACTTAAAATCCTCTGATCCGCAAGGGTCGTACGGGTCCGAGTCCCGTCTCCGGCAATCCAGGAGGTCCGGGGCATGAGCTGCG
>CAZMWZ010000006.1:3764-22319 GCA_964570045.1 uncultured Spirochaetaceae bacterium
TACTTCAGCGCGGCGGAGGAGCGGACTTACAACCGTTCCGTCAGCTTTTACGTTCAGAAGCACGGTCGCTGAAAAGCCACTCCCGGGCCTCGCGCAGGATCGGCTCGAGCAGCGTGATCTCCGGGTTGCCGCCCGCCGCCTCCAGCCTCCTGCGCCACTGTTCCGGGGTGGCCTTCCTGGCCAGCTCCGCGCGGCCCCCCTCGACCAGTTCCCGTAGCTCCAGGCGGCTTTCGGCCAAGGAGCTCAGCATGTACAGGGCCAGCAGGGCGAGCTCGGGGGCGGGACGATCCCGCAGCAGGCCTTCGAGCTCCGAGCTGGCCTCCTCGCGCCTCTTCAACTGCATCAGGCTGAAGGCGTAGTTCCAGCGGATCCAGCCCCGGTCCGCCACGCCGCGTTGCGCGGCCAGCGGGCCGAAATAGGCCGCCGCCGCCTCCGGGTCCCCGCGCAGCAGGTAGGGCAGCCCGAAGGGCAGCGCCAGGGCGGGCAACAGCCCGGGTGAGTCCCGGCGCACCCGGGCTTCCAGGGCGATGATGGGCTCGCTGTTGGCCGTGATCAGGTAGGCGTTCAGCAGCAGGCGGCAGGAGGACTTGCGCAACCGGCCGCGCCGGTAGATCGAGTCTTCCAGGAGACGGATCAGCCCGGGCCAGTCCTCGCGTTCCAGCAGGCGAAAGAGCTTCCAATTCAGGGCGAAATAGCCGTTAATGATGATGAGCGTGACCAGGAAAAGAACGGCGGCGATCCAGTTCTTCTGGGCGAACAGGCGGAAGTAATCCACACCCAGCAGCGCCAGCGGCAGCAGGAAAATGAACAGGAAGGCGACCACGATCACCGCGTTGAACAGGATGTACAGGGTTTTAAATTTCAAGCAAAGCTCCTATAATGACCGTGAGTCTATGGGATACCGGGGCCCGGGTCAACAGCGAAGGAACCTGCCATGAAGAGCATCCCCCTCACCGAGCTGCGCGAGAATCCGTATTTCGACGCCCCCGTGTACCTCGACGACCAGTACATCCTGCTCTCCCCGGACGTGCACGCCACCCCGGACCTGCTCTCGCGCCTCGAGCGCTGGGGCTACGAGGGGGTGTACTGCGACGGCCGCCCGGTGGAGGCGCCCGCCTATCTGGCCACCGGCAAGACGGCCGCGGCCAATTCCACCCTGGAGCTGGACGTCAAGGAAAAGCAGCAGATGGAGAAGGCCCGCAATATCTACTACGGGCTAATCACTTTCACCGTCAATACCTTCAACCGCTTCGCCGAAGCCAACCGTCTGGACCTGGCGGCCATCACCGAGCGGTTGAAGGAGCTGATCGAGCTGGTGAAGTCCAGCCGCGACACCATCCTGCGCCTGCCCGAGTTCGTGTACATCTCCGACAACTACCTCTACCAGCACAGCCTCAACTGCGCGATCCTTTCCCTGGCCATCGGGGACTCGCTGCGGCTGCCCCCACACCGCCTGATCGAGCTGGGTATCGGCGCCCTGCTGCACGACATCGGCATGCTGAAAATCCCGGATGGCCTGTACATGGCCGCCCGGCCGCTGGGCCCCAAGGAGTGGCAGATGATCAAGGCTCACCCCATGCTGAGCTACCGCATCCTGAAGGGCTTCTCGGTGTCCGACACCATCGCCCTCACGGCCTACGAGCACCACGAGCGCATGAACGGCACCGGCTACCCACGGGCCCTGGCCGGGGAAAAGATCACCCTGTACTCGCGCATCCTAGCCGTGGCCGACTCCTACGAGTCCATGACCACCAAACGGCCCTTCAAGACCAACCGGGAGGGGCATGCCGCCCTAGTGGAGCTGTTGAAGGGGCGCGGGGTCTTCTGCGACGATGCCGCCATCCGCGCCCTGATCTACTGCCTGTCGGTGTACCCCCTGGGCACCACCGTGCTGCTCTCCAACGGGGCCATGGGGCGGGTGATCCGCACCAACCCCCGGTCGCCCAAGACCCCCATCGTGCAGATCCTGATCGACCGGGACGGCAACCGCCTGGCGGAGTTCGCCGTGGCCAGCTCCTCGGAAGCAGGCACGGAGCAGGAGCCGGCCATCCGCCGCAACTTAAGCTGGAAGGAGGTGGAGGCCCACAACCTCTACTGATGGACATCGCGGTCACCTTCCCTTCCGGGGCTACCCGCTCCTTCGCCGCGGGCACCACGGCGGGGAAGATCCTGGCGGACCCGGAGTTCGCCCAGGCGCCCTCGCCGATCGTGGCGGTCCTGGCCAACAACGCCCTCTCCAGCTTGAGCTACCCCATCGACATCAACTGCCGGGTCCAGCCGGTGCTGCTGGCCTCCCGCGAGGGGGCCATCATCTATCGCCGCTCCCTGTGCTTCCTGGCGGCCATCGCCGCCAGACAGCTGTTCCCGGAGCGCCGCCTGATCCTCGGGCATTCCCTGGGGCGGGGTTACCTGTACTTTTTCGACGGCCTACGGGAGGTTCCCGAGCAGGACCTCGCCGCACTGCACTCGCGCATGCGCGAGTTGGCTGCCCGCAGGCTGCCCATCCGGCGGCAGGTCATCGCCTACGCGGAGGCCGTCCGCCACTTCGAGACCAACTTCCAGCCCGACACGGCGCTGCTGCTCAAGAACCGCAACGACCCCAAGGTGCCGGTCTCTTTCTGCGGGGATTTCATGGACCTGGCGCACGCCCCGCTGGTGCCCGACACCGGCCTGCTTTCGGTGTTCGAGATCACGGCCTACCCCCCCGGTTTCCTGCTGCGCTACCCGCCCTGGAACCGCCCGCAGAGCATGGGGGAGTTCGAGGAAAACCCCATGCTGGCCGCGGTTTACCGGGAGTACAAGGACTGGGGCAAAATCCTGGGGGTGAGCTGCGTCGGGCACCTGAACGACCTGATCGCCGAGCGCAAGGTCCGGGAGTTCATCCAGGTGGCGGAGGCGCTGCACGACAAGAAGATCGCCATGATCGCCGACCGGGTCAACGAGCGGCGCGACCGGGTGAAGGTGGTGCTGGTCGCCGGGCCCTCCTCCTCGGGCAAGACCACCTTCTCCAAGAAACTGGCCGTGCAGCTGCGCGTGCTCGGCAGGAACCCCGTGCTGATCTCCCAGGACGACTACTTCGTGCCCCGGGAGCTCACCCCGCGGGACGATGAGGGAAACTACGACTTCGAGGCCCTCATGGCTATCGACGTGCCCCTGTTGAACGAGCAGCTGCTGACCTTGGACGCCGGGGGTGAGGTGGAGATCCCGCGCTTCGACTTCCACACGGGCCAGCGGCGGCCCGCAGGGGCCCGCCTGCGGCTGCCCGGCCGCTCGGTGGTGATCCTCGAGGGCATGCACTGCCTGAACGACGCCCTGACCCCGGCGCTCGCCCCGGAGGCCAAGTACAAGATCTACGTGTCGGCGCTCACCCAGCTCAACCTGGACGACCACACCCGGATCTCCACCACGGACAATCGCCTCCTGCGCCGCATCGTGCGCGACCACCAGTTCCGCGGGCGCGCGGCGCCCGGCACGTTGAGTATGTGGCAGTCGGTGCGCAACGGCGAGGACCGCAACATCTTCCCGTTCCAGAACACCGTAGACTCGGCCTTCAACTCGGCGCTGGACTACGAGCTGGCCGTGCTGAAGGTCTACGCCGAGCCGCTGCTGAAGATGGTCAAGTCCGACCACCCCCAGTTCCACGAGGCGCTGCGCCTATTGTCATTTATCGAAAACTTCGCGCCCCTCCCGCCGGGCTGGGTGCCGGACTACTCGATACTGCGGGAGTTCATCGGGGAGAGCGCGTTCAAGTACTAGGGGGGGACCAGGCGAGCTTCTTCTGCACGATCTCGATGAAGTCGGGGTCGGGCGAGGTGAACATCAGGCCGAAACCGCTGTCGGCCAGCTCCCCCTGCTTGGACAGCACCCGGGCCGAGCGCACCACCCGGGCCCCGCCCTTGTAATACTTGTGGCCGTCGTCGTCGATCAGGATCTCCAGCTCCTCGCCGAGCTGGAACAGGCTTAAGTCCTCGGTGGACACGAAGATCCCGCCGATGCACAGGTCCCGGCTGCGGAATTCCATGATCTCCACCTCGTCGTTGTCCTTGCGCTTGCGGACCGTGGTGGTGATCATGACCCGCTTGCGTCCGCCGCCCCTGCGATCCTCCATGCGTCACCTCCCTCGTCCTGGCCACTAGTATACCCTCCGCCTGCGAGGCCTGTCAAATTCGGGAATTTGACAGGAGGGCGACTCGTGTAATATCGTAGTATAGGAGGTGGGCGATGAAACACATGCTGTGGGTGGGATTGCTCATGGTGATGGCCGCCGGCGCCGCGTGGGCCCAGTTCTACGACCGGCTCGGGGCCGAGGAGCGCAGAAACCTGGCCGAAGCCTACTACCTGGTCGGCCGGCAGTACGCCGAGCAGGGCGAGCGGGCCAAGGGCAGCGACTTCGAGGGCATGGCCTACAACATCTACCCGGGTCTGGACCCCGCCGCCATCGCGTCGCAGGCCGAGCCCTCGGCCCCGCAGCTCATCCTGGCGGGCAAGGCGGTGGCGCGTGAGGACCCTGAAGCGGTAGCCGTCCTGTTGCAGAGCCGCTTCCTCCGCTTGGTGTCCGCCTTCCTTACCGAAGACACCCCGACCCTGCTGGCCATGATGGACGGCTCAGTCTGGTTCACCCGCTTCGCAGGCGAGCTGGAGCGTGAGGCCATCCGTGACGACCTGGAGGCTTTCTTCACCAGGGTCGACCTTTCCGGGGGGCTCCCCCCTTCCGTCGTGTACGACCTGGAAAGCCTGGAGGTGAACGCGATTGAGGCAGCAGCCCCTTCGTGGGGTTCGACCTACGCGGTGCGCATCAGGGCCCGCGCTGATTTCGCCGGCGAGGTGGCCTTTTGGGAACAAGAGCAGCAGTACCTGTTCCACCGCAGGGATGGGCAGTGGCTGCTGTTCGCGGTGGGCTCGGGGCTGCCCCCGGGGTCCTGGGCGCCCCGGCCCGCAGCCTCCCCGGTGGCCGCGGCGGCGGCGGGCCACGTGGACGAGCTGAAGGCCATCCGGGAGGCGTTCCTGGCCTCCCTCGAGCATTTCCTGGCCAAGCAGACCGACGAGGCCTCCCGCTACTTCAGCCGGGAGATCCTCATCCTGCGATTGAACGCCACGCTGACCCGCGAGGAAATGGCCGCCACCTTCGAGGGCTACTTCGAAGGCAGCGATTTCAGCGGGGTGACCGCCGGGGACGTGGTGGACACCGGCAGCATCAGCGTGGAGCCCTCGCAGCGCTTCGCTGTCCAGCAACCGGGGCCTGTGTACCTCCTGAGCGTGCGCACGCGCCTGGACCTTTCCGACAAGATCCCCTTCTGGACCCGCTTCCAGGAGTACTACTTCAGCCCGGAGGAAGGTGACTGGAGGATCTTCGCCATCTTCTGAAAACGCGCACGTACCCGCAGGACTCCGGGAGGTGGGAGGAGAACAGGGCGTGTAAGACGGTCAAGCGCCGGCATTCCGGGCAGACGCGGAAACGCCGCTCGTACACCCGGCATAAGCGGGTGTCCTCGTCCAGGTGGCGGCAGGGCAACCTATAATCCACGAACAGACCGCGGGAGGTGTGGCGCTTCTCGAAGCAGCAGGCGCCGCAGCGCCGGCAGAGCTCTTCCCAGCGGGCAGGCTTCATCAATCGGACAGCGGCGCGAAGTAGCCGCTCTCGGCCCGGCCGCTCCTGCGGGCCAGCGTCGCCTCCACCTGGATATCCAGGTAGCGACGGCCGAAATCGGGGTCGGCACGGCTCTTGTAGCGCAGGGTGTAGAGGGGATCGCTGCGGCCGGAAGCCGCCGCCGGCAGCGGCTCCAGCCCGCGGGGGCCGAAGTAGAAGTAGCTCCCGCCGCCGGTCTCGGAGCAAAGGAAGGCCAGCTCCCCGGCCAGCTCGGGGGAGAAGTGCACGGCGTAGAAGGCGACCCCGTTGTTGGCCAGGTAGCGGGCGACCTGGGACAGGGAGAACTCGCCAAAGGCGGTCGGGTCCAGCAGGCCGCTGCCCAGGAAAACCACGGCCCGGCGGGCGTAGCGGCCGGCCAGCGGGGGCACCGCCAGGCGCACCGCCCGGTCGAAGCGCCAGCGGGGGCTCCAGGCCTCCAGGGTTGCCGCGCGGACCGTGCCCAACCGCGTGCCGGCGAAAGCCCCCTCCAGGGCGGGCTTTTCCCCCGCGCTCACCACGGCCAGCTCGCCGAGGCGCTGGCCGGACACCAGGGCGTACAGGCGCTCCACCGCGGCGCCCAGCTCACCGGCGTAGTCCTTCATGGCCAGCGATTTCTCCACCACGAGCACCAGCGCGAGGGGCGCCGCGTCGCCGGCCACCAGGTCCGGCTCGTTCACCTCGGCATAGCGCTCGGTGACCAGGAAGTTGTCCCGGGTGAGGCCGACCATGGGGTTGCCCCAGCGGTCCCGGACGGTCACGTCCACGAACACCTCGGGAAAGGAGTCGGCGATCACGCGCTCCACCTGCACGGCGAGCCCCGTGTACATTGAGCTGATCTCCGAGAGCACCAGGATGCGGCTGCGGTCGAAGTCCACCGCGTACAGGTCCCCGTTCGGGGTCACGGACAGGTGGGTGATCCGCCCTGCGTCCCCCGACAGATCCGCGAGGGTTTCCCAGGTCTCGCTCTCGATGTCGAAACTCATGAGGCGGTGGCCGTCCGCCACCAGCAGCGTGCCGGGGTCGCGGAAGGCGATGCCCTCCGGACCGGCCAGGCCGCCCCCCCGGTACTCGCGCAGAAAGTTGCCGCTGGAATCGAAGCGCAGGACCGACTTGCGGGCGCGGTCGGCCACGAATACCTCCCCTTCCCGGGCGGCGATGCCGGTCGGGCCGGCCAGGGGGCCCTTGAACGACAGGATGAAGCTGCCCTCCAGGTCGTACTTGGCTACCCGGGCGTTGCCCCAGTCGGTCACGTACAGGTACCCGCCGGGGTCAGCGGCCAGGTACTGGGGACCCAGGAAGGCGCCCGGCCCGCGGCCCGCGGCGCCGAACTCCCGCAGGCGCTCGCCGCGCAGGTTGGTCTTGAGCAGGCGGTTCCCGCCGTACTCGGTGATCCACAGGAAACGCTCGCCCGTGCGGGGGTCGGCCAGCTCCAGGCAGTCGTACGGCCGGTCGTAGCCCTTCAGCCCGCCGCTCAGGACCCGGCGCACGTTGCTGTTCACGTCCAGCTGGGCGATCTCGCCGGACCCGAAGGCCACGAGGTAGGCGCTGCCGTCCGGGCGCGAATGCACGGCCGAGGGACGCTTCAGGGGATAGGACTTGCCCTTGCCGAAGGACAGCTCCGCGGCCACCACATACTGCGGACGCCGGCCGACCTCCCGCGCGACCCCCCGCCGCAGCTCGGTGAGCTGGAGGCGGTTGCGGAGAGCCGCGTTGCCGGGGTCGCGCTGGAGGGCCTGGCGCCATTCAGCCAGGGCCTCCTCCTCGAAGCCGTTCTTGTACAGGGCATTGCCCAGCCACACCCGCGGCAGCACCGCGGCGGGTTTGCGGCTCAGGGATTTCTCTAGTGTTAGGATGGCGTCGCCGTAGTTGGCGTCGTGAAAGGCCCGCACGCCCCAGCGGAAATCGTCGTCCGCGCGCGCCTGCTCCATGTCGATGGGCTGGGCCGTCGCGGCCGGCGCGATCAGACCCAGGAGGATGGCCCCGCAGGCTGCAAGCCTGATCATGCGGGTACTATACACGAATCAGGCGAAGGTATCTATCAGATGGCTCTCAGCGGCCAGAAACTCCCCCTTCATCCCGAGGTAGATGATGGACTGGATCTCCTCCAGCCGGATGACTGGCGGTTCGGGGGTGGCGGGAGTCGGCCGTGAATCAGCCTGCAGCCAGGCGGGTGAGATGTTCTCGACGTTCATCGCCGTCTCCATACTCTCAATATCGGCGGATCGGAGGGCGATCTTTATACGGGAGAGCCGAAGGAGGCCTGACGGTAGCGATCCTCGATCTCGTGGTTGGCGGGGTGGATCAGGATCGGGGAGAGGGAGATCGCCCCCTGCTGGATGGCCCGGTAGTCGGTGCCGGGCTCCTCCCGGGCTTCCGGCTGCTGCCCCCCGAGGAAGCAGTACAGCTCGCCGTTGGGGGCGTTGAAGCGGACCAGGGTGTCCTTGTACACACGCCGGGCCGGGAAGGTCACCTCCGGGAGTGCCGCCCCGGCCAGGTTGGGGAAGTTGATGTTCAGGAAGTGGTCTTCGGCCCACAGGGAGGCGAAGAGCTCCAGGTTCCGGGCCAGAAAACGGGCCGGGAAGTCCAGGTGGTACGGGGGGGTATAGGCCGCGAGCGAGCAGGCCACGGCGGGCCGGCCCATGAAAGCCGCCTGCCGGGCGGCGGCGGCCGTGCCGGAATACAGGATGTCCGTGCCCAGGTTCGGCCCCAGGTTGATACCCGAGAGGACCAGATCCACCGGGCCGGGCACCAGTCCCATGAGCGCCACCAGGACGCAGTCAGCGGGGGTGCCCCAGCAGGTGTGCTCCCGCGCGCCGGTCTGCCGGAAGCGGCTCGGCGTGCCCAGGGTGATGGAGTGGGAGCTGCCGCTGCGGTTGGAATCGGGGGCCACGATCCAGACCTCGTGCTCCGGCAGCAGGGCTTCCTGCAGGCGCCGCAGCCCGGGGTTGCTGATGCCGTCATCGTTTGTGAGCAGAATTCTCATACGCTATCCGCACGCCGCCGGTGGGCTCGCAGACGAAGGTCTCCGGCTTGAAGCTGAAGATGCGCTCGTAGGCTTCCAGGCGCGAGACGTAGACGGGGATCGACTTCTCCTCGATCAGGGTCACCGTGCAGCCGCCGAAGCCCACGCCGGCCATACGAGCGCCGTAGACTCCCTCGGTTTCCCAGGCCCGTTTCACCAGCCAGTCCAGCTCGGGGCAGGATACCTCGTACTGGTCGCGGAGGCTCTCGTGCGAGCGGTTCATCAGCTTGCCGAAAGCGGCCAGCTCGCCCTTTTTCAGGGCCGCCTCCGCCTCCAGCACGCGCTGGTTCTCCTCCACCACGTGCAGGCACTTCTTGCGCGTCGCCTCGGGGATCAGCCCCATGCTGTCGCGCAGGTCCGAGGGGGAATAGTCGCGCAGGGAACGCCCCGGGCGCTTGGCCGCCAGCAGACTCACGCACCTGTCGCACTCGGCCCTGCGCTGGTTGTACTCCGAGTCGCCCAGAGCCCTGGGGACGTTGGAGTTGGTGATCAGGAACCTGGCCCCCTTCAGGGGCAGCGACACGTAGCGAAAATCCATGGAACGGGTGTCCAGCAGCATGGCGGTCCCCGGCCTGGCCAGCCGGCAGACCAGGTGGTCCACCAGGGTGCCGTGCCCGCCGACGAAGCTCTTCTCGGCATCCTGCACGAGGCGGGCCAGCTCGGGGCCGCCGAGGGCGAGCCCCAGCAACCTCTGCAGCGCAAAGCCCGTGGCCGCCTCCAGGGCGGTGGAGGAGGCTAGGCCCACGTTCTGGGGCACCGTGCCCCGGACCGTCAGGTTCAGACCTCCGACCGGGTGCCCGCGGGCGATCAGGGCGCTCACCACCGCCTTGGGGTAGTTGGCCCAGCGGTCTTCCTTCTTGAAACGCAGGTTGGAGATGCTGGTGCGCTTGCGGTCCTTGAAGTCCACGGAGTAGAACTTCAAGTGCTGGTCCTTGCGGTGCGAGACGGCGACGTGCACGAAATAGTTGATGGCGATCGGCAGCACGTAACCTTCGTTGTAATCCGTGTGCTCGCCGATCAGGTTGACCCTGCCGGGAGCCGAGGCGATCAGCTGGGGAGGTTCACCGTACTCTTCTTTATGGCTGCGGACCAGGTCATCCATGCAAAACTCCGGGGCTATAGTAGGGGAAAAAGCAAAAGAAATCAATAAAACGGACGAATCCTGTCGATGAGAATACTGTATGACCGAGCAGGAACTGCAGTACGGGGAACAACTGCGCGCGGAGTCCGGCACGATGCTGTACAAGCCCGGAGACCCGCTCAGCGGGACTTCCATCTATTATATCGTCGCCGGACTGGTGCGGCTTGACCTGCCCCTGAGCGGCGGGGACAGGCTCTCCGTTTACTTGCACCCGGACTCGATTTTCGGGCTGGTGGAAACCCTGCTGGCACGCCCGCGGCTCACGGGCGCCTACTGCCTGGAGAGCACCATCCTGTACCAGTGGGACCGGGAAGGCTTCGACCTGGCCTCCAGCGTTTCCTGGGAGCTGGCCTACAACACCATCACCGGCATGACGCAGTACCTGCGCGTCCTGAACGCCGAGTTCAGCGGCCGCCTGCGCCCCTGCGGCGCGGAAGCCAACAGGGTGGGAGCTTAAGGGATGAGCGACAAGGACTACACCGAAATCATGAAGATCGCCTTCCAGGCGGAGGGCGCGATCAATGACGAGATCCGCCGGAAATTCGGGCGCACTTACCAGGACAAGACCATCCTCATCAAGGAGGGGGACGTCGGGCAGCAGATCTTCTGGATCCTGGAGGGCGAGGTCTACATCACCCGGCGCGAGGGCAACAAGTACAAGGTGCTCAACACCCTGGGCAAGGGCGAGCTGATCGGGGAGATGAGCTTCTTCGACAAGTCGGTGCGCTCGGCCACCGTGATCAGCAAGGGGACCGTAGAGGCCCTGAGCTTCTCCAAGGAGAACTTCCAGGACATCTTCGCCGCCAGCCCGCAGTGGACCAAGCGGCTGCTGCACTCGCTGTCCAGCCGCATCCAGTTGATGATCGGAAAGCTCAATTCCCTGCACTGAACCAAAAAGGCCCGACTGCCGCGGGCGTCTTTTCTGTAGTATCCTGTAACTCGTGAGTAGCGTCGTGGTCCGCTGCTACCGGGAGCTGAATGACTTTCTGCCCCCCGATCGCCGCCAGACGCCCTTCCCCTGCCCCCTGCAACGCGGCCAGACCGTGAAGAGCCTGGTGGAGTCCCTGGGCATCCCCCACACCGAGGTCGACCTGGTGCTGGCCAACGGCGTTTCGGTGGGCTTCCGCCACAAGCCGGCCGACGGGGATCGGCTCAGCGTGTACCCGGTGTTCGAGTCGCTGGACATCTCCGGCTCGAGCCGGGTTCACCCGCGCCCGCTGCGCGGCACCCGCTTCGTGTTGGACGTGCACCTGGGGCGCTTGGCGCGCCTTTTACGCCTGGCGGGCTTGGACTCCCTGTACGCCAACGACTGGGACGACCTCGCCCTGAGCCGCCTCTCGCGTCAGGAGGGGCGCATCCTGCTCACCCGGGACCGGGGGCTGCTCATGCGTGCCGAAGTGACCCATGGCTACTGCGTGCGCTCCCCGGACCCCCCCGAGCAGCTGGCCGAGGTGATCGCCCGCTTCGACCTCACCCGCGCAATGGCGCCCTTCAGCCTGTGCCTGGTCTGCAACGAGAAGCTCCAGCGCCTGCCGCGGCGACGGGCGCGCCTCGCGGTGCCCCCGCGCGTGGCTCGCCGCTACTGGCGCTTCCGGTCCTGTCCCCGCTGCGGCCGGGTGTACTGGCGCGGCAGCCACTGGGAACACCTGCGGCGGCTCCTGCGGCTTTAGTCCTTGATGTTGTACTTTCTCTTGAAGCGTTCCACGCGCCCGGCGGTGTCCACCAGCTTCTGCTTGCCGGTGAAGAAGGGGTGGCAGCTGGAGCAGATTTCAACCTTGATATCCCTGGCCGTGGAGCGGGTCTCGATCACATTGCCGCAGGCGCAGGTGATCGTGGTCGGCTCGTATTTCGGATGGATTGCCTCTTTCATAAGCGTACCCTCTGTTACTCGTCGCCCGCCCCGGTGTTCATGGAGCGGAGGAAGGCCTGATTATCCTTGCTTTTGCGCATCCTGTCAATGAGCAGCTCGATGATCTCCGCGTCGTCCATAGGGTTGATCACCTTGCGCAGGACCCACATCTTGTTGAGCACCTCCTCGGCCAGCAGAAGCTCCTCCTTGCGCGTGCCGGATTTTTTGATGCTGATGGCCGGGAACAGGCGCCGGTCGGAGAGCTTGCGGTCCAGGTTGATCTCCATGTTGCCGGTGCCCTTGAACTCCTCGAAGATCACCTCGTCCATACGGCTGCCGGTCTCGATCAGGGCCGTGGCCATGATCGTGAGGCTGCCGCCCTGCTCGATGTTGCGCGCCGCGCCGAAAAAGCGCTTGGGCTTGTGCAGGGCGTTGGAGTCCACGCCGCCCGACAGGATCTTGCCGGAGGTGGGCACCGTCTGGTTGTAGGCCCGGGCCAGGCGGGTGATGGAGTCCAGCAGGATGATCACGTCGCGCTTGTGCTCCACCAGGCGCTTGGCCTTCTCGATGACCATCTCGGCCACCTGCACGTGCCGGGAGGCCTGCTCGTCAAAGGTGGAAGACACCACCTCCCCCTTGACGTTGCGCTGCATGTCCGTCACCTCCTCCGGGCGCTCATCGATGAGCAGCACGATCACGAAGATCTCCGGGTGGTTGGCGGTGATCGCGTTGGCGATCTTCTGCATCAGGATCGTCTTGCCGGTGCGCGGCGGGGAGACGATCAGGCCGCGCTGCCCCTTGCCGATGGGGCAGAACAGGTTGATCATCCGGGTGGAGATCTCCTCCCCTCGGGTCTCCAGGTTGATCATCTTGTCCGGGTACAGCGGCGTCAGGTTGTCGAAGGGAATACGGGTCTGGGCGACCTCGGGGGCGTCGAAGTTGACGCTCTCCACGCGCAGCATGGCGAAGAAGCGCTCGCCCTCCTTGGGCGGGCGGATCTGCCCGGACACCGTGTCGCCGGTCTTCAGGTTGAACAGGCGGATCTGCGACGGGGAGATGTAGATGTCGTCCGGGCCGGGCAGGTAGCTGTAGTTGGGGGAGCGCAGGAAACCGTAGCCGTCCGGCAGGATCTCCAGCGCGCCGTGGGCGTAGATCTGACCGCTGCGGTCAGTGTGCCCCTTCAGGATGGCGAAGATCAGCTCCTGCTTCTTCAGGGAGGCCACGCTCTCGTGGTTGACCCCCAGCTTGGTGGCCTGCGCCCGCAGCTCGGGCATGCCCGTCAGGGACAGGTCGTTGATCAGCAGTTTCTCGCGGCCTGGGGGGTGCACCTTGCCGCGCGGGGCAGCGGCGTCGGCGGCCGCCGGCGTCTCGCTACGCGTCGCGCCGAAGCTCGTCTGCGGCGCGGCAGGGCCCTCCCCTTCGATCGCCACCCGCTGCTCGACATCGTTTTCCACCGGGACCGGCTCCCGCTGCGCCGGCTCCTTGATCAGCTCCACGCGGATCTTCCGGCGCTTGGGCCTGCGCCGGGAATGGCCGTCCTCGTGCAGCACCGAATCGGTCAGCCGCTCGGCTAGCTCCTCTTCCAACTCGTTTTCCTCCTCCCGGGGCGCGCCCGGGTCTTCCTGCGTGTACTCGAGGCTGCCGCCGGGGTCCGCCGGGTCCGGGGCCTCCGGGAAACCGGGACCAGGTTCCCTCCTGGGCTCGCCGGGGTTCCCGTGGTTTATCTTTCGTCTTCGGATGATTGCCATCTTCCGCTCCACTTGCTGTCTTCGAAAAGGGATTATTGATAAACACGAAAGGCCGCATGAACTGCGACAGATTAGATCGCTTGTTCGGGTTTCAAAGGGACCGTGCTAATACACCTCAAATATAGTAAGAATGCCCCCGGGTGTCAAGCCGGCGATAGCCGGCGCGCAGCCCGCTACTGCGGCTTTCACCCCGTTATTGCGGCGTGTCAAGCGGCCGGGAAAACGGGCGGAAACTCCAGCCCCGCGAGCAGGCACTCGGCGGCCAGCAGTGCGGCGACGGCGCTGCGCCGCCGGATCAGGTCGCGCCCGCCCGTGAAGCGGAACAGCCTGGCCAGCGAGCGGCCGTCCCGGTGCAGGGCCGAGATCCATACCGTACCCACGGGCTTCTCCGGGCTGCCCCCCTCGGGCCCGGCGATGCCCGTGACCGCCACGGCGAGGTGCACTGTCGAGCGCTCCAGCAGGCCGCGGGCCATGGCGGCGGCGGCCTGCTCCGACACGGCCCCGTGCGCCTCCAGCGTCGCCGCCGGCACGCCCAGCAGGCGCTGCTTGGCGTCGTTGGAGTACGCCGCCGCTCCCCCCCAGAACACCCCTGAGCTGCCGGGCAGGTCCGTGAGCATTTTGGCGGCCAGTCCGCCCGTGCAGGACTCGGCCAGGGCCAGGCTCTCGCCCCGCTGGGCCAGGACGCGGAAAAGACTCTCGCTGGGCCTCGCAGCCCCACGGCGCAGGCAGGCGGCGCCGAACTCCCTTTGCAGCGCCGCCAGCACGGCCTCGCGCTGTGCCGGGGCGCCCCCCCGCAGGCTGAAGGCGATGTGGTCGTCGGCCACCCGCGTTCCCCAGGTGACCCCCTCGCGGCGGTGCCGCCGCAGCGCGTCCTCCAGCGCCGACTCCGGGATGAGCAGGGCCGTGGCGGCCAGCTCCTGCCCCGCGACGGCGCCGGGAAACGCCGCGGCCAGCAGCGGGACCAGGCGCCGGGCGAACATGGGCTCCAGCTCCGCCGGCGGACCGGGCAAGGCGGCGATCCAGGCCCCCGGGCCGGTGAGCCGTCCCCAGAAGCCCGGGGCCGTGCCCCAGTCGTTGGGCAGCACCTCGAAGCCCGCGGGGATGAAGGCCTGCCGGCGATTGGACTCCGGCGGCCGCTGCCCGCAGGCGGCATAGCGCTCCAGGAGCCGCTGCCAGAGCTCAGGATGGAACTCCAGGGCCACGCCTGCGGCACGGGCCACGGCTTCCCGGGTCAGGTCGTCGGAGGTGGGGCCCAGACCGCCCGTCACCAGGACCAGCTCCGCCGCCGCTGCGTGCGCCAGGGCGCGCAGGATCAGCTCCAGGTCGTCGGGCACCTGCTCGCCGCCAGCCACCCGGAAGCCGAAGCTCTTCAACTGGGAGCCCAGGTAGCGGAAGTGGGTGTTGCTGATGACCCCGTCGGTGAGCTCGGTGCCGATCGAAAGCAGCAGGGCGCGGGGCTCAGACACTCTGCAGGGTCTTCTTCAGCTCCCCCACGGGGGCGGAGAAGACGCTCACGTTCTCCGGGCCTTTGATCATCTCGCACTTGCCCTCGAACACCACCCCGTCGGCGATGTTGAGCTTGGCGGTGCGGATGTTGCCGTAGACCTGCCCGGTGGCCAGCATCTCCAGCCGCTCGCTGGCTTCCACGTTCCCGCGGACCACCCCGCCGATGACGATGGAGCCGACCTTGATGTTCGCCTTGACCACGGCCCCGTTCTCCACGTACAGGAAGCCGGGCGACTCGATCTCGCCCTCGAACTTCCCGTCGATCTTCAGGGACTCGCGGAACTTGAGGATGCCGTGGAAGTTGGTCTCCCTGCCCAGGGTGGTGGAGATCTTCTCGGTTCCTTTGTGATCGTTGTTCTTGGGCATACGTCCTCGAGCTCGGAATTATTTGGTCTTCATCACGAAAACCCCGTCCCAGTCCTCGGGGGGCGGATTCTCGATGTAGTGCTTGCAGCGGGCCAGGTACACCTTGGAGGGCCCGTCCTCCGCGCCCACGGCGAGGGCCCTGGCGAAGCAGTCCCGGGCCTCCTGAAACCTCATCAGCTTGTAGTGGCGGCGCCCCTCGGCGAACAGCTCCAGCACCTTCTTCCTCGCCTCCGAGATCATCCCCCCGCCTCCCCCTCGTGGCTGCGCTTCCAGTTGCGCAGGTGCTTCTTGAGCTTCTTCTCCAGATCCTCCAGGCTCAGGTCCCCGCGCTTGATCCGGTCGCCCTTGTCCTGCATCTCCCCGATCTCCTCCTCCAGGCCCTTGAGCGTGGCCTGGATCTCCGCGCCGCGCGTTTTCACCAGCTCCAGCAGGCGCGTGCACTGGGAGCAGTCGGCCGGATCCAGGCTTTCCGCCGCGCTCATCAGCTCGGCGATGGGGTTGCGGATGTGCTGGGTGAAGAAGATCAGGGAGGAGTTCAGCGACTCCACGACCGCCAGGCGCCGCTCGCGGCGGGCGATCTGGCGCGAGAGCTCGCGGTTGCGCAGGACCGCCCGGATGCGGGCCAGCACCTCGGAGAAGTTGAAGGGCTTGGTGATGTAGTCGTCCACCCCCAGCTCCAGGCCCTCGATCTTGTCCTTCACCTCGTCCATGGCCGAAAACATGATGATCGGGGTCTGGCGGTGCTTGCGGTACTCCCGGTCCTGCTTGAGCTTCTTGGCGACCTCCCAGCCGCTCAGGCGCGGCATGATGTTGTCCAGGATGATCAGGTCCGGGTTGGTCTCCTGGATCTTCTGCAGGGCCTCCTCGCCGTCGGTGGCCTTCTCGATCTGGAAGCCCAGCCTGGAGAGCATCACGTCGAAGAACTCGAGGTTTATGGGTTCATCATCGACGATGAGGATCCGCCCTTTGAGCTTCATCGATAGGTCATTCTGGCCCAGCCCGGGGAGCTTGTCAACCCTGCGTTGCCCGCCGCTTCCGCCGCAGCAGGAGGCGCAGGCCGGCGGCGGCCGGCAGGCCGAGGCCCACGGCCGCCGCCAGGAAAGCGAACCAGTCTCCCAGGCGGGTGTACAGAGTGTCCTGGGCGTCGAACACCGGGGCCGCCGCGACCAGAAAATCCTCGCGAAAAGGCGGCAGCAGGCCCGCGATCCGGCCGTTCGGGTCGATGACGCAGGTGATGCCGCCGTTGGTGGCGCGCACGAGGGTGCGGCGGTTCTCCACGGCCCGAAACAGGGCGATCGACATGTGCTGCATTTCGCAGGCCACGGACCTG
Organism: uncultured Spirochaetaceae bacterium; assembly: GCA_964570045.1. Lineage (GTDB taxonomy): Bacteria > Spirochaetota > Spirochaetia > SZUA-6 > DRHE01 > MIBK01. The sequence continues at coordinate 20,353 of CAZMWZ010000006.1, forward strand.
GACCAGGAGTCGTTGCTCATGTTTACCAGCACCTGCGCGCCGCGCCGGACGAACTCCCGGCAGAGCCCGGGGAAGGTGTCTTCGAAGCAGATCGGCGTGGAAAAGCGCACCCCGTCCACCGCGAACACAGTGTGCTCCTCACCCTTTTCCCAGAAGTGCGTGTCCGCGTTGGCCAGCCACTCGTGGATGCCGGGCAGCCAGCGCCGGTAGGGGAAGTGCTCGGTGAAGGGCACTAGGCGCAGCTTACGGTAGGTCTGGAGGATCTCCCCTCCCCGGAAAAGCAGGGTGGCGTTGTAGTCCACGCGGACCTCCTCCCCGCTTTCCAGCCGCTTCAGCCTCCCGTCGTCATTGCCGATCAGGTAAGGCACGCTCTGGCCGGCGACAAACTCCCGCAGCTGCCGCACCAGCTCGTAGGCCTCCCGGTCCGTGCGGTAGCGGGTGTGCCAGTCGACGGCCGGCACGAACGAGGTCTCCGACCAGATCACGATCTGCGGGTCCTGCTTCACCGCCTCGCGGCTCAGGCGCTGCAGGGTGGCCAACGACTGCCCATAGGCCTTATAGCCGCCGCGCCAGGGGTCGATATTCTGCTGCACCAGGGCCACGCGCCAGGCTCGGGCCTGCCCCAGCTCGACCCTGGAGGCCAGGCCGTAGCCCAGGGCGGCGGCGAACAGCGCGGCCCAGGCGGCGGCGGGCAGCCAGGAGGCGCGCAGCCTGGCGGCAAACCCCCGCGGCCCGTCGCGTAGAGCCTGCGCCAGCCAAGTGGAGGGGAAGACCACCAGCCAGGAGATCCCCCACACCCCGGTGAGCGCCGCGACGCGGATGAGGGGCTGGAACAGGTATTGGGAGTAGCCGATCGTGCCGTACGAGTACCCCAGGAAGCCTTGCACCTTCCACAGCTCGTAGGCCACCCACAAGGCCGACTGCGCCACGAAGCCCCAGCGCGGCAGGAGGGTGTCCGCGGCCTTGAGGGCCACGAAGGTCGCGAGCAGGTAGAAGGCGTAGATCGGGGGGACGATGACCAGGGTCAGGGGATGGAAGGAACCCAGCCAGTAGTTGTACAGGGCGTAGCTCAGGTAGCCGAACAGGGCCCCGTACAGCACGGTCCCCAGCCACCCGGTGCGGCGGATCACCACGAACACCGGGGCGAGCGCGACGTAGGCCAGGGGAAACCAGCCCCAGCGCGACAGGAAGCTCGGGAAGGACAGGGCGAACAGCAGCGCGGCCAGTACGATCAGCGCCAGCTCGAGAAGCACGGCCTGCGCGCGCGAAGCCCGCTCCCGGTCAGCGGGGGCGAGACTCAAAGGGCTATTTCCTCAGTTCCCAGGCTTTTTGCTTCAGCTCCCGCCCGGGACGAAAGACGGCGACGCCGTGGTTGACCACTTCCACCGTGGCGCCGGTCTTGGGGTTGCGCGCCTTGCGGCCCTTGCGCATCTTGATCTCGAAGGTGCCGAAGCCGCGCAGCTCGATGATCTTGTCCAGCAGGAGACCTTTCTTCACCTCGTCGAAGAACAGGTCGAGGACGGTGTGGATGTTCTTCTTGCTTACCTTGATCAGCGGGTAGATGTTCTCGATGATCTCGGCTTTGGTGAGCTTCTCCTCACCCACCCCGGTTCCTTTCGTGCGGGCAGTCCGGTCAGGAAGCTTTCTTGGCTCCGGGCAGCATCTTGTGCAGCCGGTGCTTCTTGCGGGCAGCCGTGTTCTTGTGGACGATCCCCTTGCTGACGGCCCGGTCCAGGAGGCTGGCGACGGTCTTGTACTGCTTGTCCGTCTCCTCCTGGGCGCCGCCGTTGGCGAGCTCGACGAACTTCCGCGTGCTGGTGCGCACGCGGGTCTTCACCCTCTTGTTCCGCACCCTTTGATCCTGGCTCTGACGATGGCGCTTGGCCGCTGAACCTTTCCCAGGCAAGTTATCCCTCCGTAAGTTTAGGCAATACAAGAACCTAACAGATTTAGCTTCGCGGTGTCAA
>CAZMWZ010000006.1:22419-23864 GCA_964570045.1 uncultured Spirochaetaceae bacterium
GGCATAGCCTGCCGGCCAGCGGACAGCCCCGGCAGTCAGGCACGGCGCGGCAGTGCTCCTTGGCGTGGCGCACGACCAGGGCATGGAACTCCTGGTACAGCGGCGCCTCCGCGGCGAGGCCGCGGGCGCACAGGGCGGCAAGCTCCTCGTAGCCCGCGCGCCCCTCGATCCAGCCCAGGCGCCGCAGCAGGCGGCGGGTGTACGCGTCCACGACGCACACCGGCCGGTGCCAGGCATACAGGAGGATCGAGTCGGCGGTCTCCGGCCCGAGGCCCCACAGCGCGAGCAGGGCCTCACGCGTCGGAGCCCGCGCGCGCCCGCAGGATTGGCCTTCCAGGTAGACGGCCAGCCCGCGCAGCTTGCGGGCCTTCTGGTTGTAGTAGCCGCTGGGCCGGATCAGCCTGGCCAGGCGCCGCGGGGAGCAGTCCAGCAGCGCTCCCGGGCTGAGCAGCCCCGCGGCCCGCAGCGCGCGCAGGGCCGCCTCGGCGTTGCCCCAGCTGGTGTTCTGGGTAAGCACGGCGCCGGCGGCCACCTCGAAGCGCTCGCGCGGACCCGGAACGCCGTAGACCCCCGGGTGGTAGCCGCGCCCGTCGAACCCCGGGCGGCCGGCGCGGCCGGCCAGGGGCCACCACCCCTGGGGGCCGTAGCGCGCCGCCAGGACCTCGTACAGCCGAGCAGCCGCGGGGACCTTCACAGGCGTTTCCGCACCCGGGGGAACAGGGACAGCAGGGCCAGCAGCGCCAGCGCCGCCGCGGCGCCCTGGGGCAGCCAGTCCCCCCACCGGGTGTAGGGGGTCGTACCCGCGGGCCGGAAGGACACGTCGACCACCAGGAAACTCTCCTGGTAGTAGGGAACGGCGGCCAGGAGGCTCCCGTCCGCGTCGTAGTACCCGGTCAGCCCGGAGGCGGTGGCCCGCAGGAGCGGGCGCGCGTTCTCGACGGCCCGGAGGCAGGAGTTGACCGCGTGCTGCTTGGCCTCCACCTCGGTGAGCGACCAGTAGTCGTTGGAGATGTTGATGATGGCCTCGGCGCCTGCGCGCACGAAGCGCCGGATGTCGCCGGGAAAGGAGTCCTCGAAACAGATGGGGGTGAAGAAGCTGAAGCGGGGGTGGCGGAATACCACGCGCTCGCGGCCCTGTTCCCACAGGTAGACGTCGAAATCCAGCAGCCAGCGGTACACGCCCGGCAACTGCTCCTTGAAGGGGAAGTACTCGGTGAAGGGCACCAGGTGCATCTTGTGGTAGGTCCGCACCCGCCGGCCCCGCTCGTCGAAGAGCACGGCGGCGTTGTAGTCCCTGCGGAATTCTTCGCCCGTGGGCCCGGCGGAGAGCTCGTAGTCGTCGTTGCCGGTGAGCAGCCACACCCCCAGGCCGCGCTGGTAGTCCAGGAACTCCCGCACCAGCCGGGCCAGAGGGAAGCGCTCGGGATCCTCCCCGCTCCAGCGGC
>CAZMWZ010000006.1:23964-36842 GCA_964570045.1 uncultured Spirochaetaceae bacterium
CGGCCCGGCCAGCGCCTGGTCGGTGAGACGGCGCAGCGTGGCGAAGGTCCGCTCGTAGTCGTCCTTGCGCGGGTCGGAGTTCTGCTGGACCAGGGCCACCCGCACGCTCTTCTCCACCGGCTGCCGGTCCAGCTCGTCCTGCCGCCCCAGCCCGAAGAAAAGGCAGGCCAGGAACACGGCGGCGGCGGCCAGCATCCCCGCCGTACGGGGAGAATCCCGGCGCAGCGCCGCGGCCAGGGCCGAGGCGGCCCCCGCGTTGAGCAGCACCACCACGAGGCTCACCCCCCAGACTCCCGCCAGGGATGCCGTCTGCAGCAGGGTCAGGAAGCGATGCGGCGCGGTGCCCCACAGCCCCCAGGGGTAGCCCCAGTAGCCTAGGGAGCGCAGGTATTCGAACAGCACCCAGGCCAGGGCCAGCGCCAGGAAGCGGAAGGAATCTAGCCGCCGGGCAAGCCAGAGCGCGGGCAGGAAAAACAGGCCGTGGGCCAGCAGGAAGAACACGGTGACCAGCTGCAGGGTGACCAGGCTGAAGGTGCCCAGCCAGAAGCTGACCAGCATGCCCTGCAGCACCCCGTAGACAGTCACGTACAGCCACCCGGCGACAAGGCAGCTGTGCTCCACGACCAGGAACAGCGGGACCAGGGCTACGAAGCACAGGAATCCAATTCCGTCCAGCACGGCGAAAGAAGGGAAAGCGAGCACGCCCAGGGCCACCGAGACGAGCACCAGGGGCAGGGCCCAGCGCCGCACCCAGCCGGCCGGCGCGCCGCGGGCCGCCAACCGGGCCCACAGGTAGGCGGCTAGGTCCGCCGCGAGCAGCGGCAGGTAGCGCACGGCGGCGGCCAGCCGCTCCGCCCGCGTGTCCAGGGCCAGGCGCATCTTCCCTCCCCCGGCGAAGAAGCGCTGCACGTAGTCCATGTTGGCGTTCAGGGCGAAAATGTAGGCGAACAGGAAGAAGACCAGGCTCAGGGTGAAGAGCAGCTCGCTGGCGTGCAGGAACGGCCACCGCCGGCCGCGCGGCAGCGCCAGGCACAGGATGCCGGCGGAGGCGTGCAGCACGGGGAGCGCGAGGAACAGGTAATCGGTGTAGACCAGCCGGCGCCAGGGCAGCGCCCACGGTCCCCACAGGGCGAGGGCGGCCTCCGCCGCCGCGGCGGCCAGGTACAACCAGCCCATGACGCGCGGCGCCCGCCCCCTACCCTACAATGAAACGGAAGAAGCGCTTCTTGCCCGCCTGGAGCATCAGCTCCTGCTTCCCATCGGCGCCCGGGCGCAGGCTCTGGGGGGTCACCGAGTAATCGACCGTAGCGACCTTCTCGCCGTTCAATATGGCACCGCCTTGGGTTATCAGCCGACGGGCCTCGCTCGAGGAGGACACCAGCCCGGACATGACCCACAGGGTCGTGGAGGGGATGCCTTTGGCCAGATCGGCGGCCGCCAGGACCGCGCAGGGCATGGCGTCCAGCGCCGCGCCCTGCCCGCGGAATACTGCCCGGGAGGTCTCCGCCGCCTTGCGGGCCTCCTCCGCGCCGTGCACGATGCCGGTGAGCTCCAGGGCCAGCCTCTCCTTGGCCCGGTTGATCTCCTTGTCCTTGAGCTTCTCTAGATCTGCGATTTCCGATAGGTCGAGGTAGGTGAACAGGCGCAGGAACTTGCCGACGTCGGCGTCCGGGATGTTGAGCCAGTACTGGTAGAACTCGTAGGGGCTGACCAGGCCTGAGTCCAGGTACAGGGCGCCCTTCTCGCTCTTGCCCATCTTCTGGCCGTCGGAGCGGGTCACCAGCGGGGTGGTCAGGGCGAAGGCCTCGCCCGCTTCCACCCGCCGGATCAGGTCCATGCCGGCCACGATGTTGCCCCACTGGTCGTCTCCGCCCATCTGCAGGCGGCAGCCGTGCCGGCGGTACAGCACCAGGTAGTCGTAGGACTGCAGGATCTGGTAGTTGAACTCGATGAAGGAGAGGCCGGTTTCCAGGCGCATCTTGTAGGTCTCGAAGGAGAGCATGCGGTTCACCGAGAAGTGCCGCCCGATCTCACGGAGGAAGTCGATGTAGTTCAGGCCGGCCAGCCAGTCGGCGTTGTTCTCCATCAGGCCCCGGCCCTCCCCGAAGTCCAGGAAGCGGCCGATCTGCGCCCGGAAGCGCTCCCCGTTGGCGTTGATCGTCTCCACCGGGAGGATGGGGCGGGCCTCGGTCTTGCCCGAGGGGTCGCCGATACGGCAGGTGCCGCCGCCGATCAGCGCGATGGGCCTGTGCCCCGCGCGCTGCAGGTGGCTCATGGAAAAAAGCTGCAGGAGGTTGCCCACGTGCAGGCTGGAGGCGGTAGGGTCGAAGCCGATGTAATAGGTGACCCGCTCGCCGTCCAAGAGGCGTGCCAGGGCGGCCTCGTCGGAGCACTGGCTCACGAAGCCGCGCGACTTCAAAACTTCGAAGCCTCCCTGTTGGATCATACCCGCCGGTACTCCTTCGTGGCCTTGCGGATGGTCTGCGGGATGTCCTCGATCTTGATCCGCACCTGCTGCATGGAGTCGCGGAAGCGCAGGGTCACGGTCCGGTCTTCCTTGGTCTGGTAGTCGATCGTGAGGCAGTACGGGGTGCCGACCTCGTCCTGGCGGCGGTAGCGCCGGCCGATGGCTCCGCCCTGGTCGTAGAAGGTGCTGAACTCCTCGCGCAGCCCCACTTCGATGTCGCGGGCCAGCTCGGCCAGCCCGTCCTTCTTCACCAGCGGGAACACCCCGACGGTGACCGGCGCGACGGCCGGGTGCAGGCGCAGCACCACCCGCTTCTCCCCCTCGGCTTCATCCTCGTCGTAAGCGTCGCACAGTACCGTAAGCACGGTGCGGGTGAGCCCGGCCGAGGTCTCGATCACGTAGGGGGTGAAGCGCTCGCCCCGCCCGTCATCCAGGTAGGTCAGGTCCTTGCCCGAGAACTCCCCGTGGCGGCGCAGGTCGAAGTCCGTGCGGTTGTGGATGCCCTCCAGCTCCTTCCAGCCGAAGGGGAACTCGTACTGGATGTCGAAGGCCACCTTGGCGTAGTGGGCAAGCTCCTGCGGGCCGTGCTGGTGGAAGCGAAGCTTGCTCTTTCTCACCCCGAGGTCGAGGTAGTACTGGAACCTCTTTTCCTTCCAGAACTCGAACCATTTGGCGTCCTCGGCGGGATGGATGAAGAACTGCATCTCCATCTGTTCGAACTCGCAGGTGCGGAAAATGAAATTCTTGGTGGTGATCTCGTTGCGGAAGGCCTTGCCCACCTGCGCGATGCCGAAGGGCACCTTGACCCGCCCGGTCTGGACCACGTTCTTGAAGTTCACGTAGATGCCCTGGGCGGTCTCGGGGCGCAGGTACACCACCGAGGTGGAGTCCTCCACTGGCCCCATGTGGGTCTTGAACATTAAATTAAACTGCCGCGGTTCGGTGAGCTGGCCGCCGCATTCCGGGCACTGCCGTTTGGCCCACAGCTCCTCGGGGATGGCGTCCGTGCGGAAGCGTTGGCGGCACTGCCGGCAATCTACCAGGGGGTCGTGGAAGTTTTCCACGTGCCCGGAGGCCTCCCACACGCGCGGGTGCATCAGGATGGCCGCGTCCAACCCCACGATGTTGTCGTGCAGCTGGGTCATCTGCTTCCACCAGAAGCGCTGGATGTTGTTCTTGAGCTCCACCCCCAGTGGCCCGTAGTCCCAGGCCGAGGATAGGCCCCCGTAGATTTCGCTGGACTGGTAGACGAAGCCCCGGCGCTTGCACAGCGACACCAGGGTATCCATGGTCAATTCACTCATCGTCGGCTCCTTGCGCTTTGGTGAGAGTCAGCTCAGCAGCCCGAGGGCCCGGTGCACCCGGCGCAGAGACTCTTCGACGCCCAACAGGGCGAGGGACGCGAACAGCGGCGGGGAGGCGCGGCTGCCCGTCACGGCCACGCGCACCGGCTGCAGCAGGTCGCCCAGCTTCACGCCCAGCTTCTCCGCCAGGCCGCGGAAGGCGGCCTCGTTGCCCTGCTCATCCCGGGAGGCGAAACCCTCCAAGAGGCCCGCCGCCTGCGTCAGCAACTGGGCGGCGCGGACCCGGTCCAGCTTTTTCGGGACCAGGTCCTCCACGGCCGGGCTCACCTCACGGAACAGGAAACGCACCAGGGGGACCACGTCGGCCAGCAGGACCAGGCGCTCCTGCACCAGCGGCACCAGGCCGCGCACCCGCTGTTCCTCCGCGGCCGAGGGCGGGTCGGCCACCAGCCCCGCGCCTTGCAGAAACGGCAGCAGCAGGGCGGCCAGGCGCTGCGGGGCCAGCTTGCGGATGTACAAGCCGTTGAACCAGTCCAGCTTTTTGTAGTCGAAGACGGCCGGGGCCTTGTTGAGGCGTTCCAGGGAGAACAGGCGCTCCAGCTCCGCCAGGCAGAACTGCTCGGTGGTCGCATCATAGGACCAGCCTAGCAGGGCAATGTAGTTGAGGATCGCCTCCGGCAGGTAGCCCTTCTCGCGGAACTCGCTCAGCCGCGTGGCGCCGTGCCGCTTGGAGAGCTTTTGCCCGTCCTGGCCGAGCACCATGGGCAGGTGGCAGTAGGCCGGCGGGGTCCAACCCAGGCCTGAGTACAGCAGCACGTGCAGGGGCGTTGAGGGCAGCCACTCCTGGGCGCGCAGGATGTGGGTAATCTCCATCAGGTGGTCGTCGACCACGTTGGCCAGATGATAGGTTGGGAAGCCGTCGGACTTCAGGAGCACGGGGTCCGGGCTGATGTCGCGGTTGGCCGTCTCGATGCGCCCTAGCAGACGGTCCTCGAACACGGTCGCGCCTTCCAGCGGCACCGCCAGGCGCACCACGGGGCGGAGGCCCTCGGCCTCGAGCTTGCCGCGCTCCGCCGCGCCCAGGCAGCGGCACCGCCGGTCGTAGCCCTGGGGCAGGTTTGCCTTCCTCTGCTCCTCCTTGAGGCTCTCCAGCCTGGCGGGCGAGCAGTAGCAATGGTAGGCGTGGCCGCCCGCGACCAGCTCGCGCGCGTACCGGCGGTACAGCTGGACGCGCTCGGACTGCTGGTACGGGGCATGCGGGCCGCCGCAGTCGGGGCCCTCGTCCCAGTGCAAACCCAGCCAGGCGAAGGTCCGATAGATGTCCTCCAGGGCCTCCGGCTGGTAGCGCTCGCGGTCGGTATCCTCGATGCGCAGGATGAAGGCGCCGTGGCTGGCCCGCGCGAACAGATGGTTGAACAGGGCCGTGCGCACCCCGCCGATGTGCTGAAACCCGGTGGGCGAGGGCGCGTAGCGGACCCGGACGGCTTCCATGGTAGGGCGATTATACGGGCGGGCCCCCCCATGGTCAAGAACGACCGAACCGGGCTATCGTGCAGCGTGACGATCGCCGGAGTGCTGCTGGCCGCCTACGCCGCTCTGATGCTGGTCATCGGAGCGCTGGGCCTCGCCCGTGTGCGCACCGCGGAGGACTACCTGTTGGCCGGCCGCCGCAGCCGGGGCCTGCACGTCGGCGGCTCCCTGGCGGCCACGATTTTAGGCGCCTCCGCCACCCTCGGCCTGGCCGGCCTGGCCTACCGCCGCGGCCTCACAGGGAGCTGGTGGCTGCTGGTCGGGGCGCTGGGCCTGACGGCGCTGCTGTTCCTGGTCCGCTCGGCCCGCGCCCATCCGGTCTATAGCCTGCCGGGGCTGATCGGACACTGGTACGGGCCGGCCATGCGGCGGGTGGCCGCGGCCTTCATCGCCGTGGCCTGGTTGGGCATTGTGGGCGCCCAGGTCAGCGCCTCCGGCAGACTCCTGGCCGCATTCCTCGGGGGCTACTACCCGGCCTGGGCCCTGGCGGCCGGGGGCCTGTTCGTCCTATATACGGTGATGGGCGGGCAGGTCTCCGTGATCGGCACCGACCTGCCGCAGCTCCTGTTCGTCGTGGTCGGGCTGGCCGGGAGCGCTCTGTTCGGGCTGCGTGCCGTGCGGGGAATCGCCGGCCTCGGCGCCGCCCTGGGCCCCGGCTTCTTCTCCTTTCCCCTCTCCCCGGGATTTTCGGCCGCGGACCTGGCGCTGCTCGCCCTGGTCGTGGGCAGCACTTACGTGACCGGCCCGGACATGCTCTCGCGCCTGTTCTGCAGCCGCGACGAGGCGAGCGCCCGGAGGGGAATCGCGCTGTCCATCGCCGTCATCGTGCCGCTGGCCTTCCTGATCGCCCTGATCGGCATGGTCGCGCGCGCGCTGTACCCCGGGGCCAGCCCCGAAGCGGCCTTCCCCCTGTTGATGAAAGGCACCCTGCCCCCCCTGTTGGCGGGCCTGGCCATGCTGGCACTGCTCTCCGCGTTCCTCTCCTCCGCGGACACTACCCTGCTCACCCTGGCCACCGTCCTGGCAGTGGACCTGGCGGGCCTGGACCTGGATCACCTGGGGGCCCGGCGCAGCCTCCGGGTGCTGCGGGGGCTCACCGCGCTGGCCGGCGCCGGGGCCGTGCTGGTGGGGCTTTATTCCGGCGGGATCATCCCCTCGCTCCTGTTGAGCTACACCGTCTTCTCCGGGGGGCTGTTCGTGCCCATCCTGGCCGGCCTGGTGGGAAAACCCATGCGGGCGCCCGCGGCCATCGCCGCGGCGCTCGCGGGCGGCGCGCTGGCGCTGGCCGGCAAGCTCCTGGCCCGCGACCCGCTCATCGCCGCCGGATTCGCCGTGTCTCTGGCTTTGTGGCTGGCGGACCGCCGCCTGGCCGCCCGCGGCTGAGTGAGTGTTTCTTTGGAAATCGCTTGACTTCTTTCCGGCGGTGGCGTTACCTCTAATATTATCGTTTTTATAGGAGAAGCAGATGAGCGAGGCGATCAAGCAGCGTTTCGAGACCCTGGCGCTCCACGGCGGCCAGCAGCCGGACCCGACGACCACCTCCCGCGGGGTCCCGGTGTATCGCACCAGTTCCTTCGTGTTCCCCAGCACGCAGAGGGCCGCCGACCTGTTCGCCCTGAAGGAGCTGGGCAACATCTACAGCCGGATCATGAACCCCACCCAGGACGTGCTGGAGCAGCGGATCAGCCTCCTGGAGGGCGGCGCCGCCTCGGTGGCCCTGGCCTCCGGGACCGCGGCCATTTTCAACTCGATCGTCACCCTGGCCCAGATGGGCGATGAGATCGTGTCGGCCTGCAACCTGTACGGCGGGACCTACACGATGTTCGACTCGATCCTGCCGACGCTGGGCATCACGGTGAAGTTCGTGCAGCCCGAGGATCCGCGCAACTTCGAGAAGGCCATCACCGACAAGACCCGGGCGCTGTTCGTCGAGACGATCGGCAACCCGGTCCTCGACGTGACGGACGTCGGCGAGGTGGCCAGGATCGCGCACCGGCACGGCCTCCCGCTCATCGCGGACGCCACCTTCACGACCCCCTACCTCCTGCGCACGATCGAGCACGGCGCGGACATCGTGGTCAACTCCCTGACCAAGTGGCTGGGGGGGCACGGCACCGCCATCGGCGGCATCGTCACCGATTCCGGGAAGTTCGACTGGAAGAACAAACGCTTCAAGCTGTTCAACGAGCCGGACTCCAACTACCACGGCCTGAAGTGGGCCCATGACCTGCCGACGGAGTTGGCGCCTATCGCCTACGCGCTGCGCCTGCGGACCGTGCCGCTGCGCAACCTCGGGGCCTGCACCTCGCCCGACAACGCCTGGATCTTCCTGCAGGGGGTGGAGACGCTGCCGCTGCGCATGGACAGGCATTGCAGCAACGCGTTGGCGGCGGCCCGCTGGCTCGCGAAGCATCCCAAGGTGGCGTGGGTCAGGTACCCCGGATTGCCCGATGACCCGAGCTACCCGGTGGCGAGCAAATACTTGAAAAAAGGGTTCGGCGGGATGGTCGTTTTCGGCATCAAGGGCGGCAGGGTGTCGGGCGAGAAGTTCATCAACGACCTGAAGCTGGTCTCCCACCTGGCCAACGTCGGCGACGCCAAGAGCCTGGCCCTACACCCGGCCAGCACCTCTCATTCCCAGCTCACCGAGGAGCAGCAGCGCGCGGGCGGGCTGACCCCGGAGCTGGTTCGGCTGTCGATAGGCCTGGAACACATCGACGACATCCTCGCGGACATGGATCAAGCCCTCGCGCAGGCGTAGAGTCGCGCGCCGTACGGCGGCTGCCGGACGGCCGCGATTCGTGCGCACGCCCACAAGGACCCCCGGTCTTACCGCGATTTTTTTCTCGATTTTTTTTAAATTTTATTTACACGGTCAGCATTTCGTGCTATGTTATGTGACAGAATAAGTAGGTTATCCTGGAGTCTATCCGATGAGACTGACAACCAAAGGCAGGTACGGAGTAAGAGCGGTGGTAAACCTGGCGGCCGCCGCGTCCAACGAACCGATCTCGATCAGCCGGATCGCCCAGAAGGAACAGCTCTCCCCCGAGTTTCTGGAGCAGATCTTCTTCCGCCTGAAAAAGTCCGGCCTGATCCGCTCGATCCGCGGGCCCAAGGGGGGGTTCGTGCTCAACCGGAAGCCATCGGAGATCTCCATCAAGACCATCCTAGACGCTGTCGGCGAGCCCCTGTTCCCCGCGCCGTGCACCGACCATGGCGCCAAATCCTGCCCGCGGCAGGAAGGTTGCCCGACCTTCCCCATCTGGCAGGACTTCTATGAGCTGATCCGCGGCCACCTCTCCGGGATCACCCTGAAGGACATCCTGGACAACGGGAAGTCCGCTTCCGGTTCCACCGCCGCGCACTGACCCCCGGCCCATGCGGCTGTTCCGAATACGACCCGTTCCCGGCGCGCTGCATGCGGTTATACCGCTGCCGCTGGCGCCGGTCGGGCTTCAGGCCGGCATCAGCCTGCGCGCGGCAGGGGATCAGCGCGCTGGATCCCCCGCGCGCGAAGCCTTCTTCCGAACCCTCGGCGTCCCGGCGCAGAGGCTGGCCGGCTTCACCGGACTTAGCTACGCCTGCCGGCAGGTGCACTCCCGGCGCGTGCTCGCGCTCAGCGCGCGAAGCCCGACGGCACGGACCCCGGCCGAGGTCGCCGAGCTGGAGGCCGACGGCCTGGCCTCCGACCGGCCCGGCGACCTGCTCACCGTCACGGTGGCTGACTGCCTGCCGATTTTCGTCTATGATCGGCGCGGTGGGGCCTTCGCCCTGCTGCACTCCGGGTGGAAGGGCACGGGCATCGTCACGGAAGCGGTGCGGCTGCTGGCCGAGGAGTACGGGACCCCGCCCGAACAACTTGTCGCCGTGATCGGCCCGGGCATCGGGGCCTGCTGCTACGCGGTGGCTGCCGGGCGCGCGGAGGGCTTCCGGCGGCAGTTCGGCGAGCGGGCGGTCCGCAGGCAACCCGGCGGGCGGTTCTTCCTGGACTTGCGCGCGGCCAACGCGGAGCTGCTGGCCGCGGCGGGGGTGCGGGAAGTGCATGCGGCCGAGGAGTGTACGGCCTGCAGCGGCGAGCTTGTTTCGTTCCGGAGGGACGGGCCCGGCTGCGGGCGGATGGCGGCATTCATAGGAGCGATTCAAGCATGAACAGGTATAAGCAGCTGTGGCGAGGGATCCTGGCCGGGGCGCTCTCCGAGAAAACCGGGCGAAGGATCGAGGAGAGCGAGGTAGTAGCCGAAGTCCCCCCGCGTCCCGAGCTGGGCGACCTGGCCTTTCCCCTGTTCCCCTTCGCCAAGGCGCTGCGCAAGTCCCCCAAAGACCTGGCCGTAGAGCTGGCAGCCGCGGTGCGCGACCGCGGCGGGGAGGCCGAGGGCCGGGGCCTGGCCCAGGCCGCCGGTCCTTACCTGAACGTCCGCCTGGAGCGGCCGCGGGTAACCGCGGAGGTGATCGGGGAGGTGCTGGCCGAAGGCGAGCGCTTCGCCTGGAGCAGGGACAATGCCGGCCAGCGCGTCATCGTGGAGTTCTCCAGTCCCAACACCAACAAGCCCCTGCACCTGGGGCACCTGCGCAACGACGCCATCGGCATGGCCGTGGCCCGCATACTGGAGGCTACCGGCGCCGAGGTCCTGCGCGTGAACCTGATCAACGACCGGGGCATCCACATCTGCAAGTCCATGCTCGCCTACCGCCGCTTCGGCGAGGGACGGACCCCCGAGAGCCTGGGCCAGAAGAGCGACCACCTGGTCGGCGACTACTACGTGCGCTACGCCCAGTGGGCCGAACAGGACCCGCAGGCCGAGGCTGAGGCCCAGGCCATGCTGCGGGCCTGGGAGCAGGGCGACCCGGAAGTGCGGGAGCTCTGGGCGACCATGAACCGCTGGGCCATCGAGGGCATCAACCAGACTTACCGCAAGACCGGGGTGCGCTTCGACCGGGTGTACCGGGAGAGCGAGACCTTCCTGCTGGGCCGCTCCGAGATCTTGAGCGGCCTGGAGCGCGGCGTGTTCAGCCGCGACCCGGACGGCTCGGTCTGGGTGGACCTGGGCGCCCAGGGGCTGGACCGCAAGGTGCTCCTGCGCAGCGACGGCACCTCCCTGTACGTGACCCAGGACGTGGGCACGGCCGTGCAGCGCCACCGCGACTGGCCCTTCGACCGGCAGATCTACGTGGTGGGCAACGAGCAGCGCTACCACTTCCAGGTGCTGTTCCAGGTGCTGGGGATGCTGGGGCACGCCTGGGCGGGCAGCCTGCACCACCTGGCCTACGGCATGGTCAACCTGCCGGAGGGCAGGATGAAGAGCCGCGAGGGCACGGTGGTGGACGCCGACGACATCGTCGCCGACCTGGAAGAGCTGGCCGCGGCGGAAATCCGGGACAAGGAGCGGGAAGCCGAGATCGAAGACCTCCCCGCAACCGCCGAGAAGATCACCCTGGGGGCCCTGAACTTCTACCTGCTGGCCCCCTCCCCGTACAAGGACATGATCTTCGATCCCAAGGAGTCGATCTCCTTCGCCGGGGCCACCGGGCCGTATCTGCAGTACGCGGGGGCGCGGATCTCCAGCATGCTGCGCAAGTTCGCCCAGCGCGCGGAGCGCTTCCGGGGCGGTGAGTTCCGAGCCGAGCTGCTGGCGGCCGGGGAGGAGTGGGAGCTCATCAAGAGCATGGCCGCCTTCCCCGAGACCGTGGCCCAGGCGGCCCGGGAGCTCAACCCCTCCCTGCTCACCACCCACCTCTTCGAGCTGGCCCGCACCTACGCCAGCTACTACCACGACCACCCGGTGCTGCACAACGAGGACGCCGACCTGGTCGTGAGCCGCATCCGGCTGGCCGAGGCCGTGCGCCGGGTGCTGGCCAGCGGGATGGCCCTCATCGGAGTGCCGTTTCTGGAGAAGATGTAGCCGGCCGGGCTACGGGCTTTCCGGCCCGCGGGCGGCGGCCAGGGCCGGGAACAAGGCGCTGGTCAGCGTGAACTCCCCCGTAGCCGTGCGGTACCCCAGGCGGTGGTAGCGGGAACCGGCGGTCATGGGGACGCGGAACAGGAACTCCCTGCGCCCGGGGTCCCAGGCGCAGGGCGCGAGGCTGTCCAGCCCCGAGAGCAGCACGGGCGCCGCCGCCTCCGCGTCCTGGAAGCGTCCGGCAAGCAGGTACCCACCGGCAGGCCCGGCCTCGAGCACCACGGCAAACCCCTCAACCCGCTGCTCGGCGAAAACAACCACCCAGACCTCGCCTGCCTGCGCCCGCGCGCGGCCTGCCCCGGCGCGAGTCCACCGCGCATCGAGGGCCGCCGCGGCGTGCGCGGGGCTGGCCTCCCAGGCCGCTGCGATCTCCGCCAGGCCCGCACCGGCGCCCAGGATCTCGCCCACGCGCGCCGCGCTGCCCCCCGCCGCCCGGTAGCGCGCCAGGGCGTCGCGCCCCGCCCCGTCCCGGTGGGCCAGGCGCCCAGAGGCGGCCAGCACCTCGGCGTAGGCGGCGGCCCGCTCCAGAGCCGGCTCCGGAAGCAGGGTGGGGAGACCGTGCGCGGCCCGAAAGCCGTTCACCCAGGCCAGGGCCGCATGGGCCCGCTGCGCGGACTGCGCGGCGGCCGGCAAGCTCAGCAGGGACAGAAGGAAAACTACGCGCAGGCTTTTCATAACAGGTCCGATCGATTATACATAGGGTACAGTCATTTATGGAACAACCCGAGCTGAAAAACATCCGGAACATCGGCATCATCGCCCACATCGACGCCGGCAAGACCACCACCAGCGAGCGGATCCTCTTCTACACGGGCAAGAGCCACCGCCTCGGTGAGGTGGACGACGGGGAAGCCACCATGGACTGGATGGTCCAGGAGCAGGAGCGCGGCATCACCATCACCGCGGCCGTGACCACCTGCTACTGGCGGGACCGGCAGATCAACATCATCGACACCCCCGGGCACGTGGACTTCACGGCCGAGGTGGAGCGCTCCCTGCGGGTGCTGGACGGGGCGGTGGTCATCTTCTGCGCGGTGAGCGGCGTGGAGCCGCAGTCCGAGACGGTCTGGCACCAGGCGGACCGCTACCACGTGCCGCGCCTGGCCTACATCAACAAGCTGGACCGGGTCGGGGCCGACTTCTTCGGCGTGGTCGAGGAGATCCGGCAGAAGCTGGGCGCCAACCCCCTGGTGCTGCAGGTGCCCATCGGCCGGGAGTCGGAGTTGGAGGGGGTGATCGACCTGCTGGCCATGAAGGAGCTGCGCTGGGAGGTCCAGGACGCCGGCCAGACCATTCACGAAAGCGACGTGGACCCTTCCCGGCTCCATCTGGCGCGGGAGTACCGCCAGAAGACCCTGGACCAGCTGTCCCGGGTCCCGGACCCGGCGCTGGCCGACCGGATCACGGAGCTGTACCTGGAAGGGGCCGAAATCCCGCTGGAGCTCGCTCGGCAGGCCGTGCGCCGCGGCACGCTGGAGAGGACCTTCGTGCCCGTGCTCTGCGGCGCCTCCTTGCGCAACCTGGGGGTGCAGCCCCTGCTGGACGCGGTGGTGGACTACCTTCCGGCCCCCGATGAGGTGCCGGCCCCCGAAGGCTACCACGTAAAAAAGGAAAAGA
>CAZMWZ010000007.1:0-22785 GCA_964570045.1 uncultured Spirochaetaceae bacterium
TCAGCCTGGGGAGGGTCGCCCGCATCCTGGGCGACCCGTATTACCTGCGGATCATCGGCTTCACCTTCCAGCAGGCCCTGCTGTCCACGCTCCTGTCGGTGGCCCTCGGCCTTCCCGGGGCGTGGCTGCTGGCCCGCTACGAGTTCCCGCTGAAAGGCGCAGTGCGGGCCCTGACCACCGTGCCTTTCGTGCTGCCCTCGATCATCGTGGTGCTGGGCTTCGTGCGCTTCTTCGGCAACAACGGCGTGCTCAACCGGGCCCTGATGCAGGTGCTGGGCCTGAGCGAGCCGCCCCTGCGCGTGCTGTACTCCTTGCAGGCCATCCTGCTGGCCCACGCCTTCTACAACTTCCCGATCGCGGCCCGCATCGTCGGCTCGCTCTGGAGCCGCCTGCCCATCTCCACGGAAGAGGCCGCGCGCAGCCTGGGCGCGCACGGGGCGAAGCTGTTCTTCCGGGTGACCCTGCCCCAGCTGGCCCCCGCCCTCCTGGCCGCCGGCGCGCTGATCTTCATCTTCTGCTTCCTGAGCTTCGCCGTGGTGCTGGTGCTGGGGGGGGGCCCGCGCTTCTCCACGCTGGAGGTGGAGGTGTACCGCCTGGCCAAGGTCAGCCTGGACCTGCCCGCCGCCGGCGCCCTGGCGCTGGTCGGGGCGCTTCTTTCCCTGGGCTTCCTCTGGATATACCTGCGCCTGGCCTCACGCTCCAGCTTCACCGAGGAGCTTTCCGGCGACGCCGGCGGGCGGCGATTGGCGGAGCTGCTCGCCCGGCCCGCGGGCGTCCCGGCCCTGGCCTACCTGGCGCTGCTCGCGCTGGTGGTACTGGCCCCGATCCTGACCGTGGTCGCCTACTCCCTGCAGGCCCGCTCGGGGTGGCGGGCAGGGGGGTGGAGCCTGGAGTGGTATCGCCGCCTGGCCGCCCCGGGCGGGGTATACCTGGGCGCCATCCGCAACAGCCTGGTCTTCGGCGGGCTCACCGTGGCGCTGGCCCTGCCGCTGGGCACCCTGCTGGCCTGGTGGAGCGCCCGCCGCCGCTTCGTCGGCGCCGGGGCGCTGGAAGCGGCGCTCATGCTGCCGCTGGGGGTGTCCTCGGTGATTCTGGGGCTGGGCTACCTGAAGGCCTACCAGGGCCTGCCCTGGCGCCTGGCGGGCAGCTGGGTGGCCGTGGTGTTCGCCCACACGGTCGTGGCCTACCCCTTCGTGATCCGCGCGGTGAGCCCGGTCCTGCGCAAGCTGCCCGGCTCGCTGCAGGAGGCCGCCCGTAGCCTGGGGGCCGGCGCCTGGCAGCTATTCTTCCGCGTGGAGCTGCCCCTGCTCAAAGGGGCGCTGATCACGGGGGCGGCCTTCGCCTTCGGCATTTCGGTCGGCGAGATCAACGCCACCCTGATGCTCTCCCCGCCCGGGGTGGTGACCATGCCGCTGGCCGTGTACCGCCTGATCGGCTCGTACAACTTCGCGGGGGCCTGCGCCATGGGCACCGTGCTGATGCTGGCCTGCTTCCTGGCCTTCCTGGCCATCGAGACCCTGGGAAAGGAGCCCCGCGCATGAGCCTGCGTCTGGAGGGGGTCAAGAAGGGCTACCCCGAGTTCACGATCCGCCTGGACCTGGAGGTCCGCCCGGGGGAGTTGCTCACCCTGCTGGGCCCCTCGGGCTGCGGCAAGACCACCTCACTGCGCCTGGTGGCGGGCTTCCTGCAGCCGGAGGCCGGGCACATCCGCATCGGCGGGCAGGCCGTGGAGGGGGAGCCGCCGCACCGCCGCCGCATCGGGATCGTGTTCCAGGACTACGCACTGTTCCCCAACCTCAACGTGCTGGACAACGTCTGCTTTGGCCCCGCGGTGCAGGGCTGGGAGCGCGGGCGGGCGCGGGCGCGCGGGCGCGAGCTGCTGTCGATGGTGCATCTGGCGGGCTACGAGCGCCGCCGCGTGCACACCCTGTCCGGGGGCGAAAGGCAGCGCGTGGCCCTGGCCCGCGCCCTGGCTCCCCGCCCGCGCCTGCTGCTGCTGGACGAGCCGCTGAGCGCGCTGGACGCCAAGCTGCGGCAGTCCCTGCGCCTGGAGATCCAGGCCGTGCAGCGGGAGCTCGCGGTGACCACGGTGTACGTAACCCACGACCAGGAGGAGGCCCTGGCCATCTCGGACCGGATCGCGGTCATGCGGGAAGGTCGCATCGAGCAGCTGGGCAGCCCCGAGGAGGTCTATCGCCGCCCTGCCAGCCTTTTCGTGGCCGGCTTCATCGGTCAGGCCAACCTGATCCCCGGCACGGTGCTCGCCCGCGACGGCAGGCTGACCGTGCTCCAGACCGCCTTGGGCCGGTTTGCCGCCGTCGGGAAAACACCGGCGGCCGGCCAGCGGCGGGTCCTGTTCTTCCGCCCCGAAGCGGTTCGCCTGGGCAGGAAAGCGGGCAACCGCTTCCGCGGCCGCGTCCTGCGCCGCGAATACCTGGGCTCCCAGGTACAGGCCGTCGTGGAGGCGGGGGACCAGCGCCTGGTCCTGTCCGCGCCCCAGGGTCCCGGCAGGGAAGTCCTGCCCGCGGGCGGGAGGGTCGAGTTCGCGGTGGACCCGCTGGCCTGCTGGCTCCTGCCGGAAGAGCCGGCGAGTACCACCGCGGGCTAGTTCTCCAGGATCGTGATCTCCACCCGGCGGTTGGTACTCCGCCCCTTTTCCGTGGAGTTGTCGGCCAGGGGCCGGCGGTAGCCGTAGCCGCGCGCGGTGAGCTGCGTCGCGCGCGCGGCGCCGATGGACAGCAGGTAGTCGGCCACCGCCTGAGCCCGCAGCTCGGACAGCTCCTGGTGCTGCTCGTCGGTGTACCCGCCCACGCGCGCCGTGTGCCCGCTCACGGCCAGGTCGCGGTCGGCGTACCTGGAAAGGATCTCGCCGATGGCCCGCAGCTTGGCTTTCTCGGCAGCCAGCAGGATCGCGGAGTTGGGCTCGAACTGGATGTTCTCCAGGGCCAGGGTCACTCCCGCCTCCTCGGCGCGCACGGAGGTGTCCGCCACGCCCCGGTCGGCCAGTTGCCGCTGGATGTCCGCGGCCACCTTCTCCTTGTCCAGCCTGGTGGACTCCAGGAGGCGGCCGCGCGCCGTGCCCACGTACTCCACCACCTGGGCGTTGGACAGGTGGAAGACGAAGTCGAAGCGCTCCTCGTAGGAATCCGGCTGGCCCCTGCCTGCATCCCAGTAGTAGGTCTGGTCGGACTGCCCGCTGACCCGTACGGGCACCGCGCCGCGGCCCGCGCCCAAGCCCTCGAAGCGGTGGAACACCGTGTAGCGGATCCCGATCACCCCCAGGGTCTTGCCCTCGCGCTGCTCGCGCCCCGCGTAGGTGTAGCTCACCTGAATGGGGAAGCGCACGGGCTCGCGGATGCCGTAGCTGCGCCGCAGGTCGTGGGCCTCCTCGCCCGGCGCCGACCAGGTGCCGCCGGTGCGGACCTCTTCCTCGGGGAAAAACGGCACGCTGCGGACCACGGGCATGAAGTACTGGCCGGCGATGTCGTAGCGCCCGCGGGCGTCCCGCCAGAACACCGAAGTGTAGTCCTCGGAAAAGGTGAAGGAAGAGCTCGCCCCGAAGGCCCGCTCGGAGGTCTGGAAGGTGCAGGCCAGGCGGCCGGCCTCCCCCTTCACCTCCAGGGTCTCCACGGCGATCTTGTTCAGGATCTCGGCCCGGTGGGACAACCGCCCGTCGACGTAGACCTCTTCCTCCACCTCGGTGAGCAGGCGGTATTTCTCCCCGGCCTGGTATTGGAAGCGGAAGGGCTGGCTCCAGGCGGGATGCCCGGCGGCCAGCAGCACCAGCAGCAGGGCGGGAAAACTTGGCTTCATGGCAGGACCTCTTTACAATAATATCGTCAGGTGGAGGGTATTTCAAATTGACAAACTCCCCGCCTTCGTACTATGTTAAGGGGGCAACCAGATCTTTAAAAAGGAAATATGGCACCGCAGCAACGAGATCGTTCGTTCGGAAGTGCGGAGCTTTGGGAGCCGCTTCGGAAGGCCGGGTACGCCAAGCCGACGCTGCTGCAGCGCAAGGTGGTCCCCCTGATTCAGTCCGGCCGCGACCTGGTCGTGGAGGTGGAAGGGGACACCGGTAGGACCGCCGCTTTCATCCTGCCGATTCTGGCCAGACTCAGGCGAGGAAGAGCCGGGATCAAGGCGGTGGTCGCTACCTCGAGCGCGGAGGACTCGCGCAAGGTTCAACGCGAGTTCCAGCGTCTCTGCCGCCCGCAATCAGGCAGAAACGTGTCCGTATTCGCGCTCGGCGTGGAGGAAGGCGACAGGGGCGAGCATCGCAGCCTGTCCAGGCAGCCGGACGTGCTCATCGGCACCCCCAGCAGGATCATTGATCACATCCGCCGGGGGAATCTGGACTTCTCGCTCCTGCAGAGCGTGGTCATCGACCGCCAGCAGCCGGAGCCCGGGTTCGTCGACGACCTGAAGTTCATCTTCTCCAAGCTTCCGCCGAAAAAACAGGTTCTCCTCTTCACCTCCGCCATCGGCCCCGAGGCCGACGGTCTGCTGGAGCTGTTGCGCCGGCCGGTACAGCTGGCGCTAACCGCCTGGAGGCAGGCGGGGGAGAAGGTCGAGGAGTCGTTCGTCGAGGTCCCGGAGGCCGGCAAGCACCGGGCCGTGGCCGTCATCGCCCTGACCAAAGGGGCCGGCGCTCTGCTGGTGCAGACCTCCGGGCGGGATTCCGCCCGGAAGCTGGGCCAGGAGCTGGCCGCGCTGGGACTGCGCGTGCGGGTCCTCTGGGAGGCAATGGGCGAGGCGGAGCAGGAGCGGATCCGGGAGGGCTTCGCCGCGGGGGAGCATCCGGTGCTGGTCAGCACCTTCGAAGCCGTGCGGCGGCACAGCCTGCGCTGGGTAACCCACGTGCTCAATGTGGATCCGCCCCCGAGTGCCGACTCCTACCGCCCCGCTTCCGTCGTGCTCGAAAAGATCTACACCCTGGGATCCCCGGCCCAATTCCAGCAGCTACAGGAGAAGCTCAACGTGAAACCAGAAAAAACCCCCCTTCCGGCCGACGACCAGGTCCTGGCCGGAGCGATCGGCGAGATCCTCAGGCGGATCCGGGCCGACGAGGACCCCGCGGAGCTGGCCCGCTACCGGCGCCTGCTGCGCCGGCACGCGCCGCTCATCCGCCGGTCCACCGTAGCCGCCTTTTTGTTGAAGCAGGTCTACGGCCCACTGGCGGCGGAGCCCGTTCGCGGCGCGAAGCCCGCCCGCGGCGCGGAGCCCGCTCGCGGCGCGGAGGCGCGGCCTTCCCGTGCGCAGGGGGCGGGCTCGGGCGCGAAAGGCGCGGCTTCCACGCCGCAAGCGGGCTTCGCGGGCGGGCGGCGGGCCGCAGGCGGCCTCCGCGCCGCAAGCGGGTTGCCCGCCGCAAGCGGGTTGCCCGCCGCAAGCGGGCTCCGCGCCGCAAGCGGGCTCCGCCGGGGTCGAGGCGCCGCGGCGCCGGGGGAGACGCCGGCGGTCAAGGACCGGGCTCGCGCCGGGGCGGGCTTCACTCGCCTGTTCATCAGCGTGGGCAAGAGCCGCGGGGTGTACGCCAAGGACCTCGCCGCCCTGTTCGGTCGCACGCTGGAGTCCGACCACGCGCGCATCGGCGACATCCGCGTCCTGGACAACTACTCGTTCCTGGAGATCGACTCCACCCTGGCCGAGAAGGCCATCGCCGCCCTCTCAGGCACGGAGCTGAAGGGAAAACAGATCACGGTCAACTACGCCCGCAAGAAAGAGGACGAGTAGCTGCACCCGTATCCCCTGGAAGCTCTCCCCGATATCCTCGCCTCCCTGGACGGTCCGCTGGAGGTGGAGGTGGGGTGCGGCAACGGGCACTACCTGAGCGAGTACTGCGGCAGACACCCCGAGGTGGGATTCCTCGGGGTGGAGCTCAAGGCCAAGCGCTGTCTGAAGGCAGTCCAGAAGATCGAGCGCCGCGGGCTCACGCGCGCCTACGTCATCCAGGCGGGTGCCGAGCAGGTAGTGGCCGGGCTGCCCGACGCCTCGGTCAGACGCTACCACATCTACTTCCCGGACCCCTGGCCCAAAGCCCGCCACCGCCGCCGGCGCTTCCTGCGCGCCGGCAACCTCGCCGCTTTGAAACGCACCCTGCGGCCCGGGGGCGAGATAGCCTTCGCCACGGACTTCCTCGACTACTTCCTCCAGGCCAAGCTGCTCTGCGTCCTGGAGCCGGAGATGGAACTCCTGCCTTCCGGCCCGCCGGAGGACATCTTCATCTCGGTATATGGGGAAATCCTGGTGAGAAAGGGGCGGGCCGTCCACGCCTTTGTCGCCCGCCGCCGCCCGTCCTGAAGCCCGCTTTAGGCTAGCAGCCGCGCCAGCAGCAGAAGGACCCCGAACAGATTGACGCCCAGCCCGATCCCGAAACAGGCGGCGGCGGCCAGCTCGTACCAACGGGCCGTCCAGTCGCAGCGGCCGGCCAGGGCGGCGGGGTCGCCGGGGATGCGCAGCAGCTCGGCCATGGGGTCCGTCGGCCGCCGCAGTATGCTCCGCCCGGAGCGCTCCTGCACCGCGCCGAACAGCCAGCTCTCCGCGGCCTCAGGGACCCTTGCGCACCGCCGGGTCTCCGGCTCCCCCTCGACCGCGAGTGAGCCCTCCCGGCTCATCAGGTAGCTCTCGCCGGTGGGCAGGCGCGCCGTCTTCTCCGCGCCAGCCTCCTCGTCGGGGAAGTAGCGCAGCGGCAGGCGCAGGAGGTCGCGCTCGGCGCGCAGCCGCCGGGCCATCTTCCAGAAGTAGCGGTACAGGTAATAGAGGGCCACGCCGGGCGGCAGGAACGGGGCCACCGGCGCCAGGGCCAGGCTCAGCACCAGCAGCCCGGGCAGGCCGGCCTGGGAGGAGCGCAGCGACACGTAGGCCAGCAGGGCCAGACAGAAGAACCCGGTGAGCAGCGAGAGGGGGGTGAACTGGTTCCAGTACTCGTTCTTCTTGCGCCCGCCCCAGATGGCGCGCTTCAGGATGCTCTCGCGCTCCCCGTCGTAGAATACCACCAGCAGCGGGGCCCGGGGCCCGGAGCGGAACACTCCCCGTCCCTCTTCCAGGAACAGGCTGCCACCCACGAACAGGCGCATTCCGGAGGGCAGGCTGAACACCCGGCTCCAGGGCGCCACCGCCGGCTCCTCATCCGGCAGTGCGTCCATGCCGCCCGCGGCTCCGGAAAGCGAGGGCAGCAGGTACACGCGCACCCCCGATAAGTCGGCCTCCACCGTGAACTCGCCCGTGTTGATCCAGATCCGGTCGCGCCCTTGGATGGCCTCCAGCTCGCCGAAGACGCGGAACTCCCCGCGCGAGCCTTCCGCGCCGGCGAGGTCCGCGTAGCGCAGGAAGGGGGCCAGCGAGGCTTCCCGCATCCGCCGGCGGAATACCCGCCACTGCCGGCGCACGCTGAAGGCCCCCGCGCCGGGGATCAGGGCGAAAAACAGCAGCGCAGTGCCCAGGGCCAGCAGCAACAGCTTTAGCGCGCCCACGGTGGAGTCAATCCGTCGAGTTGTCAAAGCGGGGCAAATCCATTAGTGTCAAGATTACCATGGTTGAGCGCTTGATAGTAGGTCCGCTGGACACGAACTGCTACATCTACTCCAACGGCAAAAAGGAGTGCGTGATCATCGATCCCGGGGCGGACGAGGAGCGGATCATCTCCGGCGTCAACATGCTCAAGATGGTGCCGATGGGCATCGTGCTCACCCACGGCCACTACGACCACACCGGCGCGGTCGGCCGCCTGCGGGAGCACTATCGCCAGGAGAAGATCGAGGTGCAAGTGGCCATCCACGCCGCGGATAGAAGGTTCCTCGGCCGCTCCGCCCGGAAGGCCAATCTGGACGCCCTGGCTTCCCTGGGAGCGAGCGAGACGCAGGACTTCCAGGACCAGTTCGAGGGCCTGCCCGAGCCGGACCTGATCCTGGCGGAGGGCGACAAGGTGTTCTCCAGCGGCCTGGTCGTGCTGGAGACTCCGGGGCACACCCGGGGGGGCATCTGCCTCTACAGCGAGAAGGACGCGCTGATGTTCTCCGGGGACACCCTGTTCTTCATGGGCGTCGGGCGCTCGGATCTGCCGGGCGGCAACGAGAAGACACTGCTGGAGTCCATCCGCAGCAAGCTGCTCACTCTCCCGCCCGAAACCCGGGTGTTCCCGGGGCACGGTCTGGACACCACCATCGAGCGGGAGATCAAGGGCAACCCGTTTATTCGCTAGCCTTAGGCCACCAGGTCGACGAGCATCCCTGTTTCAGGCGCGAAGCCGTTTTTTTGGCGCGTGAAGCCGCCAGACAGCGCGGCGAGCCCGGCCAGCCTTTTCTGCAGGCGCCCGCCGAGCTCGCCGATCAGGGACTCGGCCTGCTCGGGGGCCAGGCTGGAGAGACGGGCAGCCTCCGGCACCGGCTGGCCCTCGGCCAGGAGGCGGTCAATCAGCTTGTCCAGGACGCGCAGCTTGAACAGGGGCACCCCCCCTTCGGGGGACGGCACGCCGCGGAGGTGCTCGAAGCGGGCGTACAGAGAGTCGGCCGGCGCCACCGGCACTTCGAGGCGCCCTTGGCCGCCCCGGAGGTTCTGCACGCGGAGGATATTCAGGAAGAGGCCCGGCGGGGCCGCGGCGGCAATCTCCATCACACCCCTGTCTGTTCCTAGTATCGGAAGCGCAGCGGGGGCGGATTACGGGGATTCTGTTACCGGTTGCGGCGCTCCTCCGAAGCTTTGCAGTCGATGCAGAGAACCGAATAGGGAATGGCCTCCAGGCGCTCCCTGGGGATCTTCTTGCCGCAGCTCATGCAGACCCCGTAGTGCCCATCGCGCAGGCGCCCGAGCGCGGACTCGATGAGCTGCAGGCGACGCATCTCCGCGGAGCCCAGCGACTCCAGGATGCGGCGGTCGATGTCGTCGGAGGCGATGTCCGCCAGGTCCTTGGGCTTCAGGTCCGCGACCAGCTCGTGGAACTCGCTGTTCTCCAGCGAGAGCTGGTTGAGGATCTGCTCCTTCAACGCCAGCAGGGACCTGCGCATCTTTTCTTTGAAGGCTTTCTCCATTTACAATTCCTTTAAGCGCCCGGCAAAGGCATGACAATCTGCCGTAAATCCAAAAATTTGTCAACCTGTTGACAAAACTCCGGGCCAACCCCTACTATCCTTCCTGGGAGCAAAGGTTGGCGAAAGAAGAAGCAATCGAAGTCGAAGGCATCGTCAAGGAATCCCTGCCGAACACCATGTTCCGCGTGGAAATCAAGAGTGGACACGTGATTCTCGCCCACCTTTCCGGAAAGATGCGCAAGCACTACATCCGCATCGTGCCGGGGGACAAGGTCAAGGTCGCCCTTTCCCCCTACGACCTGAGCCGCGGCCGCATCATCTACCGCGAGCGTTAGGCCCCCGAACGCATCCGCACCCACGTCGCCCCCCGCCCGCCCCGCGCGCGGTCGGCCTTGCCGAAGGCTCCCGTGAGCGGGCATTTCTCCAGGTAGTTGCGCACGACCCGTTCGAGCACCGGCTCGCCCGGGGAGTGGTTGCCCTTGCCGTGGATCAGCAGGACCTTGGCCAGGCCGAGGGCCCTGGCGTCGCCCAGGAAGCGGTCGATCGCTTCCTCCGCTTCCGAGCCGCTCATTCCATGCAGGTCCAGCTCGGCCTGGGGCGGCAGATCCCTCAGCGCACGCCCCTCCCCGGGCTTTTCCGCATCGCCGGCCCGCCGTGCGGCCGCCTCCCGCGGACCGGGCGGATACAGCTCCAGCGCCTCCCCCATGTCCACGCGGGGCGCGGGCTTCGCTTCCTCCCCCGGCTGCCGGGACTTCTCCCAGCGCTCCAGGATCTCCCCGAAATCCATATCAAAGGAAAGTAGTGATAACAGAGCCCGGGCGTCAAGCGGCGCGGCTAGCTGCGGTAGTCGGCGTTCTCCCGCACGTACTCGCAGGACAGGTCCGCCCCGAGGACCTCCACGAAGCCTGCCCCCCGGCCACCGCAGTCCACGTCGATCTCCACGCAGCGGTCATGGGCCGGGAAGCCCTTCCGCGCGGGGTCATACGCGCAGGAGGCCAGGTAGCGGGCCAGGAGGCGCTCCTTCTTCGAGTCCAGGCGGAAGGCCCCTCCCTCGTACAGCACGGTGCCGCCCAGGCTCACCCGCAGCCGGGCGAAGTCCACGCCCTGGCCGGCGGGGACCGAGCCGAGGTAGTCGCCCATGGCCGAGAGGATGCGCCCTACGTTCGGGTCGTTGCCGCACACCGCGGTCTTGACCAGCGGGGAGTTGACCACGGCCTTGCCCAGCCCCAGGGCCAGGGGCTCGGCCGCGCCCCCCACGCGCACGCGCAGCACGTGACCCACCCCCTCGCCGTTGCGCACGATGTCCTCGGCCAGCCCGCTGCACACCGCGAGCAGGGCCCGGCGGAACTCCGGCCGGGGCACCGGCGGCTTGCGCCGCGAGCTGAGGGCCACGACCATGTCGCTCGTGCTCTGGTCGCTGTCCACGCTGATGCGGTTGAAGCTCGACTCTGCACAACGCGCCAGCTCTTCCCGCAATGCGGCCCGGGGGATGTCCAGGTCGGTGAGCAGGAACACCAGCATGGTGGCCAGGGAGGGCTCGATCATCCCGGCCCCCTTGGCCACCCCGATGATCGAGCCCTGCCCCACCCGGGCCCGGCGCAGCTTGGGCCAGGAGTCGGTAGTCATGATCGCGCGGGCCACGGGCAGAAGGCTCCGGCGCTGCAGCCCGGCGGCCAGCCCGGGCAGGGCCGCGCGCATGTCCGCCACGGGCAGCCGCCAGCCCACGACCCCCGTGGAGGCGGCGAGCAGCTCGCGCTCCGGGCTTCCCAGGAGGCCGCCCAGCTCGGCGAGCAGCGCGCGCGCGTCCGCCACCCCGGAGGCCGCCCCCACGTTGGCCACCTTGTTGTTGACCAGCACCCCGCGCAGCCGCGGCTCCTGCAAGCGTTCCCGGCCAATGAGGATCGGCGCCCCGGCGAAACGGTTGCGCGTGAAACGGGCCGCGAAGCTCGCGGTGGGCTCGTCCAGCAGGATCAGGGAGAGGTTCATGGGGAAGCTCCCGGGCTTCTCCGCGGGGCTGAAGGCCAGGGAGGCGGTCGCCGCGCAGAAGCCCGCGGGCAGCGCCGCACGGCGGGCGAGTGAGCCCAGGTACTGTTCGGTTGAATAGTAGGCGGCCATATGCCGGCCAGTGTACCGGGATCGGCCCGCAGCCTCAAGGCAGCGTGTTACCCACTACCTCCGCGTGAGCTGCAGCCGCAGCGCCAGCGGCAGGTGGTCGGAGG
This sequence comes from uncultured Spirochaetaceae bacterium, assembly GCA_964570045.1. Lineage (GTDB taxonomy): Bacteria > Spirochaetota > Spirochaetia > SZUA-6 > DRHE01 > MIBK01. The sequence goes on from CAZMWZ010000007.1 coordinate 11,246, forward strand.
CGCCGCCGGCGGCAAAGCGCCGCGGGAAACCGGTTTTCGCCTCCAGCAGATAGTCCGGCCGGACCACCCGGAAATCCCCGCGGCGGTAGATGAAGCCCCGCTCGTCCCGCAGGCCGGGGGACAGCAGCGCATGGTCCGGGGTCTGCCAGACCCCCCGGAAAACGGCGCTTCCGCGCCGCTCCAGCGGCAGCTCGACCCAGGGGTCGTACAACCCGGCCTCCCGGGTCCAGGGCTCCAGCTCCTCCAGGTTCTCGTTGAAGTCCCCCAGGGCCAGCAGGTCGGCGCCCGGGTCCTCCGCCAGGGCCCGCCGCACCCGGCGGGCCAGGATGTCCGCCGCGGCCCTCCGGCCCGCTGAGGTTTGCTCCACGCCCCCGGTCTTGGACTTCCAGTGGTTGTTCAGCACCAGGAGGCGCCGCCCGCGGCTCTCCACCTCGATCTCCACGATGTGGCGCAGCGCTTCGCCGCCGAGCTCCCCCACGGCCAGCGCGCGCGTTCGCCGGACCGGCAGGCGGCTCAGGAAGGCCACGCCGGTGACCGCCCCCGGCTGGGGCACGAACACCAGGTGGCGGTAGCCCAGGCCGGCGAGGTGCCGGTCGCGCAGGTCGGCGAGCGCGCGCTCACTCTCGACCTCCTGCAGGGCCACCAGGTCCGGCCCGCCCGGGCAGGAAGAGCGGATGGCCCGGGCCACGGCCGCCAGCTTGGCGGAGTACTTTTCGCCGCTCCAGCGCGGGCCCCGGAACTCCGGGTACTCCTGGCCGCAGTCGCGGTCATCGAAGAGGTTCTCGACGTTGTAGGACAGTATGTCTACACGGCCGGCGCAGGCCGAAAGCACAGCGAGCAGTCCCAGAAGCGCGAGCGCGCGGGTTACGATCCCAGCTCCTCCCGGCGGCTGACGATGCGCGCGATCAGCCCGTAGCCCTGGGCCTCCTCGGCGCCCATCCAGTAGTCCCGGTCCGTGTCCTTCTCCACCTTTTCCAGCGGCTGGCCGGTCTCCTCGGCGATGAGCTTGTTGATACGGCGGCGCAGGCGGTCCAGCTCTCTGGCGTGAATCTCGATCTCGGTGGCCACCCCGCGCATGCCGGACAGCGGCTGGTGGATGAGGTAGTGCGAATTGGGCAGCCCCACGCGGCGCTCCTTGGGTGCGGCCAGCAGAATGATCGCCCCGGCCGAGGCCACCAGCCCCATGCCGATGGTCATGACCTGCGGCTTGACGAAGCGCATCATGTCGAAAATGGCGTAGCCGGCATCGGCGTCCCCGCCGGGGGAGTCGATGAACACGCGGATCGGCTCCGCGCTCTCGGCCTCCAGCAGAATCAGCTGGCGGATGACCCGCTCGGCCAGGGTCTTGTTGATGTCGCCGGACAACAGGATGTTGCGGGTTTTTAGTATCCGCTCGAACAGGCCGAAATCCGGCTCCCTCTTTTTTTCCTCCTGGTTTTCCTCCTGGTTTTCCTCCTCCTCCTGGAGCAGGGGCCGGCGCGGGGTGAGTTGGTCGCTCATAGTGGTTTGAATATAGCCATAGCGATGCGCAAAATCAACTTACAGGCCGGCACCAACGGCCCGGGCATTGCCCGCCCGCCCCCGGGCCTGCTACAATACAGGCCATGGAGCAGGCAAGAGTGCGTTTCGCGGTGATCGGCGGCAGCGGGCTGTACAACCTGAAAGAGACCCGCCTCGTGGAGGAGGTGGACATCCCCACCCCCTTCGGCTTGCCCTCCGACCGCATCGCGTTGGTGGAGCTGGCCGGGCAGCGGGTGGCCTTCCTGCCCCGGCACGGGCGCGGGCACCGCCTCCTGCCCGGCGAGGTGCCCTCGCGGGCCAACATCTGGGCGCTGAAGAGCCTGGGCGTGGAGCAGATCGTCTCGGTGAGCGCGGTGGGTTCCCTGGCCGAGGACTGCCGCCCCGGACACTTCGTGCTCTGCGACCAATTGATCGACCGCACGCACGGGCGGGAAGGGAGTTTCTTCGGGGAGGGGGTGGTAGGGCACGTGTCCTTCGCCGAGCCCTACTGCGCCGGCATGCGGGAGGCGCTGGCGCGGGTGCTGTCGGCGTCGGGGCGCCCCTTCCACGGCAGCGGGACCCTGGTGTGCATGCAGGGGCCGGCGTTCTCCACGAGGGCGGAGTCCCACCTGCACCGCGGCTGGAATGCCCAGCTGATCGGCATGACCTCCCTGCCGGAAGCGCGCCTCGCGCGGGAGGCGGAGATGTGCCTGGCCATCGTGGCCATGGTCACCGACTACGACTGCTGGCGGGAGGCGGAAGAGGGCGTGAGCATGGAGCTGGTACTCGCCACCATGGCCGAGAACACCCGCACCCTGCAGGAGCTGCTGCCGCAAATGCTGGCGGCCCTGGCCGAGCGGGGCGACTGCGCCTGCCGCCGCGCGGCCGCCGGGGCCATCGTGACCGATCCCTCCCTGATCCCCTACCAGACACGGAGGCGGCTGGAGCTGCTGTACGGCAAGTACTGGAAGAAGTGAGCGGCGCGCCTACAGTTTCAGCTCCGCCGGCGAGAGCGGGAAGCCCGCCGTGGTTCGGGCTTCCAGCCCGGACGCGGTTTCCCCGATGAGCAGCCCCTCGGTGCCCTGCCGCCCTGCCAGCAGCGCCAGGCCGCGCTGGAGCCCCAGCACGAACACGGTCGTGGACAGCGCGTCGGCCTCGGTGCACGTGGGGGCGATGACCGTGACGGAGACCAGGCCCCGGGAGGGGTAGCCCGTGGCCGGGTCCAGGATGTGGTGGTAGCGCACGCCGCCCTGAACGAAGAAACGCTCGTAGTCCCCGGAGGTCACGATGGCCAGCTTGCGGCCGGCTTCCCCCAGCTTCACGATCCCCACGTACCCCTGGCTCTTGCGGGGGTGGCGGATGGCCACGCTCCAGGGCTCCCGCCCCCGCTTCAGCCCGGAGACCAGGATGTCCCCGCTGGCCTCCACCAGGTAGTCGTGCCGGCCCTGCCGTTCCAGGTAGGCCCCCAGCAGGTCCACCACCGCCCCCTGGGCGATGCCCCCCAGGTCCAGCCCGAAGCCTTCGGGCAGGCGGACGCGGCCATCGACGCCGACGGACACTCGCCGCCAATCCACGAAGCGCAGGGTCCGCCGGATGTCGGCCTCCGGAGGCAGGCGGCCGCCGGTGTCGAAGGACCACAGCAGGCTCAGGGGCAGCACCGTCGGGTCGAAGGCGCCACCGCTCACGCGGGCCACCTCCAGCGCGGCGCTCAGGGCGGCCGCCACCTCCGGCGGCGGGACGAGCGCCTCGCCCCGGTTCAGGCGGCCCACGGGGCCTTCGGCTCGCCGCCAGTCGAACAGCGCCGCTTCGGCGTCCGCGTAGGCGAACAGGGCCTTCCAGTCCGGCCTGGCGCGGCCCGACACCAGGAAGTTCAGCGCGGAGGACATGGACACCCCGGACTGCCTGTGCACGGGGACCTGGCAGGAGGCGAGGGCCAGCAGGAGGAATACCGGTAGGCAAGCCGCGGAGACCCTGCGGAGGCGAGGGGTGCTGAGGGTCGGGGGCATGCCTCCCACGGTAGCGGAATCCGGGCCTCCTGGCAAGGCGCGCGCCTGCCCTGGTATAATGGGCGCGGGACGAAACAATGAAAGCGGCGTTTGTCGGCCTCGTCGGCCGGCCCTCCAGCGGCAAGTCCACCTTCCTCAACCAGGCCTGCGGCGGCAAGGTGTCCATCGTCTCGCCGGTGCCGCAGACCACGCGCAACCGGATCCGCGGGATTTACAACGGCCCGCCGGGGCAGCTGGTGTTCGTCGACACCCCCGGCTTTCACAGCTCCGAGCGGAAAATGAACCTGCGGCTGCGCGAGCTCACCCTCGCCACCCTCCGGGAGGTGGACCTGGCCCTGTACCTGGTCGACGTCAGCCGCGCTCCCGGCGAGGAGGAGCGCGCCCTCATAGCCGCCCTGCGCGGCCGGGAGGACCGCCTGGTCGTGGCCTTGAACAAGATCGACCTCACGCCCAACCACCGCGCCGCCGCGGAGCAGGAGCTGCGCGAGGCCTTCCGCGCGCCGCGCCTGTACCCCATTTCCGCAGCGAGCGGCGAGGGCCTGGAGGCCCTCCTGGCGGCGCTGTGGCAGCTGGCCCCCGAGGGCGAGCCCTTCTACCCGCCGGAGTTCTACACGGACCAGACCCCGGAGTTCCGCTTCGCCGAGATTATACGCGAGAAGGCCATCCGGGACCTGCGTGAGGAGGTGCCGCACGCCCTGTACGTGCACATCGACGATCTGGAGATGCGCCGGGAGAACACCCAGCTATGGGCCCGGGGCTTCATCTTCGTGGAGCGCGACTCGCAGAAGGGGATCCTGGTAGGCCGCAATGGGGACCGGATCAAGGCGATCGTGCGGGACGCGGAGGCGGAGCTCGGCGAGCTGTTTCCCTACGAGGTGAAACTGGACCTGCGCGTGAAGGTCCGGCCCAAGTGGCGCCGCGACGAGACCCTCCTCGCCAGGCTCATCCGCTGACGTGCGCATTGCCGAGATCCTCAAGGCCGAGCTGGCCGAGCCTCGAACGGTATTCGTGTTCCCCACGGAGGTGGCCGCGCGCTTCTGGCTGCGGAGAGCCTTCGGCTTCACCACCGGCCGGACGCTGCGAACCGATCGCTTCCTGTCCTGGGACCAGTTCGCGCGCCGGGCGCTGGACTACGGCGGGGACCGCCGCCCGGCCGGGATCGCGGAACGGACCCTTTTCGCCGCCGGCCTCCTGGAGGCCAACCGCCGCCGGACCCTGTTCCACGTGCTCGTGCCCCCCGCCGGGGAGCCGCTGGCCTTCCTGCCGACCCTCCGCGACCTGCTGCCCTGCCTGCACCACCTGGGAGAGCTCGCCGGCAGGTGGCCCGCCTCCGGCCAGGGCAAGCGCGAGGACCTGCGGCTCCTGGAGCGGGAGTACCGCGCCTACCTGCGGCGGGCGGGGCTGTACGAGCCGGCCTTCGAGCATCCGCTCCTGCGCGAGGACGGGCGCCGCTACCGCCTGTTCTACCCCGAGGCGCTGGAGGAGTTCCCCGCCATGGGGCGGACCCTCGCTTCCTCCAGCCGGGTGGCCATTCTCCGACTGCCCCCCCCGGGGCAGGTCCCGCCCATACGCGCCTTCGCCGACAGCCGGCAGGAAATCGCCTGGGCCTTGAGCTCCATCGCCGGGCTGCTGGACCGCGGGGTGGAGGCGGGGGACATCGCGCTCAGCGTGGGGGACCTCGATACCCTGGAGCCGCACCTGCGACGGCAGGCGGAGCTTTTCGAGGTGCCGCTGGGCATCCGCCTGCGCCGCCCGCTCGTGGAGCTTCCCCCCTGCCGCCTGTTCGGCCGCGTCCAGGTCTGCCTGGACACCGGCTTCAGCCTCGCCTCCCTGCGCGACCTGCTGCTGGACCGGAGCCTGCCCTGGCGTCACGAAAGGCTCGGGGGCGCCCTGCTCGCCCTGGGCAAGGAGCAGCGGGTCGTGAAGAACTCCCCGGGGGCCGACCGCTGGGAGCGCTGCTTCCGGCGGGCCCGGGAACTGGACCCGGGGTCCGCGGGCCGGTTGGGACGGTTGCGCGCCTACTATCGCGGGCTGCGCACCACGCTGGAACGCATCGCCGGGGCGCCGGATTTCCGCCACCTCAAAGAGGAGCTCACCGCCCTGTCCAAGAGCCTGCTGGACGCCGCCTCCTGGCGGAAACAGGAGCTGGCGGCCTGGCAGTTCGCGCTGGACACGCTGGACGACCTCGCGGAAGCTCGGGCCGAGGCGGGCGACCTGCCCGCCACGGCCTTCCGGCTGTGGCTGCGGGTCCTGGGGGACACCCGGTACGGCCCGGCGATCCCGGAGGCAGGGGTGAACACGTACGGCTACGGGGTGTCCGCCGGGATCGCTCCGGCCCACCACTTCGTGATCGGCGCCTCCCAGGCGGCCACGCGCTGGGTGGTGAAAAAGCTTCCGGCGCTGGCGAGCCACGAGGAGGCCGCCCTGGGGGACATCGAGCACGACCTGTCCGACACCCGCCTGTCCCTGTACGCCCTGTCCGGGGGCGAGGTGCACTTTAGCTACGCCCGGCGGGGCTTCGCCCGCAGCCACCTGCCGCCGGGCTTCTTCGTAGCCGCCCGCGCGGTCGAGGAGGCGGGCCCCGCGACGGTCGCGCACCCGGACGCCCTCGAGGAGCAGGCCTGGCTGGGCCACCCCTCCCCGGAGGCTCCCCTGCTTCCCCTGCAGCAGGCCGGCTTCCGCAACGCCCTGCCCACCGCGCTGGCCCCCAAGAGCCTGGACCTCACCCGCTCCCCCCTGCCCGACCCCTCCCTGCTCGCCGAGCTGTTGCGCGGCCAGCGGGACGAGGCGGGCCTGCTGGCCGTCTCGCCCACGGCCCTGGAGCTGTTCCGGCAATGCCCCTTCCGCTTCCTGCTGGAGCACGTGCTGCATCTCGGCGACGAGGAGCGGAGCCCCGTGGCGGTGGAGCCCCTGGAGTTTGGGAACCTCATGCACCGCGTGTTCCAGGTGTTCCACGAGCGCGTGCGCCGGAAGGAACCGGGGGGACGCCCGCAACCGGAGCGCCGGGAGACCTACCGCCGCTGGATGGCCGCCATCGTCCGCCGGGTGTTCCAGGCCTGGGAGCAGCCGACCCCAGTGGCGCCCGCCTGGCAAGCGGCACGTCGCAGAGCTGGGCAGCTGGCGGAGCGCTTTGTATCGGCCGACCTGGAGGAGCTTGCGGGCTGGCGGGTCCACGCCACCGAGCACCGCCTGCGGGACCCGCGCCCCGAGGCCGGGGTCCTGCTGCGGGGGAAGATCGACCGCATCTCGGAGGATGCCGGCGGCTACCTCGTGGTGGACTACAAGAAGAAGCGCACCCCCACGCGCGGGGAGATCTTCGGCGAACAGCCCGTTTCCTACCAGATGCCCTTCTACGTGGCGCTGATGCGCGCCGCCGGCCTGGAGGTCCGGCGCGCGGCCTACTACTCCATCGAGGGGGCCCGCTACCTCTGGGTGACCGGGGGCCGGCGCTCCATGGCCGACGGGCCGGTCATGGAGCAGGCCCTGCGGCGCCTCGAGCAGGCGATCGCCGGCATGGCCGCCGCGCTGGCCTCCGGCGACTTCACCGTCCCGCGGACCTGCGCTTCCTGCGGCCAGCGGGGCATCTGCCGCGCGCGCTTCGCCCTGACGGAGTCCCATGGACCGCCGCTTCGATGAGGACCAGCGCTCCGCCGTCCAGGTGGAGCGCAACGCCGTGGTCATGGCGGGGGCGGGCTCCGGCAAGACCTCCGTGCTGGCCGAACGCTTCGTGTGGCTGCTGCGCGAACGCGGCGCGCGGTTGGAGGAGGTGCTGGCCCTGACCTTCACGCAAAAGGCGGCGGCGGAGATGTTCGAGCGGATCCACCAGCGGCTGGCCGCGGAAGGGGATGCCGCCCTGGAAAGCCTACGCGCCTTCGACCGCGCGCAGATCTCCACCCTGGACTCCTTCTGCGCCGAGATCGCCCGCGACGCGGCGGGAATGTTCGGCCTGCCCCCGCAGATGCGCAACGACGAGGAGGGGGCCGCCCGGCTGGCCGACGAGCTCGCCCTGGATTTCCTGCTGGAGCACTGGCGGGAGCCGGCGCTCTCGGAGCTCCTGCGCATCTGGGATTTCCGCACGCTCTGGCGGGGGCTGTTCGCCGAGCTGGCGGTGCGGCATTTCCACCTGGCCGGGGGGGAGAGCCTGGAGGTAAGCGCCGAACGTCAACTCTCGGAGTGCCGGTCCGCGGCCGCGCGGCTGTGGGCGGACACCGGCGAGGCCCGCGCCGGGCTCCTGGGCCTGCAGGCGCGCACCAAGGCCCTCCGGGACAACCAGGAGGCCGCGCGCCTCCTGGCCGCGGCGGGGGAGCTGCTGGCCGGGGAGCGCTATGAGGAGGCGGGGGAATGCATCGCGGGCTGCCGGTTCAAGAAGGTCGGCGCCCGCTGGGCCGAGGACCTGGCGCTCATGAACGGCTGGGTGGATCGCCTGCGCGGCCAGTTGCTGCCCGGCCTCGGCGAGCTTTGCGCCACCCTGGCCAGGCGCGAAACCCTGCGGGGGGCCTTCTCGGCTCTGGAGCGTTTCCGCCTCGCGTTCCTGGCGCGCAAGCGCGCCGCGGGCCTGGCCACCTTCCGCGACGTGGCCGAGATGGCCGTGGCTGCCCTGCTGCGCGATCCGGCTCTGCGGCAGCACTACAAGCGGCGCTTCCGCTTCATCCTCATCGACGAGTTCCAGGACAACAATCGATTACAAAAGGAGCTGCTGTACCTGCTGGCCGAGCGCGCCGAGCTCTGTGGCCAGCGGGTGCCGCGCCCCGAGGAGCTGGAGCCGGACAAGCTGTTCTTCGTGGGGGACGAGAAGCAGTCAATCTACCGCTTCCGCGGCGCGGACGTGAGCGTCTTCGCCTCCCTCGCCGGGGAGCTGGAGCGCGCCGGGGGCAGGGGCCTGCGCCTGGACCGCAACTACCGCAGCGCCCCGGGGCTGGTGGCCTTCTTCAACGACGTGTTTACGCGGGTCATGGCCGGGGCTCAAGCCGACTTCGAGGCCCGCTACCGCGGCTTGAGTAGCCCGCGGGCCGCGGGGCCGTTCACCCCGGAGGTGCACCTGCTCGTCCAGCCGCCCCGTGAGCCGGGGCGCGGTATGCTGGCCCCGCGCGAGCAAGCGGAGGCCTACGAGGTGGCCCGGCTCATCCGGGAGCGCGTCCAGCGTGGCGACCTCCCGGTGGAGGACGCCGGGGCGGTGCGTCCTGCGGGATTCGCGGATTTCGCGGTGCTGCTGCGCTCCACCGGCAACCAGGTGCACTACGAGCGCATGTTCCGGCACTTCGACGTACCCTACTGCACCCCGAACGTGCGCGGCCTGTTCCTGGAGGCGCCGGTCAACGACCTGTACCAGCTGCTGCATCTGGCGCTGTTCCCCGACGACCGCGCGGCCTATGCCGGCTTCCTGCGCTCCCCTCTGGTGAACCTCTCCGACGCCGGGTTTCTTGCGCTGCTGTTGCCCCGCAAGCGCCCCTTTACGGGGATGGAGGCCCTCGCCGCGGAAGACCGCGCGCGGGCAGAGCGGGGACTCAAGCTGGTCGAGTTCGTGCGCGCCCACGCCGACCGCCTGGGGCACGGGGAGCTGATCCACCGCCTGTGGTACGAACACGGGTACCGCTACTTCCTCCTGCGCGATCCGCGCGCCCACAACTACCTGGAGTTCTACGACTACCTCGTCGAGCTGGCCGCCGGCGCGGAGGCGCAAGGCGATACCCTGGCCGCGTTCCTGGAAACGCTGCGGGAGAACCTGGGGCAATACCGCCGCCTGGAAGACCTGGAGGTGCTGCCCGCCAGGCCCGCCGCCGGGGTGCAGCTGCTGACGATCCACAAGGCCAAGGGCCTGGAGTTCCCGGTCGTGGTGCTGGCCGACGCGGGCAACCGCGGGCGGGGCGGAGGCCAGAAGCGCCCCTACTACCTGAGCGACGACTTCGGAGTCACCCTCAACCTCGGCGAGGGCAACTACTTCACCCGCATCGGCGAGGAGGAGACCGAAGCCAAGGAGCTGGCCGAGGCACGGCGCCTGTTGTACGTGGCGCTGACCCGGGCGCGCTCGCACCTGATCCTGTCCGGCACGCTCAAAGCCGGCGGGGGGCGGGCCGCGCACCTGGGCATGCTCCTGGCTGGCCTGGGCCTGACCCCCGAGACCCTGTTCACCGAGCGGGCGGCCCCCGCCGGCTACGCGCTCTGGATCCGGCCGGTACCCGAGCTCCCGGCGGCCGTCTACCACGGGAGCGCGGCGCGCGTGGCCTCGCCGCAGCACCTGCGGGCGGCCTACGAGCGCCAGCCGGTCCGGCGGCCGGCGGTGCGCAGGGAGTACAGCGTGCGCGAGATCTGCGAGGCCCTGGAGTCCGGCCGCCTCCCTGGCTTCCCGGCCGCCCCCGGCGAGAGCCGGGAGCTGCCCTCCCTGGCGCTGGACCCGCTGCTCGGCGAGTTGGGGCTGGAAGCGGGCTTCGGCACCCGGACCCACGAGCTGCTGACCGGCTGGCTGGCCGACCCGGGCGGCCCACCCCCCGCGCCGCAGTGGCGCGGGGTGGCTCCCGAGCACCGCGCAGCCTGCCAGGCGGGGGCGGTAGAGCTGGCCCGCCGCTTCCTGGACTCCGAGCTGGGGCGGCAGGCTCAAGCGGCGAGCGTGCGCGAAGTGGAGCTGCCGTTCGTGTACCGCTGGGAGGGGAGCGGTCCCCCGCTGTACGTCAACGGCCAGATCGACCTGCTGTTCGAGGCCGCCGACGGGGTGTACCTGGTGGACTTCAAGACCGACCGGCGCTACCGCGAGGGGGAGTACTCGGCGCAGCTTGAGCTGTACGCCCTGGCCTTCGCCGAGCTCACCACCCGACCGGTCCTGCCCGTGGTCTTCCTGCTGCGCAGCGGCGAGGCGGTGCGCGTGGGGCCTTCCTGCGACTGGCCCGCGCTGTTCGCCGCCCTACCCCGGTAACTCCAGCCGATCGTAGGAAACACGATACCGCCCGTCGGAATTCCGGGTGATGTCGCGGAGGACCTCCAGGATGAGGTCGGTTTCCTGCGAGGTGACCACGGGGAAGCCGTAATGGCGGTTGCGGTGAGGCGACGCACCCTTGCGGGCCTCATATGCGGCCATAAAAGCCGCATGGCCCTGGAGGCGTTCGGCGATGCGCTCGTTGGCCAGCCGCACCACGCCGGCGACTTCCGCCCCGATCCGCTCTCCGAATGCCGCATCCAGCTCGATCCCGATGCTGTTGCGGCCGGCGGCCATGGCGGCGAACATCGTGGTGCCGGTGCCCAGGAAGGGATCCAATACCCGGTCGTTGCGGACTGAATACATGTTGACCAGGCGGTAGGCCAGCTCGAACGGGAACGCCGCGCTCCTTTCGCGGGAAACGGGCTGACCGAGCGACTGCCTGATCCCCTTGAAATCCCACACGTCGGAGTACCAGGCATTGCGCTCCTCCCAAAACAGGGCGCTGCCCCTGCGGTTGGCGATCTGCGGCGGCGTGACGAAAGGCCTCTTTGCTCCTTTACGGAATATGAGGATGTACTCGTGTTCCAGGGTGACGTAGGCCCCGGCGGGCAGCATCCCGGAGCCCAGGAACTTATTCGGCGCGTTGGTCTGTTTTCTCCAGAGGATCACCGGCAGGGATTGAAAACCCAGGCGCAGGAGGCAAAGGGTGATCCGGGAATGGTTCGAATACAGCTGGAAGTTCTTCCCGATCCGCCGGGTGGCATCCCCGATATTGACGCAGACCCAGCCCCCGGCCTTCAGCACGCGCCAGAGGTGCCCCCAGACCTTTTCCAGCTCCGCGTGCATCAGCTCGAAAGCCGCGGAGCCGTCCTGGCCGCGCAGCGCGGCGGCAACCTCCGGGTTGAGGCGCCCGAACAGTTCGTCCCACATCTGGATCATCGGGTACGGCGGGGAGGTGACGACCAGATCCACCGACTCCGGGGGTATCTCGCAGAGATCTCGAGAGTCGCCGAAGACCAGCTGATGGAAGGTCTCTTTTACCCCGTTGGACATTTTTCGAGACTACGGCGTCCGGGCAACGGCCGTCAACTCGCCTTCCGCCCCGGGCTTGACCCGCGGCGCGG
>CAZMWZ010000007.1:22885-24092 GCA_964570045.1 uncultured Spirochaetaceae bacterium
TAGCCCAGGGCGATCAGGATCTCGACGCGCCGCCCCGGCGGGACCCGCAGCAGCCTCCGCGCCTTGCGCTGGTTGAACATGCCGAGCATACAAGTGCCCAGCCCCTGCTCCGCGGCCTGCAGGCAGAAGTGCTCGGCGGCCATACCCAGGTCGATCAGGCGATAATCCCGCCCGGTCAGCCAGCCGCCCAGGCGGGCGACCGCCTTGCCCGGCTCGCAGACCACGGCGGCGAACGCCGGGACGCAGCGGGTGAAGCGGTTGTAGGCGGCCCGCGCCAGCTCCCGCACCACCTGCGGGTCGGCGGCCACCACGAAGTGCCAGGGCTGGGCGTTGGAGGCAGAAGGGGCTAGGCGCGCGGCCTCCAGGCAGCGCTCGATCTTCGCGCGCTCCACGGGGCGGTCCAGGAAGCTACGCACGCTCTGCCGGCTCTTGACCAGGTCCAGGAAGCTCATCCTGAGCCATCATACCCGAGGCAATGGATCAAGACGAGAGGGCCGTGGTAGAATCCGCCACGCCCTTATGGACCTCCAAGGACTCTGGCTGGTGCTGTTCCTCTCGTTCGTCGTCGCCCTGAGCGGAGCGGTCATGCCCGGCCCCCTGTTCACCTACACCGTCGCCAAGACCGTGCAGAGCCGGCGGCGGGGGTTCCTGGTCGGGCTGTGGGTGACCCTCGGGCACGCGGCGCTGGAGGCGTTGCTGATCGTGGGGCTGCTGGCCGGGGTTTCCGAGCTCCTTGGCAACCAGGTGGTCCTCCGGGTGGTGGGCGGGCTGGGCTGCCTCCTGCTGCTGTACATGGGCGTGGGGCTGCTGCGGGACGCGATCCGTCGCCGGGTCCCGGAGCTGGCAGGGCCGTCATCTGCGGATTCCGCCGTCCGCGGCACGGGGCTGCAGCGCCTGCCCGCCGCCCTGGGGGGTGTGGTGGTCTCCATGTCCAACCCCTACTGGTGGATCTGGTGGGCCACTGTGGGCTCGGCTTTCATGGTGCAGTACCGCATCGGCTGGCGCACCTGGCCGCTGCTGGTCGCCTTCTTCGTGGGGCACGAGGCCGGGGATCTGGCCTGGTACCTGGCGGTCTCCTCGCTCCTGTACTGGGGCAAACGGCGGTTGTCCGCGCGCCTGTACCTGGGCATCCTGGCCGCCTGCGGGGTATTCATCATCGCCTTCGCGGTTTACCTGGCCGTCTCCCTCGCGCGGCGCCGCTAAGGCG
>CAZMWZ010000007.1:24192-35951 GCA_964570045.1 uncultured Spirochaetaceae bacterium
CGCCCCGCCTCCTCCCCGGTCAGCTCGCCGAGCCGGTCGAAGCTGGCCACCTTCTTCTTCGGGATGACCAGCACGTGCACGGGGGCCTGCGGGTGGGCGTCGTGGAAGGCCAGCACCTCTTCATCTTCGTGGACAATGCGTGCGGGCAGCTCCTTGCGGAGAATCCTGTCGAAAATCGTATCGCTCTGCATGGCGAGTGCGACTATACCACGCCTTGACATTCCCCGTCTTTCGGCCATAAGGATGAGCCGGTAGGAGTGAACCATGCTGGATTTCGCGCAACACGGCTTCCTGGTCACCGTCGAGGTGGTCCCCCCCCGCGGCCCGGATGCCTCAGCCCTTCTGGAAACCCTCGCCCCGCTGGCCTCCCTTCCCTTCCAGGCCTTCAGCGTGGCCTCCCACCCGGTGGCCCGCCCCCACATGGATGCGCTGGCGGCCTGCGCGCTGCTCCAGCGGGCCACCGGCAGGCCGGCCATCCTGCATTGCACTCCCCGGGACCACAACCGCCTGGCGCTGCAAGGCCTGCTGTGGGGGGCCCGGGCGCTGGGCGTGGAAACCGTGCTCCTGGCCACGGGGGACCGGATCGCCCTGGCCGAGCAGGGGCTGACCGGGGTGCGGGACCTGGACGTTTTCGCGCTGGTCCGGATGGCGGCGGAGGCGGGGCTGCAGGTCGGGGTGGTGCTGGATCCGAGGGAAGGACGGCGCGGGTTGCGTCGGGAGGGGGAGCGCCTCCTGCGCAAGGCGGAGGCGGGCGCCGGCTTCGCGGTCACCCAGCCGGTGTATTCCCTCCAGGAGGCCGAGGCGCTGGCGGCAGCCGCCCGCCCCGCGGGCCTCCCGGTGCTGCTGGGCGTGCTGCCCCTGCGCACCCCGCGCCACGCGGAGTTCCTGCATCACCGGGTGTCCGGCATCCACGTGGCGCAGGCCGCGCGCCGACGCCTGCAGGAGGCCGCGGATCCGGCCGCCGAGGGCCTGGTCCTGGCCCTTGAGATGCTGGCCGCTGCCCGGCGGCTTTTCGCGGGGGCCTGCCTGATGCCGCCCTTCGGGGGCTACCAGATCCTCCGGCCCCTGCTGGGGTAGGCGCGCCGGCCCTACCCCTTGGCCTTCTTCTCCAGGCGGCGGATCTCCTCCTCCAGCTCTTCGATCGCCGTCTCGCGGCGCACGTCGATCTCCGAGGAGAGGATCCCCGCGCAGGCGGCCTTGGAGCGGGAACGCACCAGCTCCTGCAGCCTGCGCTTCTTGTCGGCGAGCTCCTCGACGGGCCTGCTCATGGCGGGCACCTCCTATGGGGCGGTCTTGCTGTTGAGGACCTGCACGGAGGCCCGGACCTCCGCGTCCTGCCCCTTCAGGTCCACGATCACGTGCCACTCCCCCTGGTGCGGGGGCTTCAGGTTCACCACTGCTTCCTGCGCGGCATCGCCGGAGCTCTTGTAGGGCCGGCCGGCGTGGTACTTGAAGTAGTTCAGGGTGTCCAGGAGGCGCACGTTGGCCTTGCCGCTGAGCTTCACCTGGATCAGGTTGTCGGGGCCCGCGCGCAGCTTGTAGTGCAGGTAGCTCATTTCTGCGACTTCTCGATCTTGGCCCAGGTGTCGCGCAGCGTGACGGTGCGGTTGAAGACCGGGCGTTCGGGCGTGGAGTCGTAGTCCGCGCAGAAATATCCCTGCCGGAGGAACTGGAAGCGCTCCAGGGGCGCGGCCTCCCGCAGGCTCTCCTCCACCCGGGCGCCGGCGAGCACCTCCAGGGAGTGCGGGTCCAGCTGCGTCTGGAAATCGGCTCCGTCCGCCTCCTCGCCCGGGTTTTCCTTCAGGAACAGCGGGCTATACAGGCGCACCTCCGCCTCCAGGCAGTGGGCGGCGGATACCCAGTGCAGCGTGCCCAGGACCTTGCGCCCGTCGTCGGTCCACCCCCCCCGCGAGGCGGGGTCATAAGAGCAATGCAGCTCCGTCACCTCGCCGGTAGCCGGGTCCTTCAGCACTCGGGTGCAGGTCACGTAGTAGGCGTGCCTGAGGCGCACCTCCCGCCCGGGGGAAAGGCGGAAGTACCCTTTGGGCGGATCCTCCCGGAAATCATCCCTCTCGATATACAACTCCCGGGAGAACTTCACCAGCCTGCTGCCGGCCCGCGGCTCCTCCGGGTTGTTCTCCGCCGCGAGGTCCTCCACCTGAGCCTCGGGGTAGTTGTCGATGACCAGCTTCAGCGGGCGCAGCACGGCCATGACCCGCCGCGCGCTCTTGTTCAGATGCTCCCGGATGAAGAATTCCAGCAGCGCGATGTCCACCGTGCTGTTGACCTTGGAAACCCCGATGCGCTCGCAGAAGGCCCGGATAGCCTCGGGGGTGTACCCCCGCCGCCTCAAACCCGAGAGGGTGGGCATGCGCGGGTCGTCCCAGCCGCGCACCTGCCCCCCCTGCACCAGCTCCAGCAGCTTGCGCTTGCTTAAGACCGTGTAGCTCACGTTCAGGCGGGCGAACTCGATCTGCTGCGGGTGGCAGGGCACGGGGAGCTGGTTCAGGAACCAGTCGTACAGCGGGCGGTTGTTCTCGAACTCCAGGGTGCAGATGGAGTGGGTGATCCCCTCCAGGGAGTCGGACAGGCAGTGGGTGAAGTCGTACAGCGGGTAGAGGCACCAGCGCGTGCCGGTCCGGTGGTGGGAGGCGAAGCGGATGCGGTAGATCGTCGGGTCGCGCAGGTTGATGTTCGGGGAAGCCATGTCGATCCTGGCCCGCAGAACGCGCGAGCCCTCGGCGAACTCCCCCCGGCGCATGCGCTCGAACAGCTCCAGGCTCTCCGCTGCCGGCCGGTCCCGGTAAGGGCTGTTGCGGCCCGCCTGGGTCAGGGTGCCGCGGTACTCGCGGATCTGTTCCGCGCTCAAGTCGTCCACGTACGCCTTGCCGTCCCGGATGAGCTGCACCGCAAACTCGTAGAGCCGATCGAAGTAATTCGAGGCGTAGAACAGGCGATCCCCCCAGTCGAAGCCCAGCCAGCGCACGTCCTGCTGGATGGACTCCACGTACTCCGCCTCCTCCTTGGTGGGGTTGGTGTCGTCGAAGCGCAGGTTGCACAGCCCCCCGAACTCGGCGGCGATCCCGAAGTTCAGACAGATCGACTTGGCGTGCCCGATGTGCAGGTAGCCGTTGGGCTCGGGCGGGAAGCGGGTGTGGACACGGCCGCCGTTCTTGCCTTCCCTCAAATCCTGGACGATGATAGTGCGGATGAAATCTCCGCCTTCGTTAGGCGCGGCTGCCCCCGCCTTCGGGTTGGGCCTGGGTGGCTTGCGACTGCCCGCTTTCATCGGGGTACGCTCCTCTGTTCGCAGCGGTTGTCCGCATTCTATTCCAATCCGCAAGGGTTCTTCTATACCCGGGCACCGCCCGGGCACTACCCCCCCGCCAGCTCGATGGCCGCCCGCACGTGGATGTCCAGGGTGTCCAGCCAGGGGACCGGGGCGGTTGAGCCCGCCAGCAGGAGCGGCAGCTCCGTGCAGCCCAGGACCACCGCCTGGGCCCCCCGGGAAGCCAGCTCGCCCGCGACCCGCAGGCAGGTGACCCGCGAGCCCGGCGCGAGGCGTCCTAGGGCCAGCTCCTCGAAGATGATGCGCTGGATTTCCTCCCGGTCCGGGGCCGCGGGCAGAAGGGTCCGGATCCCACGGGCTTCCAGACAATCGGAGTAGAAGCCGTCCTCCATGGTGATCCGGGTGCCCAGAAGGCCCACCTTCCCGAAGCCCAGCCCCAGGATGGTTTTCGCCGTCTCCTCCACGATGTGCACCAGGGGGATATCGATGCCGCGCCGGACGCGCTCCGCGACCTTGTGCATGGTGTTGGCGCAGATCAGGAGCAGCTCGGCGCCGCCTTTTTCCAGCAGGCGCGCGCGCTCGGCCAGCAGGTCCCCCAACTCCCCCCAGCGGCCCGCGTTCTGCAGATCGGCCAGCTCCTGGAAATCGAAGGAGTAGATCAGGCATCGGGCGGATCGTAAGCCCCCCTGCCGTTCCTTGACCCGCTCGTTGAGGCGCCGGTAGTACTCCAGCGTCGACTCCCAGGTCATGCCGCCCAAAAGTCCCAGGGTCTTCATTCGGCGGGATAGACCCGCAGCGCGTCGAGCACCAGACCGGCGATCCGGGACTCGATTCGTGTGCTGGCCCGGCGGAACTTCTCGGCGATGCGCTCGTGATCGAAAACCCCGTCCTGCACCAGGACGGGGCTCATCTTGTAGGCGAAGGGGACTTCCCCGTCGTCGACCCGGGTGTGCAGGTAGCGGTGCGGCCGGTGCCAGGTCAGGGCCCGCTCGTGCCCCCCCTTGTCGTAGCATAGCTGGAAGCCGATGACCTGGCCTTCCTCGTACCAGACGATCAGGTCGAAGTAGTTGTCGGTGAACCAGCGCCGGACCCCCTCGCCGGGAATCTGGCGCACATCCTTCTTCTCCGCCAGCATGCTCACCCCTCCTCGAAGGTCCCCGCATCCCGGTTCTTGCGCACGCGGTCCCAGGCGAACACCCGCCCGTTCATCGCCACGTACACCCCAGGCGGCAGGATCTGGACGGCCGCGATGCTGGAGCCCAGGTTGAAAACCGCGTCCGAGGCGGTGAACGAGTAGGGAATCATGGCGCCGGTCAGCACTACCGTCTTGCCCAGAGCCGCCTCCCCCAGAATCCTACCGGTCTGGATCATGGTGTCCGTCCCGTGGGTGACCACGATCCGGCTCTCCGGGGCCCTCCTGCACGACTCCAGGATCTTCAGGCGGTTGTCCAGGTGCATCTCCAGGCTGTCGATCAGCTGGTTCAACTCCAGCTCGATGGGGAGGGCGCAGCGCACGTACTTGAGGATTTCCGGCAGGTGAGTGTCCTT
Organism: uncultured Spirochaetaceae bacterium; assembly: GCA_964570045.1. Taxonomy (GTDB): domain Bacteria; phylum Spirochaetota; class Spirochaetia; order SZUA-6; family DRHE01; genus MIBK01. The sequence goes on from CAZMWZ010000007.1 coordinate 29,030, forward strand.
GAAAGCCAGCACACCCCGGATCTCGTCGTAGTGCTTGTCGAAGGTACCCCCCGTGATGATGATGCGTACGGCTTCCATTTCCCTCACCTTATTGGGCCGTGAGAATCAAGACCTCCTGGAAGCCTTCATCCTGCCGTGGCGGATCGACGGCGGCCGCGAGGTTGGAGATCACCATTTCGGGGACAGGGTCCTCGCGCAGCCGGTTCTGCTCCAGGCAGCGCCGGGCCGGCACGTCCAGAAAGACGAGGCCGATGCTCTTGCGCATACCCTGGGCGATCGCCACATAGCTCTTGCGGGAGGAGGCGGAGACGCTGGTGTTGTCGATCAGCACCTTCTGCCGGTTCTGCAGCAGGTGCTCGATGATCTTGCGCTCCACGTGCTTGACCAGAAACTCGTCGCTGGAGCTGAAGTCGGCCTCAGACCACTTCTTGCCGAAGGCCAGCATCTCGTATAGCAGCCGGCGGATCTCCTTGCGGTTGACCCGCAGGCGGCCGCTGGACTGGAAGCGGCTGCGGCAGAAATGCGACTTGCCCGAACCCGGCAGGCCGCACACCAGCACCACATCCAGCGATTCGAAAGGCGACAGGTCCATGCGCTACCTCCTGCGGATCTCAGTGAGGATCCGTTCGATCCGCCCGCGGAACTCCAGCGGGCACTCCACCTGCCCGTACGCGTCGTTGAAGGTCCACACCCCGCAGTAGGCCGGATCGCCGTACACCTTCACGAAGCCGGGGATGCCTTCCGCCTCCAGCACCGCCTCCAGGAGGTTCGCTTCCACTTCATTGCGCACGTACAGCAGTGGCTGCCGCAAGACCGATCTTTCCTCCGGACACTCGTCCCGCAGCCCAGTGTAGCGCGCCGGGGCGCATCACACAATCGGAGCGAATCACAGGACGCGTTGCCCTGCTACCTGCGTTCCATGGCCACGTACCAGCTCCACAGCTCGAAGTTGAGCAGGCCGGCCTTCACGGCGGGATCCTGGGCGGCGAACCGGAGGATCTCCTCCTTGGTCATTTCGGCCACGGGGATCATCATCCCGCCCAGGGCGCCTTCGACGAACGGCCCTCCCTTTTCCAGCTTCCCGCTCTCGTGAAGCTGGCGGTAGTGCTGCACGTGCTCCTGCACCCCCGGTTGCTCCTGGAAGCCGACGCCGGCCCTCCAGCGCGGCCCCGGCAGGTGTACGATGACATAGCGGATCCTTCCCTCTTGTGCGCTCATCTGCTCCTACCCTATCACCGCTTTCACGCGGCCCACCTCCCCGCTCTCGAGGCGGACCTTGATCCCGTGCGGATGACTCGGAGAGCCGGTCAGGATATCCCGCACGATTCCTTCCGTAAGCCTGCCGGTGCGCTGGTCCTCTTTGAGCACGATGGCCACCCTCACCCCGGGCCCGATGCTCGCGCGCGCGGGCAACTCCATTCTGGTCCCTCCTTCACGCTCCCTGGGAACCCAATCATAGCTCGCCGCCGCACCCGCTTCAACCGGCACCGCTGCCGGCCTCTTTCGGACCCCAGTCGGCACGGGTCCCCCTCATGACGACCCGCTCGCTGGTCCGGGCGTTGTAGACCTCCAGCGCGAACCCTCCGTCGGGTCGCCGCTGTGCAGCATCCGCCTGACCACCGGCAAATCAGGAATGTTCATCGTCGAGCACGGCTGCTCTTCCGGTTGTTCATACTGACTTCATTGTAACTCTTTCAGGGACAATTCCGCCAGGCAGCGGTGTTTAACAGGGAACGGCCTATGAACGGAATCCATGTGACGGCGCTATCCAAGAACTACCAGCTCGGCAGGACGGTGGTCCACGCCCTGCGCGACGTGTCCCTGGAGGTGGACAGCGGCAGCTTCGCCTGCATCGCCGGCCCTTCGGGCAGCGGCAAGACCACGCTGCTCAACCTCATCGGCCTGGTGGACGAGCCGACCTCCGGCTCCATACACATCGGCGAGGAGGATGTCCGCCGGCTCAATGAGGCTGCCCGCACCCGCTACCGCAGCCGGCACCTGGGTTTCATCTTCCAGTCCTTCAACCTGCTGCCGGTGCTCACCGTGTTCGAGAACGTGCGGCTGCCCCTGCTACTGCACCGGGAGCTCCCGGTGCGGGAGAAGCAGGAGAGGGTGGCGGAGCTGATCGAGGCGGTGGGGCTGGCCGACCATGCCCGCCACAAGCCCTTCGAGCTGTCCGGCGGGCAGCGCCAGCGGGTGGCCATCGCCCGCGCCCTGGTCACCCACCCCAAGCTGGTCCTGGCCGACGAGCCCACCGCCAACCTGGACTCCGAGACCGGCGCGGAGGTGCTGGAGCTGATGCAGCGCATCAACCGCGAGCGGCACACCACCTTCGTGTTCTCCACCCACGACCCGCGGATCATGGAGCGCGCCGGCCGGATCGTCCGCCTGCGCGACGGGCGGGTGGAGGCTTGATGGAGCGTTTAGGCTTGTGCCTGCGCAACCTGCGGCGCCACGGCTGGCGCACGCGGATCATCGTGCTCATCGCCTTCTTCGGCGCCTTCCTGACCTTCGTGTTCGAGAACCTGGTCGAGGACATCGCGGTCAAGCAGTCGGACATGTTCGCCCGGGGCTTCTCCGGTCACTTCCGGGTCCTGGACCGGGACGTGGAGACCCGCAACAGCTTCGGCCATTATTACTGCGAGCCGGCGGATATGCTCAGCCCCGAACAGGTCGCTTCGATCCAGGGCTTCCTGGCCACCCAGCCGGAGGTGAGCGGCTACGAAGAGCGGATCGTGTTCACCGGGGTGTTGTATGGCGCCCAGGACGAGGAGCACGGCTTCATGGCCATGGCCATGGACATGGACCGCTTCGACCGCAACTTCACGGACCTGTATTACGCGCAGGGGAGGCCGATACTGGGCGCCGAGTCGGATGCCTGCGCGGCCTCCTGGTACGAGTACGCGGAGCACAAGACCGTGGCGGTGGGCTCCTCCTACGTAATGCTTCTGCCCAGCCCCGATGGTGGCTTCGTGGACCGCCTGGTCACCGTAACAGGGGGCATCGATTACAAGAGCCTGCCCAAGGAATCCCTGGGTTTCGGCGGGATGTTCTTCGACCTGGCGGCCTTCCGCGCCATGACTGGCTACCGCCGGGCGATGGCCACCGAGGTGATCGGCTTCCTGGCGGACGCGCGCACCGAGAAGCGCGTCCTGGAGCGCATCCGAACCTTCCTGGCCGCGGAACATCCCGAATTGCAGGTCGTCTCCTGGCGCTACTACGCGCCGATTTTCGGCGAGATTGTTCTGGGATTTTCCGTGGCCCTGAAGTTCGTCGAGGCGGTGTTGTTGTTCATCTGCGTGCTGCTGGTGGTCAAGCTTACCGCCTTCGCGATCATCGAGCGTTACGGGGAAATCGGCACCCTGCGGGCCATCGGCTTCGGCCGCTCCGACATCGTGCTGCTATTCACGTTGGAGGGGTTCCTGGCCATCGCCGCCGGGGTGGCCATCGGGTTCGCGGCCGGGACGGTCCTGATCGCCGTGCTGCACCGCACCGGGATCGCCAACAGCCTGACCTTTTTCGAATATGTGATCGGCAAGGGGTTCTTCCCCTCGTTCCACCCGCAAAAGATCCTGCAAACGGCGGCGGTTTTCCTGGGTGTTTCTGTGTTCGCGCCTCTGTTCCCCGCCCTCGCGGGCGGGCGCCTGGCCATCGTGAGGGCGCTGGAGAGGCGGTAGAAGATGGAGCTGTTCGGCTACGTGCTGCAGAACCTGGCCAAGCGTCCAGCCCGCACGGCCTTCGTGGCGGGGGCGGGTTTTCTGGCCTCCCTGGTCCTGGTGTTCGCCTTCGCCCTGGGTTCCCGGGTGCGGGACCACATTCGCGTGGACACCCAGGCCAAGTGGACCGGACACCTGTGGGTGTCCGCGGAGGAAGGCTTCCAGTTCCAGGAACAGGACAGCGGGCGCTACCGCCGCCAGGCGGAGGCGGTCCGCGAGGTCTTGGGGCAGCATCCGAACACGGACATCCTGACCCCCTGGGTCCAGGGCTGGTTCGAGATGCAGGCGGGAAACTCTCGCAGTTTCCTCATGATTTCAGCCACCGACTTCTCCCTGGACCGGCCCTTCCGCGACCAGACCGAGCTGGCCGACGGGGCCTTCCCCGGTCAGGAAGACGACTTCGGCTGCCTGCTGTCCACCTCGCTGGCCGCGCGGCACGGTCTGCGGGTGGGGGACTCCATCACCCTGTTCATCCCCTCGGTGTTCGGCGCGCGCAACGCCATGGATTTCCCGATCACTGGCCTGTTCCGGGCATCGGCCCCCTGGTACGACGACAGCGCCGTGATCCGCGCCCAGGATTACGCGGAGTTGAGTGAGCTGGCCGGCGGGCTGATGCCATTCTACAAAGTGTACGCAAAGAAGGAGGCCGGCATCCCCGCGATGACCGCGGCGATCAACGCCAGGCTCACCGACTTTCGGGCCAAAGGCTACCGGGACGACGAGTTCGTGCGCTTCCTGCTGTCCCTGGGCTTGAGCAACATCCTATTCTTCGGCTTCCTGGCCATGATCGTGTTCCTGGCCCTGCTGATCGGCATCCGCTCCGTGATCATGACCAACATTTTCGACCGGCGCGACGAGATCGGCACCCTGCGGGCCATCGGCTTCCCGCGCGGCACGGTGCAGGCCCTTTTCCTGGGCGAAACCCTGATCGGCCTGGCCGCCGGCTACCTGCTAGGGGCGCTGGGTGTGGCGGCCTGCGCCGTGACCTTCCGGCTGGTGATCGTGCGCCCCCCGCTGCTGATGCTGCAGTACATGTTCGGCATGACGCGCCTGGCGCTGGACATCAACGCCCTGACCCTGGGGGCGCCCCTGGTCCTGCTGCTGGCGATCCTGCTGGCTTCGACCTGGTGGACCGTGCGCCGGGAAACCGAGAAGCAGGCCGTGGCCCAGATGGCCGGCCGTTGACCAAGGAGGATTCCGATGAGAGCGCTCCTGCTGCCGGCCCTGCTGGCCGCGGCCTTGTCTGCCGCCCTGCCGGCGGGCGCCGAAAACTTCCCGGAAGGGGACCTCAACCCCTACATCGAGGCCGCCGACGCCTTCGTGCTGCCGCTGTACTGCAAGGCGAAAATGGCCATCACCGACACCTTCGCCAGCGGCGAGGACCGGTCCAGCGAGGGTTTCTTCATCCGCAAGGACAATAAGGTCGTGTTCGTGAACACGGCCCCGGCCTCGCAGAAGAACTTCGCGCTGCTGCGCAACGAGGACCTGTTCTACCAGCGTTTCGCCAACACCAACAAGGTCGTGAAGACCAGCGCCACCGCCTCCGCGCGCGGCGGGGAAACCTCCAACCTGGACCTGACCCGCTTCAACACCACCCTGGACTACACCGTGGCCTACCTGGGCCGGGAGAACGTGGGGGGTAAGGACTGCTACAAGTTCGAGCTGAAAGCCAGGAACCGCAAGCTGGCCTACGGCCTGGTGCACGCCTGGATCGAGGTGGCCACGCGCCTGCCGGTGAAGCGCTCCTTCTTCGCGGTGGCCGGCAAGGAGCTCAAGTACTACCTGGTGCGCGCAGTTACCATGAAGGGAAGCCGGGTGGTGCAGATGGACATAGAGTACGTGGACGCCCTGAGGCCCGAGGAAACCAGCCGTTTGAAGATGTTCGAAATCACGCCCCTCAAGAACGTGCCGGAGCAGTTCTTCACCAAGGAATACCTGGAATCGGGGCGATTGTACCCCTACGATTTCTGAAAAGGGCGTCCCATGAGAACCCCTTGGATCGCTTTCGCCCTGCTGCTCTGGAGCCTTCTGCCGGCCGCGGCCCAGGACTCCGCCTTCACGTTGTCGGGGGACCTCACGGCCTCCATGACGCTCGCCGCCGATGAGGCGCTTTACGGCGGAATCGGTTTCGAGCCGGTGACGGCGTCATCTGCCTTGCACGCCGTGCTGTCCTTCGCCAGGTCTTACCGGGCCCTGGGCCTGCTGGACTTCACCTTCGCCGACTCCGACCTCCTGGCCCATGCGGACGGGGCCATGCTGGAAACGCTGTCGTTCGTCGTGAACCAGTTCTACGCGGACCTGAACTTCTCGGATCTGTTTTATCTGCGGGCCGGCAAGCAGCGCCTGAAGTGGGGGGCCGGGTGGGTGTTCAACCCTTCGGACCCGGTCAATCCGCCCAAAGACCCCACGGCCGCCCGGCAGACCACGGAGGGCGTGCCCGCGCTCAAGGCCGAGCTGATCACCCCCGTGTTGTCCTTCGCTACCTTCAGCGTGGTCTATGATCGGCTGGAGCATTTCGGGGTAGGCGGGAAGGTGTCCAGCTCCGCCCTGCCCGGCTCGGACCTGTCCCTCTCGGCCTACTGGTCGCAGACCGATTCCTGGACCGCGGCCCTCAATCTCTCGGTCGCTCCACTCTACGCCCTGCCTGGCTGGGACACGGTGCAACTCTGGTTCGAAAGCTGTCTGTACGGCAAGCCCCGCTACCTGGAAGTCCCTCCGGCCGCGAGCCCCTCAGGCCTGCAGCATTCACTGCTGGCCGGCGTTTCGGCGACGCTGCCCGGCATCAGGACCTCGATCCTGGCCGAGTATTACCGCCTTTCCGAGGGCTTGACGCTCGCAGAGGAGCAGCTTGTTTCCGACACGAAGGGGAGCAAGGCGCTGGCGGTGCGTCCGGGCCGGCTGGGCAAGGATTACGCGTTTCTGTCCCTGACTCAAGGCTCGATCACGGACAACGGCCACCCGCTGTTCGACCATATCGGCCTTTCCAGTGCTCTCCTCATTAACATCACCGACCTGTCCATGCTGGCGCGGCACGGGATCAGCACCGCCTTCATCGGGGACTCGGCGGTTGATCTGTCTGTGGCCTGGGCGGCGGGCGGCGAGTCAAGCGAGTTCGGCAACCTGGTGTCGGCGGTGAGCGTGGAGCTCGAGCTGAAGGTGTTCTATTAGAGGAGGACGCCGCTGAATCTGCGCGCTCTCCTGCGCTT